>CAYVRN010000014.1:8432-47414 GCA_964453855.1 uncultured Rhodobacterales bacterium
CGAAGATGAAATCCGCAAGGCGGGGCTGGATGACTATCTGTCAAAACCACTGCGCAAGGCCGCGATTTTCGAAGCCATCGAAAAGCACGGCGGGCGCTTGCCGGTGGTGGTACAGGATCAGGCCGCTTCGGGGTAGTCGCGCAGGAAAACCCAGCGATCACCCTCGCTCATATCCTCAACAAAGCGATAACCGCCCAGATCAAAATCTTTGATCCCCTCGGGGTCGGTCAAACGACGCTGGATGATAAACCGCGCCATGGACCCGCGCGCTTTCTTGGCAAAGAACGACACGATCTTGGCCTGCCCGTTCTTTTCTTCCATGAAGACAGGCGTGATAACGCGCAGCTTCAACGCCTTGGTATCCGCCGCACCGAAATATTCCTGAGACGCGCAGTTGATCAATGTATCGGTGTCCAAAGCCTTGGCCTGAGCCACCAACGCCTTGGCAATCTGGTCACCCCAATAGTCATAAAGCGACTTGCCGCGCCGTGTTTTCAACCGGCTGCCCATTTCCAGACGATAGGGCTGAATCGCATCCATCGGGCGCAGCGCCCCGTAAAGCCCCGAGAGTATCCGCAGGTGATCCTGCGCCCAAAGCAGTTCTTCGTCATCCAGTGAAGACGCCTCTAGCCCGATATAGGTATCACCGGCAAAAGCGCGAACGGCGGGGCGGGTCGCTTCGACCACGGGCTCTGCCTCGAAGGTTTTGAAACGGTCGCTGTTCAATTTCGCCAAGGCATCTGACAGCCCCATCAGCTTTTTCAGATCGCCCTGCGTCAGGTTCTTGGCTGTCTTTGCCAAGCGGACCGCATCGGCCTGAAAGTCGGGTTGGGTGGTGTCCCCGCCAACCGGAGACCAGTCAAGACGCTTTGCAGGAGAGATGACAACAAGCACGGGCAGACCTTTCAGTTTGTTCGAAACGGTTACTTAGCCCGCTTCCCGCAGCACGTCCAGAAATGCGGCACCGAAACGTTCCACCTTACGGTCACCCAGTAGCCGCTCAAGCCCGCGTTCATCGTCTGGGCGCAGTTGCGCCACTTTCGCCAGTTGCGAGGCCGAACAGGACAGCGGTTTGTCCATGCCTTCAGGACCGCGCGCCAGATCGGCCTGCACCTGCATCAGCCGGTCGTAAAGCTGCCCCGCGTCGCGTCCCGCCAGCTTGCGGCGGGTGGGGTGCATTTCGGGCGTGTCACCAGCAATCACCGATAAAAAGGCGTCGCCGTAGCGTTCCAGCTTTTTCGCCCCCACCCCGTTGATCCGCGCCATGGCATCCAAGGTATCGGGGCGCTGTTCGGCCATTTCAATCAGAGTGCGGTCGGGGAAGATGACATATGCGGGCACGCTGGCCTGTTCCGCCAATGCGCGCCTTTTGGCCTTCAGCGCCGAGAGCAAAGGCGCGTCTTCGTCCGCCACCATCGCCTTGACCGCGGGGCGGCTTTTCGCGGCGCGGACGGTATCTTGGCGCAGTTCAATCGTCGTCTCGTCGCGAAGGATCGGAAGTGCCGCGTCCGTCATTCGAAGGGCACCGTGGCGTTCAGGATCGGGACGCACCAGATCATACCCCATCATCTGCCGGAATATCGCCTGCCATTGCGGGCGGCTGTATTCTTTGCCCACGCCGAATGTGGGCAGAGTGTCGTGACTACGGGCGGCAATTTTGTCGGTCATGTTGCCCAGCAAGATGTCGATCAGATGCCCCGCACCAAAGCTTTCGCCCGTTCGCAGGGCAGCAGACAGCGCCTTGCGAACCGCTTGTGTGCCGTCAAAAGTCATCGGCGGTACATCGCACAGATCGCAGCGGCCGCATTTCACATCGGTTTCGCCGAAATACCCCAGCAGGGTTTCGCGGCGGCATTTCAGCGCCTCGGCCAGCCCTAGCAAGGCATTCAATCGCCCATGATCGGCCACACGGCGTTCGGGCGGGGCAAGGCCTTCGTCGATCTGGCTACGGCGCAGGCGGATATCTTCGGGGCCGAACAGCGTAAACGCTTCGGCAGCGGCGCCATCACGGCCCGCGCGGCCAATTTCCTGATAATAGGCTTCGATCGATTTCGGCAGGTCCGCGTGAGCCACCCAGCGGATGTCCGGCTTGTCGATGCCCATTCCAAAGGCCACCGTCGCCACCACGATCAGCCCGTCCTGAACCTGAAACTGTGTCTCGGTTTCGCGGCGGGCCTCGGCCTCCATCCCGCCGTGGTAGTGCATGGCTTTGTGACCCGCTTCGCGCAAGGCGGCAGCCAGGCTTTCGGTTTTCGCACGCGTGCCGCAATAGACGATCCCAGATTGCCCTTTGCGAGCATCGGCAAAGTCGAGAATCTGGCGACGCGGGCTATCCTTGGCAGCAAAGCTTAGATGAATGTTCGGGCGGTCAAACCCGCGAAGGAACATCGCGGGATCGGTGCCGTCAAACAGTCGATCGATGATTTCCTGCCGCGTTTCTGCATCTGCCGTGGCTGTGAAAGCTGCTAAGGGAACTTGTAACGCCCGGCGCAATTCACCGATGCGCAAATAGTCTGGGCGAAAATCGTGCCCCCACTGGCTGACGCAATGGGCTTCATCAACCGCAATCAAGGAAACCCCGATCCGCCGCAACAGGTTCAACGCCGAGCCCGCCGCCAACCGTTCCGGCGCGATATAAAGCAGCTTTAGCCGCCCCTCATCCAGTGCCTGAAATACCGCATCTGTTTCGTCTTGGGTGTTGCCCGAGGTCAGCGCCCCAGCCTCGACCCCCGCTTCGCGTAGCGCGCGCACCTGATCGCGCATCAGAGCGATCAGCGGAGAGATCACCACCGTTACCCCGTCGCGCATCAGCGCGGGAAGCTGGAAACACAGGGATTTGCCACCGCCCGTGGGCATGATGGCCAATACGTTCTGACCCGCCGCAACGGCATCAACGATCTCTTCCTGCCCGGGGCGGAAGCTGTCGAATCCGAAAACGTCACGCATTAGCGTGTCGCGGTTGGTCATGGGGAACCTGTGACTTGTTTATCTGCTCGTTAGGTAAACAATTTCACACTAACGGGCGGTGAACAAGCGCTTGGCTTAGACGAACAGCATGTAATTGTTGCGCAGAACGATCTCGAGCGCGATCAGGCCGATGAACGCCACCAGCGGGGCCAGATCAATGCCACCTGTATCGGGCAGGAAATTGCGGATCGGCGTGTAGATCGGGTTCAAAAGTCGGTTAAGACCCGTCCAGATTTGCGCCACCAGCGGCTGGTACAGGTTCAGCACCTGAAAATTGATCAGCCAGCTCATGATGATGTGGGCGATCATGATGAACTTGGCGACGCTGATCAGCAGCATCAGAATCTCGAATATTGACTGCATCGGGTCTTTCCTTTTGTCCGCGACCAACAGGTAAGGTCTTCCCCGCAAAAGGGCAAGTCTGCCGCAAGGTTTCGGTTGACCACGTCTGTTGTTTCCCGAACAAGCCCCTCATCAAAAGGAGCTCATGATGTACCCTCTGATCCGCTTCACCGGCGAAGTTTTAAAAAACCGTCGCAAGCCCATGACTTTAGACGAAACGCATATTTCGACCCACCGTTGCTGGCCTTGGGATCTTGACCCGTGGATGGAACTGAACAACGGGCGCACCCTGACGCTGTACGATCTGGGGCGCGTTCCGTTCATTATTCGCGCCGGTATGGACAAGACTTTGGCGCGGCTGAACTGGCGTTTTACTGTCGCGGGCGTCTCGGTAAGGTACCGCCGACGGATCACCGCATTCGAAAAAGTCACCATCTCGACCCGTATCGCAGGCTGGGACGACCGTTTCTTTTATTTCGACCAATCGATTTGGCGCAAAGACGGTGAGTGCGCCAATCAGGTTCTTGTGCGCTCGGCTTTGGTCGGGCCAAACGGAATCGCCTCGCCCGAGGCATTTGTCCGCGAGCATGGTTTCACTGGCGAAAGACCCGTTTTGCCCGACTGGATCAAAAATTGGGTCGATGCTGAATCCACGCGGCCTTGGCCTCCGGAAAAATCCCCACTTGATTGATTGGCGTTCGCACTGTCAAATGGTCTTCTATCATTGGGGATGGTGAAAAAATGAGCGAAGTGTCAAAGAAACGTCGCATCTGGGGGTGGTTCTTTTTCGACTGGGCCAGTCAGCCGTATAACACGCTACTGATCACGTTTATCTTCGGGCCATATATCAACGAACTTTTGGGCGATGGCGTACAAGCGCAGGCCGCATGGGGGTTTGGCATCGGGGCTGCGGGCATTATCATCGCCATTCTCGCCCCGATTTTGGGGGCCATGGCGGATACCTCGGGCAACCGTTTGCAGTGGATCTGGGGGTTTTCGGTCCTTTACGTGATCGGATCTGCTGGGCTTTGGTTTGCGCATCCTGACAGCTTTAATTTGACTACCACGCTTGCCTTTTTCGCGGTTGGCATGATCGGGATGGAGTTCGCCACGATCTTCACCAACTCGATGCTGCCCGATCTGGGCACGAAAGAGGAAATAGGCCGTATTTCGGGCAACGGCTGGGCGTTCGGCTATGTAGGCGGATTGATCGCCTTGGTTGCCATGCTGGGCTTTTTTGCGGAAAGCGCTGAAACCGGCAAAACCTTTCTTGGGTTTGATCCTGCTTTTGGTCTGGACGCCGCAACCCGCGAAGGCACACGCTTTGTCGGCCCGTGGACGGCCCTATGGTATGCGATATTCATGATCCCCTTTGTGCTGTGGGTGAAAGACCCGAAACCTCAGAAGGCTGCAAAAGGCGCATTAACGGCAGCTCTCAAGGACTTGGGGCGGACATTGAAATCACTTCCCCAGCACCCGTCACTGTTTGCATATCTTGGATCTTCGATGCTGTATCGTGACGCGCTCAACGGTCTCTATGCCTTTGGCGGCATCTACGCGGCCGGTGTTCTGGGCTGGTCGGTCGTGGATACGGGCGTATTCGGCATTTTGGCCATCATTTTCGGGGCAATCTTCGCTTGGATTGGCGGGCGCATGGATGAACGCATGGGTCCAAGGCCGGTGATTAAACTATCAATCATCCTGCTAACACTGGTCACGATCGGCTGTGTTCTAGTATCCCGCGATAGCGTGTTTGGAATCGCTGTCACCGCAGACAGCAACTTGCCCGACATCGCTTTCTACGGGCTGGGCGCAATGATTGGTGCAATCGGTGGCATGCTTCAATCCGCATCCAGAACCATGATGGTACGACAAGCAAACCCGGAAAGGATGACCGAAGCCTTTGGTCTTTATGCCCTGGCGGGTAAATCCACCAGCTTCGTGGCACCAATTCTGATCGGCTCGGTCACCGCGATCACGGGCAGTCAGCAACTGGGCGTGACGCCGCTTGTTGTGCTGTTTTTACTGGGTCTTATCCTGCTGAAATGGGTTACGCCGGACGGCGCTCAAAAGGGGTAAGTGTTGTGGTGACACACAACATTTACAAAAAAACCTTTTGACATACGCAAAATCTGTGGCACGCTTCCCCTAACGCAACAACTGAAAGGAGGTGGTCCAGTGTCTAGAGAGGTATTGGAGAGAGGTGTCGGAACAGTTCGGAGGTTTGGTCCGTAGAGGCAGCCCTTTGCGGCAAAATCCCGAATTGGTGAGCGCCTAACCGGCCCACCTCCTAACATTCTCGAAGGGCCGTCCCGTTGCGATAGGACGGCCCTTTTTGTATCTGCGATTTATACATTTGTGACAATTTTACAGCGAAACACTACATAAGCCCCATGCTGCGTATCACCGACCAAATTCACATCGACGACTGGGAGCTGACCGAACAGTTCATCCGCGCCTCGGGACCGGGTGGACAGAACGTCAACAAGGTTTCGACCGCGGTCGAGCTACGCTTTGAGGCTGAACGTTCGCCCAACCTGACCGATCCAGTCAAACGCCGCCTGAAAAAACTGGCTGGTCGGCGCTGGACGTTAGAAGGCGCAATCGTTCTGCAAGTCAGCGACGAGCGCAGCCAGGCCCGCAACCGCGACATTGCTCGCGAACGTCTGGCCGAACTGATCCGCAAAGCGCTAGTCACCCCCAAACGCCGCATCCCGACCCGTCCGACGCTTGGCTCAAAAAACCGCCGGATCAAAGCCAAGAAGGTCCGCGGAGAGGTTAAGGCCATGCGTGGGAAAGTGGATGGCGAGGAGTGATTTGTTACAAATTCTAGTTGTTTTAAACCATTATGAGGGATTTAATTGCTCATTTACGTAATCGGAGCAAGCGAATGGCGAGAAACTTTTTTCACGAGCCCGAAAGCGGCTCAGGCAAGCATCATTCCTCTGGTATTGATGTTACTGATTGGGACGGAAATTTACTGTCAGCTTGGGTCGAGGTCGGGGAACCAACCATTTGGAGGTATAAGAATTCCCTTGGGATTACCCAGAAATCACCCCTTCTCGAGTATCTAGCTTGGGATGGTCGAAAATGGGCGGCATATATCGAGCCAGACAACATGACGTTTAGACATTATCCATCTGGACGTGGCTCACACCATACCGATAGATATATTGGATATTTGAACAATGGTCGAAAATGGAGAGCCAGCTTTTCAAGTAACCCATAGCTTTGAATCCCCGGCTTACTCGAAATAGCATGGCTTCAGACCACCAATAGCGTCCGCCCAACCTCTGCCCCGCTTGACTTACCGCCTTTTTCCAAGTGACCTCTACCCAAGAAAAGCGCACTGCGAAAAAGGCAATCGGATATGAGCTTGATACACGACGGCCACAAGGTGCCGCTTCACGACTTGGCAGAGCACAGGCAAGCCGCCTGGGAGCAACAAAGCACTTATGTTGCGAATAACTCGGCGTTTTATCAGCGTTTGTGGAACGGTCAGCATCCCCCGAAACGGCTTGAGGATTTGGCCGAACTGCCGTTTTCGGATAAGGCAGGCTTGCGGCTGTCCCAGCCTGCCCATCCACCGTTTGGCGATTATCTGGCCGCGCCATCGGCGCAGGTCAGCCGCCTGCATCGCACCTCGGGCACGACGGGGCAGGCGATGAATCTGGCGATGAGCGCCCGCGATTGCGAAATCACCGAAATCGTCGGTAGCCGCGCGCAATCGCTGGCCGGTCTGGGCGCGGGAACAACCGTGGTGCATTGCCTGAACTATCAGATGTGGATGGGCGGGCTGACCGATCACCTGACGCTTGAACGTACGGGCGCCACTGTGGTGCCGTTTGGCGTGGGTTCGACCGAGCTTTTGATCGAAACGATCCTGCAAACCGGCATCACGGCGATATCCTGCACGCCATCTTACCCCGCTGTTCTGGAAAAGGTGATTGCCGAAAAGTTCCCAGATATGCACCCCCGTGATCTGGGGTTGAAGCTGGGTTTGTTCGGCGGCGAACCGGGCATTGACGATCCGGCCTTTCGAAAGCGTCTGAACGACACATGGGGAATGCAGCCGCGCAACGCGAATTACGGCGTGTCGGATGTGTTCTGCAACTTCGCGTCTGAATGCGCCTATGACACAGCGCTGCACTTTGTGGCCCATGATGTGCTGCATGCCGAGCTGATTGATCCCGATACCGAGCAGGTTAAACCGCTTGAGGCAGGGATCGAAGGCGAGCTGGTGTTGACCCACCTTAGCCGTGACTGCCAGCCCTTGGTGCGCTTCCGAACCGGCGATATCATCCGGATCGAAGCCACCGATACTTGCCAATGCGGCTGCGCCGGGTTCCGCTTTCGGGTGATCGGGCGTTCGGATGATATGGTCGTGGTGCGTGGATTGAACATGTTCCCGACCATGGTGGCCGCCGTTGTCACCAGCTTTGCCGAGCTTGCGGGAGACTACCGGATCATGCTGGATACCCCGCCACCTTATGATCATTTACCTGTCCACGTAGAGCTGGCTGCGGACGGACAGGATGATGGCACACTGAGCACGCGGATCGAGGCAGAGTTCAAAAAGAAACTGGGCGCAACCCTGCGTGTAACAATCCTGCCCTATGGCACATTCCCCCGCACCGAGGGCAAAACCAGACGCGTGATAAGGAGCTATGAATGACTGCCTTTACCTACGAAACGATCACATCAGAGCTGACCGCCGAGGGTGTTCGCACCATCACATTGAACCGCCCCCATGCGATGAACGCGATGAATCGCCGCCTGATCGACGAGGTGTCTTTGGCCTTTGACGACGCCAACCGCGATCCGGCTACGCGGGCCATCATTTTTACCGGCGCAGGCAAGGCCTTCTGCGCGGGTGACGATCGCAACGAACATGTCCATCCAGAAACCGAGGAAGAAGCCCGCGCCATGGTCGATGCGATCCAAAGGGCTACAGTTGCCATTGTGTTTGGAGCAAAGCCTGTCGTCGGCGCGATCAACGGTTGGGCCGTGGGAGGCGGGTTCGAATGGGCGCTGAACTGTGACTTCCCGATCTGGGCAGAAGGCGCCAAGGCGTTTTTCCCCGAAGTATCGCTGAACCTGTTTGTGACGGGCGCGGTCACCTCGATCCTGCCGTCGATTGTCGGGCCGTTCAAGGCGCGTGAAATGCTATTTTTGGGTCAGCGGTATTCGGCTGCGGACCTACACGAACTTGGCGTCGCGTGGCGGGTCGCCAAAGACAGCGATCTTTTGGCCGAGGCAAATGATGTCGCCAGCCGTCTGGCTGCACTGCCCACCCTGTCCACTCGCGCCATGAAACGGGTGCTGAATCAGTCAACAGCGGGGGCACTTCACAAGGCGCTTGAACTGGAAACCGAAGCTACAGTTGCAGGGTTTCTTGATCCGGAAACCACGCGCTTGCTCAAGGACTTTTGATGGCCAAGGGTACGCATAAATGATCGCCTACGTGACTGTTGGATCTGATGACCTGACACTTGCAGAACGGTTTTATTCTTCGTTCCTGCTCGACCTCGGATACAACCTGACCAAGGGTCCCGAGGGTCTCAGCTACGCCCTTCCCCCTCCGATTGGGCAATCTCCGGTCCTGCCAGACTTTTATGTAAAGCCAACATTTGACGGACGCCCCGCCTCGGCGGGCAACGGGGCTATGGTTGCATTTGAAGCGCAGGCGCAGAAACAGGTTCGTGACCTGCATCGCGCAGCACTTGCAGCCAGCGGCACCGATGAAGGGCCTCCGGGCTTTCGGGATGCCTACGGACCCAACTTCTACGTGGGCTATCTGCGCGATCCGCAAGGCAACAAGATCGCGCTGTTCTCCAGCAATCCAGACGAACCCGGGCGGGACGGCTAATCTCAACCCCTGTTTCTTCTTGGTGACAATACTTCGGGGGTCGTCCTTGGTTGCGCCATTGGTCCGAGTAATCAATGGACGACGAGGGGCTGGCCCCTCGTCCCGTCACATCCCGTAGCGCGCAGGTAAATGGTTCATGATCCTTACCAGCTCTGACGTGATCCCAGTTTCCGACATGGCATGACCCGCTTTGCCGATCATGCGCAGATCGCTTAGGATCCACTTCCGCGACAGCTCATAGGCCGAGGTGGGCGGGCAGATCATGTCATAGCGTCCCTGAACGATGGTTCCCCCGATGCCGTTGATCTCGTCCATATTGTTCAGGATTTGCTGGCTTTCAGACAGAAAACACGCGTTGCTAAAATAATGGTTCTCAAGCCGGGCAAAGGCGCGCGCATATTCGCCGGAACCGCCATAGCTGCTGGTGCCAGAGTTTTCGATCGACGCCAGCGCCGTTTCCCACGCCGACCACGCGCGGCCATAGCGGGTTTCTTCCGACCGGTTCCCGCTGAACAGACGTTTGTTGTAGGCTGCGATCATATCGCCGCGCTCGTCTTCCGGGATCATGGCTGTGAACCTTGCCCAAAGTTCGGGGAAAAATCGTGATGCTCCGCCGCCGTAGAACCAATCCAGTTCGGTTTGCGTGCTTAGGAACACGCCGCGCAGCACCAGATGGCGCACCCGCATCGGGTGGGTCTGAGCATAAACCAGCGCTAGTGTCGCCCCCCAGCTGCCTCCGAACAGAACCCAACGTTCAATGCCCAGCGCCTCACGAATTTTTTCCATGTCGGCAACAAGGTGCCAAGTGGTGTTGTTTTCGATGCTGGCATAGGGGTTCGACCGCCCACATCCCCGCTGATCGAACAGAATAACGCGATAGACCTTTGGATCGAAGAATCGCCGCATGGTCGGGCTGCATCCGCCGCCCGGTCCACCGTGGCAAACCACCACCGGAATGCCATTGGGATTGCCACATTGTTCAAAATACACAGTGTGGCCGTCGCCAACGTCCATCATCCGCTGGTCAAACGGGTCGATCGGCGGGTAGAGATGCTGCACTGCGGTCATTTGGCCTGCGGTCTTGTCCATTTTCGCCCTATATACTGGGTCACGGGTCAAAAAAGCATATGGAGACCGGAATGCAAAGCCATCAGACCACTGTTGACGCCAGTGAAGTTGCAAAATTCGAAGCGATGGCCGCCGAATGGTGGGATCCGAACGGCAAGTTCAAGCCCTTGCATATGCTGAACCCCTGCCGATTGGACTATATCACCGGCCAGATAGCCGCCGAGTTCGGGCGCGATTTGTCCGATGCGAGACCCTTCGACGGGTTGCGCTTGCTTGATATCGGTTGTGGCGGTGGGTTGCTGTCTGAACCAATGGCGCGCCTTGGGGCCACTGTCGTAGGTGCCGACGCCGCCGAGCGGAATTTGCCTGTGGCCCGCATTCATGCTGAGCAGTCAGGTCTGGACATCGACTATCGCCATACCACCGCCGAAGCATTGGCCGAAGCGGGTGAACAATTTGATGTGGTTCTGAACATGGAGGTGGTCGAACACGTCGCAGACCCTCAGGCCTATCTGAACGCTTGCCATGCGCTGCTGAAGCCGGGCGGGCTGCATCTGTGTTCCACCATCAACCGGAACCCCAAAAGTTATGCTGTTGCTATTCTTGGGGCCGAGGTGGTGATGCGCTGGCTACCGCGCGGTACGCATGAATGGTCAAAGTTTATCACACCGGACGAGCTGGTGACCCTGCTAGAAACTGCAGGATTGCGCCCGGTGGACAAAAAGGGCTTCGTCTTTAACCCGATCCTTTGGAGTTGGTCGATTTCGGATCGTGATCTGAGCGTGAACTACGTGACCGCTTCATTGCGCGACTGATCAAACGTCGCTTTCCAGGCGCACACGCAATTCGCGCAGGATCGGCAGCGCCGCCCGAACTTTGGCGTCTCCCAGATCGTCAACGACGCTCTCAAGCAAAGGCGCAATAGATGCAACTGCGGTATCGCGGGCCAGCCGGCCCGCCTTACTAATGGCAACCTGTTTACGACGGGCGTCGTCCCAATCGGGGCGGATGTGGATATATCCCGCCGTTTCAAGCTTGCTAAGCGTGTTCGACATGGCTCCACGGGTCACGTGAAAGCTTTTTGCCAATTGCGCCGGTGTTTTTTCATCTGACGAATGCGCAAGATGGTTCAGAACCGAGAAATGCGACAACTCCATCCCCTTGGGCAACACCTTGCTTAACCGGTTGCGCAGCAATTGGTCAGCGGTCAGCACTTCGCTGAATAGCGTAATCGCCAAAGAGTTGACGGGGGTGTTCATTCACAATCCTTCCGGCGCGCTGAATTTCCGATCGTGGGTAATCGACGGCACGCGCTGACGGGCTTTTGCCACGTTTTCGGGTTCCAAATCAACGATATAGACCCCCGCCTTGGTTCCGGCATCCAGTATCACTTTGCCCCACGGGTCTACCGCAAGGCTGTGCCCATAGGTTTCACGCACCTTTTCACCGCTTGTCGGATGTCGCCCTGTTTGTGCGGGAGCCAAGACATAACACCCGTTTTCAATCGCGCGGGCACGCAGCAAGGATTCCCAATGCGCCCGGCCCGTCACAGGTGAAAACGCCGCCGGAACTGTCAGGATATCTGCGCCTGCTTGGGCCAATGTCCGATAAAGATGCGGAAACCGCATGTCATAACAAACCGTCAGCCCGACATTGCCAAACGGGGTTTTCGCCCCGGCAGTACGATCGCCGGGGCGGTAGCCAGCGGATTCTCGGAAGGTTTCCTGTTCGGTCACCTGAACGTCGAACATATGGATCTTGTCGTACCACGCGGCAATCGCGCCCTGCGGGTCGATCAGAAACGATCGGTTGGCGAACCGCCCGTCAGCATCACCAGTTTTCAAGGCCAGTGAACCAAGCAGCACCCAAACGCTTTTTTCTGCGCAATAAGACCGAACCGCCGCCAGCATCGGATCATCCTGTTGATGGCACAACACCTGTTCCTGATGCGCCCTCGACAAGGACACGCAGTTCGTGACCTCGGGCGTCAGCAGAAACTGAGCACCCAAAGAAACGCCTTCATCAAGATAGGCCAGAACCTGTTGCAGGTTCTGTGCGGGATCATCCCCCGAGGTCATCTGGATCAAGGCGGCTTTCATGGATCAGCCTGCCAGCATCGAGTCCAGCTTACCCGCCCGCTCTAACGCGAACAGATCATCGCAGCCGCCGACATGCGTATCGCCGATAAAGATCTGAGGCACCGTCTGTCCACCGTTCGAACGCTCAAGCATTTCATCTCGGGCGCCTTCAACACTCCAGATGTTGGTTTCATTGTATTCGACGCCCTTGCTGTCCAACAGACGCTTGGCCGAGCTGCAAAAGCCACACATCGGGCGGGTGTAGATATCAATCTTCGGCATTTTCGGGCCTTCCATCACAAATTATCAGATACATTCTGATTTAGGCATCTTTCTGAACGCGTGCCAGTGCGACAATACATACCTGCGCTGCTCCTGCAACATGGCAGGCCTCGGTTGCTGCGGCTAACGTTGCGCCGCTGGTCATGACGTCATCGACCAAAAGCACATTTCGTCCTTTGATCCGGTCTTGAAAACGCGGATTCAAAGTTAACCTGCCCTGCATCAACGCAAATCGCTCGTCCCGCGAAAGCCCGTCCAGCGACCGTGTACGCCGCTTGCGATGCAACAGATCAGGGACCGAAGTCGCGCCGGATTGCTTTGCAATCGCATTGGCCAGCAAAGCCGACTGATTATACCGCCGCTTCCAGAATCGTGTCCAATGCAAGGGGACCGGTGCGATCACCGTGGCAGTGGTCAGAATACCGTCAAGCGTACGGATCATCCAACGGGCGGCGGGCGGCGCTATTTCTTGCCGGTCGGCGTGCTTTAACGCCAACACCAGCTTGCGGCCCGTCCCTTTATACACAAAGACCGCGCGACCCTGCACCCAAGGGCGGGCGATTGTCATGCAGTCATCGCACAGCTCGGGCTGATCGCTGCATTCTCCAGGTAAAGGCACCCCGCATTTGTCGCAGACCAAACCGCTGATGAAATGCGCCTCGCGCCAACAATCGGGGCACAAAGCCCCCAGTTCGCTGACCATTTCCCCACAGCCTAGACAGTGCGGAGGAAAAATCGTCTCTAATACGGTTTGAAAAGCCGCCCGCGCGACCCTATTACCAGCCATATGAACACCGTCCCGAACCTGACCGACCGACAGGCCCTTTTGCGCCACCGCATCCGCTGTAAAAGCGATCCGGCGGATTTTCTGCATCTCGAAGCGATTGCCGAGATCAAGGATCGTCTGGCGATGGTTAACCGCACGTTTACAGACGTTGTGATCGTGACGGGTTTTCCCGACATTTGGGCCTCGGCCTTCCCCGACGCAAAGATTGTCGCCGATGATGATGTTCTGGATCTCACGCCCGAATCCCATGATCTGGTGATTCACGCCATGAGCCTGCATTGGTCCAGCGACCCCGTAGGCCAATTGATCCAATGCCGCCGCGCCCTGCGTCCCGACGGTTTATTCCTATCTGTGGCGTTTGGTGGTGGTACTCTAACGGAACTACGAGACGCATTGTCAAAGGCCGAAGCGCAGGTGATGGGCGGCCTGTCCCCCCGCGTGGCCCCGATGGCTGAAATCCGAGACATGGGCGGCCTGCTGCAACGGGCAGGCTTGGCTCTGCCGGTTGCCGACAGCCTGCCGCTGAATGTGGAATACCGCGATGTGATACACCTGATGCATGATTTGCGGGCGATGGGGGAAGCCAACGCCTTGACCCAGCGCCACCGCAAACCAGTTCCGCGCACCCTGTTTGCCGCCGCACAAATGTTCTATGCGCAAGATCATCCAGGGGCCGATGGCCGCCTAAAGGCCACATTCGAACTGCTTTTCCTTCTGGGCTGGGCGCCCGCTGAAAACCAACCCAAACCGCTCCGCCCCGGATCAGCCACTCATTCTTTGGCGGCCGCTTTGGGCACGAAAGAAAATCCACTATCGGATTGACGCCGTATAAGGGCTTAGACACTCTGCCCCGAACCGAAACAGGACACGAACATGACCCGAGAGCTGCCGAACGCCCCAAAAGATCACCCGAAGCTACCGCAGGAAAAAGTGGGCATTCTGATCGCCAACCTCGGCACGCCGGACGCCACAGATTACTGGTCGATGCGCCGTTACCTGGGCGAGTTTCTGTCGGACAGGCGCGTGATCGACTATTCGCCTTGGCTGTGGCAGCCGCTTTTGCAGCTTATTATCCTGACCTCACGCCCGTTCCGGTCGGGGGCGGCCTATAAGACGATCTGGAACAACGAAGCGAATGAAAGTCCGCTGGCGACGATTACCAAGCAGCAGACGGCCAAGATTACCGACGCAATGAACAAGCGCTACGGCGATCAGGTGGTGGTTGATTACTGTATGCGCTACGGGAACCCCTCGACACCTGCCAAAGTGCAGGAAATGGTAGATGCCGGATGCCACAAAATTTTGTTTTTCCCGCTCTATCCGCATTACGCGGGTGCAACGTCGGCCACAGCGAACGATCAATTCTTCCGCGCCTTGATGCAACAGAAATGGCAACCGACAGCCCGTGTGGTTGATCCGTATTTCGAGCACCCGAAATATATCGAGGCGTTAGCGCAATCTGTTGAGCGCGCCTATGCCGATCTAGACGAAAAGCCTGACGTTCTTGTGTGCTCTTACCACGGGTTGCCCAAACGTTATCTACTTGAGGGTGACCCCTATCACTGCCAATGCGCAAAAACCACGCGCCTGCTGAAAGAGCGGTTGGGGTGGGGTGATTCGGAAATTGTCACGACCTTCCAGTCCAAGTTCGGCCCCGAAGAGTGGCTGAAGCCATACACCGTAGAAGAAGTCGCCCGTCTGGCCGAAGACGGCAAAAAGAAAATCGCGGTGATTGCGCCCGCGTTTTCCGCCGATTGCATCGAGACGCTGGAAGAGATCAACGAGGAAATCCGCGAAAGCTTTGAAGAAGCGGGCGGGGAGCAGTTCACCTATATTCCCTGCCTGAACGATGACGACGCGCATATCGAAGCATTGACCGAAGTCATCGAAGCCAATCTGGGTGGATGGCTTTAATAGTCATAAAGAAAAGGGCGGTCGAAACCGACCGCCCTTTCAAATTCTTCAGATCCATTGGATCGGCTATTAGACTACGCCGCTTGCTGCTGCCACGATCAGAGCGATCAGGATCAGCGGGATCAACCATCCGCCTGCCGACGAAGCTGCTTCTGCTGCTTCAACAACAACCGGTGCTTCCATGACAGGTGCGTCCATCGAACCAGCCGAAGCTGCGGTGGCTGCTGCTGCGATGATAGCTGCTGCTACTACGAGTTTTTTCATTGTATGACCTCCAAATTACCGCCGGAACCGAATTGTCGGCCCTTGTGCGCGTAAGACTTTAACCTCGTGGCCTATGTCTAACCAACATTTAATGAGAAATGCAAATGCAACTTCTGGCAGGATTCCGCCTGATCACAGAAATGTGGTCAAATAAGCAACACTTGCGTACCTATTTTGGCCAAACCGAACAATTCGGCGATGTGTTCGTTGTAAAGACCAATGCAGCCATTTGAAGACCGGCGCCCGATTTTCCGCGTGTCGTGGGTGCCGTGAATGCGATAATACTGCCAGCTCAGATATAATGCGTGGGTTCCCAGCGGATTATCGGGTCCGGGGCCGATAAAGCTGGGCCACTCGGGATTACGCTTGATCATGTCGGGCGTCGGACGCCAGCTGGGGCCTTCGACCTTTTGAACCACACTGGTGCGGCCCAGGCGGGTAAGGTCCTCGGTCAAGGGCACGCTGCACGGGTAAAGCTTGTAGACCGTTTCGTCGGCATTCCAGTAATGCACCGCCCGCGAGGTCGTATCGACCAGAATCGCCCCTTTGCCCAGTCTGTCGAAATAGGGTTGCCAGTCCAGCATGCGGAAGCTCGAAATATTGTGTCGGACGACCGTGCTGATCTCTTCCTCAACCTCGGTGGTTTCTGCCCCCTCAAATACCTCTTGCGCAATCGCTGGTCCGGCCAACACAGCTGCGCCACCAGATTGCAGGAATCTGCGACGCCCAATCTTGTCCCAACGATTTTCGGTCATGTGAAACTCCACTCGCCCATTTTCAATTTCCCGCATATATAGGTCGCAAACTCACAGCCTGCAATTCAAACTGGCGTCATCGCGCTGATGTGAGAACTGCGGATTTGAAAAACTCTTAGCCACAGGCTATGCGGCAGTGGCACACGCGGACAGGGGCGGAACATGCGGATTTTGACAGCGTTTTTGATGGCGGCAACATTGGTGCTTGCGGCGTGTGAGGTGCCCGAAGAAGCTTTGGCCCCCGGTGCGAAGCCTTTGCCAAAGCTTTACCGGATTCCCACAGGGTCCGAGGCAACCATCCAGTACCGCATGCTGGATGCGGTCAACGCTTTGCGTCTGGCCGCCGGTGTCGGAGAAGTTGAGTTTGATAGCCGTCTGACCGCCGCCGCCGCCACCCATTCACGTGATATGGAGCGTCAAAACCGCCCTTGGCATTTCGGCTCAGACGGATCGTCGCCGCTCGATCGTGTTGCACGCGTGGGCTACACCGGCCAGTTCCTGGGCGAAACTATCTCGGAAACCTACGAGACCGAGCTTGAAACCCTTAGCGCCTGGATGGAGCAACCCGACACCCGCGGTGTAATCCTTGACCCCCGCGCCGACCAGATCGGCTTTGCGTGGTATCAGGAAGCCAGCGGCAAAATCTGGTGGACGCTGGTCACAGGTATCGCGCCCGAACTGGATGTCGAAGATCTGGAAAACATGCTGAACGACGCGCTGGACGAAAACGTCGCCTTCGCCGTCACCGGTTAGGGTTTGATCTTCACAGGCGTGCCCGGTTTCACGATCGATACGATCTCGCGGATGTCATCATTGGTCACAGCCACGCATCCGTTTGTCCAGTCTGGCGGGGCGCCTCCGTATCCTGTTGGCAAACCGTGAATGAAAATATCATCACCCGGATCAACCCCCATTGCTTTTGAAATCTGAATGTCCTGCTCGTTCGGGTAATTCAGCCCGAGCGACAACGTATAGGCACTGCGGGTGTTCACATGGGTGATGTGGTAATCTCCCTCGGGCGTTTTCCCATCGCCGCGCTGGCGCTTGGGACCCACCGGATTGCTTCCCAGATCAATCACGTATTGCTTCACCGGAATACCATAACTGAGCAGATACATCCGGCGGTCGGATTTATCGATCAACACCGAGGTGATCTTTGCCTGCGGAAACGATCCAATCACAGGCAAACAGCCCGTCAGGAACAATGCCGCCGCAAGGACGGAAAGAATGCGTAAATGTTTCATCTGCTCGCCGGGTCTGATTTGCCCTGTTTCAAAGCAGAATACCCGAATTTTTACGCCCGCGCTATTGTCTAAACGTCGGTGAGCCTCTCATAACGTCCGTCGCACATGAACCAAAGTTCTGACGTATTCGGAATATCTTTCATTTTCAGTTTTACACGATACTCTTTTTAAAACCGATCACCAAAGGACAGAGCCACCATGGACAAGTCACACAAACCCACCTGGACCTCGTTCGAAGAAGCCACCGCTGCCGATTGGCATGCGGTTGAAGCCTACGAAGAAGAATTCAACGCAGGCTTGGTTGACCGCCTGATGGATGCAATCCGCTCGCTTGATGAAGAGTGGACGCCCTACCCGATCAACCGTTACCAGCACTGCTTGCAAACGGCGACCCGCGCACATGAAGCAGGCGAAGACGAAGAGATGGTCGTTGCAGCCCTGATCCATGATGTGGGCGATATCCTGTCACCCTATAATCACGGCGATGTCGCGGCAGCGATTGCCAAGCCCTATATGTCGGAAAAGGCGGTCTGGATTCTGAAACATCACTGCGTCTTCCAAGGGTATTATTACAATCATCACTTGGGTGGAGACCGCCACGCGCGCGAGAAATACAAAGACAGCCCCTATTACGAAGACTGCAAGTATTTTTGCCACAACTACGATCAGAACTCGTTCGATCCCAACTATCCGACCAAACCGCTCGAATTTTTCGAGCCGATGATGCGTCGCGTATTTTCAAACTCAGGCGGCCACATGGAGCTGAACGAAAAATGCGACGAGATCGCGGCAGAATAACCCTATGCGCGGATAAAGCGCGCAACGACTTCGATGTGGCTCGACCAACGGAACTGGTCGACCACCTTGATCCAGTCCATCTGATAGCCACCGTCCAGCAGAATGCGGGCATCGCGTGCGAAGGTCACCGGATTGCACGACACAAACGCGATCACCGGTACGCTCGACTGCGCCAACTCTTCAACCTGCGCCTTTGCCCCGGCGCGGGGCGGGTCGATCACAACCGCATCGAACTTGGTCATATCCTCGGGCATCAAGGGGTTGCGAAATAGATCGCGGGCCGTAGCCGTCACTTGCTTCATGCCGGTCCCGAAACGCCAGCCCTTTTCCAAGGCCAATGTCATTGCCTTATCGCCTTCGAAAGCCTGTACCTCGGCCTGCGCAGCAATGGGTAGGCTGAACGTTCCGCACCCCGCAAATAGATCGGCAACATGCTTGGCGCCGTTGATTGCTTGCAAAACAGAGTCTAACAAAGCCTTTTCACCCTCTTTCGTGGCCTGCAAAAAGGCGCCTGGGGGTGGTGTAACCTCGGCATCACCAAAGGGTTGGACGGGCGGAACGGCCATTGCCACCACTTCGTCGTCCCACGCCAAACGAGCCAATTGGTGCTTTTGAACCACCTCGGCCAAGGCGATTTGCAGCGGGCCATCTAACGGCTTGCCGCCAATCACAAACACATCAAGCCCGCGCAGGCTGCTTGTCACCGAGACCGACAGCTCAGCCTTGCGTGACCCGCCCACAATAGCCAAATCTTCGGCTACCGTACGACCCGCCAAAACTGCGGGATCCAACAGAATGCAATCGGGAATTTCGACAATCACGTCCGAGCCTCGGGCGTGAAATCCCGCCGTTGCCCCCTTCTTGGTGCGCTTGACCGAAAAGGTTGCTCGCCTGCGGCTGCGGGGCGGAGAAACCAAGATTTCAGTTGGAATAGTCTCGATTCCCTGCGCTTTCAGGGCCTTTTCAACGACGGATTTTTTCCAGCCTTCTACGAAAGAATCCGAGGCATGCTGCAACTGGCATCCACCACAGGATTTGAAGTAGCGGCAGGGCGGTTTCACGCGATCGGCACTGGGTGTCACAATGCGCACGTCTGTCAGCCGGTCACCAGACAGCGTAGCTGTCACCACCTCGTCGGGCAGGGTAAGCGGGGCGAAA
This sequence comes from uncultured Rhodobacterales bacterium, assembly GCA_964453855.1. Classification (GTDB taxonomy): domain Bacteria; phylum Pseudomonadota; class Alphaproteobacteria; order Rhodobacterales; family Rhodobacteraceae; genus JASMHC01. Next base: position 27,959 of record CAYVRN010000014.1, read on the forward strand.
ACCGGACCCTCTGCGATGCCTTCGCCTAAATGTCCCAAGCGTGTAATCTGAAATTCGGTCATAGCTTCGCAATCAACTCTTCTTTGGTCAGGGCAAACCCCGACGCGATCCATTCGGCTTCCAGCCGTTTTAAAGCTGCCCCCAAATCGGGACCCTGCAAACGGTCCATCAAGTCAGCAGCGGTAACAGGGAAAACCTGATTTGCCCCGAACCGAACCTTTTCAATGTCCGATGGGTCAAAAATAGTCTCTAACAAGGCCAAACGCACCAGTCTGGCATCCAACCCCGAAACTGCGCCCAGACGATATCCCATCGTTTCCGCCGCATCGATTTCTGTTGCAGCGTCACGCAGACGCTCAACTTCACGCGCTTCGGATTTACTAAGCCGCAGAGATTCACCAACATTCTGCCCGCCCAGCGCGGCCAGACGACGGGTAAAAGACGGCGCAACATCCGCCAGACTTTCAAGATGCACCAGAACTGGCAGGGCTTTCGCATCAGAACCTTGCAATATCTGCATCAGAACGCCTGTCTGGGCCATCACAGCGACTGCCATAGACGGATCAGGCGCTTGCAGCAGTTTTGTGACCTCATGCCCGACACGTTCCCGCGAAAGTGTCTCTAATCCCGCCAAATTTGCTCCGATTGCGGCCAAGGCATCAGCATCGAATCCCTTGGCGCGATCACCATACCAAGCTGAAAATCGGAAAAACCGCAGAATGCGTAAGTAGTCTTCCTGAATGCGGTCCTGTGCATCACCGATAAACCGAACCACGCGCGCCTGAAGATCGTCCAAGCCGCCCAACGGGTCAACAACCTGACCCCGAGCATCGGCGTAAAGCGCGTTCATCGTGAAATCACGCCGCTTTGCATCGTCCACCATGTTATCGGCAAAGGCGATCACCGCGCGCCGCCCGTCGGTTTCGACGTCGTGTCGATACGTCGTGATCTCATGCGGCTCACCGCCGGAAATAACCGTAATCGTGCCATGGTCAATTCCCGTCGGGATCGCACGCAAACCCGCCTTTTCAGCTATGTTAGTGACTATTTCCGGCGTTGCGTTGGTGCTGATGTCAATGTCAGACACCGGCGCACCTATCAGCGCGTTCCGTACGCATCCGCCGACCATATAGGCTTCATACCCCGCGTAATTCAGCATAGCGAAAACCGCCTGGGTCGCTTCGTTTTGGAACCAGTCACCTGACAGCTTCATGGCTCTAGCCCCTCGGACAAGGCCCGTAACATCCGCGCTGTGGCACCCCAGATGTAATAGGGGCCGTAGGGGGCGGTGTAGTAATGTCTCTTCGTCCCACGCCAGTGACGTCCCTGAATCTGATAGTTTTGCGCGCCGACAAAGTGGGACAAGGGAACCTGAAACACCTCGTCCACTTCCCCCGCTTCGGGGATGACTTTGAACGCTTCCCGAACATGGGCCACAATCGGCGTCACCCGAAATCCGGTAACAGTCTCATGCACCGGCATCTCGCCCAAGATTTCTACGATTTCCGAAGGTAAGCCGATCTCTTCCCTCGCCTCTCGAAGCGCTGTTTGGGCTAGGTTAGTGTCTGTTTCGTCTTGTTTTCCGCCCGGAAAGGCAATCTGACCCGGATGATGCTTGAGATGCGAAGACCGCTTGGTCAGGATAACTTCGGGCTGACCCGAAGCCATCGTCACAGCCACCAACACCGCAGCCGGTCGCAACACACGGTTTTCTGGCAGCACAACATCCGGGTTCAAATCAAAATCCGACGATCCCGCGCCCGCAGCAGCGATGGCGCGGCGAAGCGAGGATATCGGATCGGGGAATACCACCTAAACCGCGTCTTTGCCGACAGTCGCCGGATCAAGCTCGTAATGGGCGCCGCAGAACTGGCAGTCGGCAGTAACCTTGCCGTCTTCGGTCGTCATGGTCGCAATGTCTTTGACCGAGTAGATCGACAACGAACTGCGCACGCGCTCTTCCGAGCAGGTGCAGCCGAACTCGACCGGTTGGGGCTCAAAGGCGCGGGGACCTTCCTGATTGAACAGACGGACCAAAAGTTCGGTGGCGGACACAGTCGGGCCGATCAACTCGAAATCCTCGACCGAGTCGAGCAAGATGTTGGCACGGTTCCAGTTTTCCTCGTCCTCGCCAAAAACCAGATCCTGCGCCAACAAGATACCACCCGCACCGCTGCCACCTTCGCCCGTCACGTGGGGCGAGGCTTTGGGCATGTTCTGGATCATCACACCACCAGCACGCCAATGCTCTTTCCCGCCAGCCTCGGTGGATTTTCCGTAGGTCAGCTCAAAACGGGTTGGCAGTTGCTCGGACTGGGCGAAATACGCCTCGGCCGCTTCGGCGATCGAGTTTTCTGACAGGGGCGAAATCCCCTGATAGGGCTGCATGCCCTTGCCCTGATCAATCATCACAGCGAAATAGCCTTTGCCCAGCTGCGCCATCGGTTTACCCGCGGGATCAACGCGGTCGGCGTCAAAACTGGCATAGGCGCGGATTTTCGCGGGCTGCCCTTCGGCGGTGGGGCCATAGTAATCGGTGGCGATCATGCGCACAGGGCCGTTGGTTTGCACCTGCAGGGACAGCTTCCAACGCAGCTTGATCGTCTGTCCGATCAATGCGGTAAGAAGGGCCATTTCAGCCACAAGCGCCTCGACCGGTTCGGGATAGTCGTGCTGTTTCAGAATACCGCTTAACACACCGTCCAAGCGCGCAACGCGGCCGCGTGTGTCGGTGGCATCCAACTGAAAAGGCAGGACGGTGTCGTCCCAGGTGACGGGAAATTCAATGGTCATGGGGTTTCCTTAAGGCTTGCGGCTTGCCATACAATCTTTGAGGATTGGCGACAAGAATGTCGGTTCAGGGATATTTGGTGTGATTAAACGATTTGGCGAGCCGCCGCATTTCGGGCGAAAGTATACATTACGTCCTGGGGCCTATGCGGTCTTGGTTCGCGACGGGCAGGTGTTGTTGACTTATCAGTCAGAGCCCCACCATGAATACCAGCTTCCCGGTGGTGGCATTGATAAGGGAGAGCATCCGGTTTCAGCGTTGCACCGCGAGGTCTATGAGGAAACCGGCTGGCGAATATCTACCCCGAAACGGCTTGGTGCTTTCCGGCGATTCACCTATATGCCCGAATACGACCTGTGGGCTGAAAAGATGTGCACTATATTTCTTGCACGCCCCGTCATGCGCATGGGCCCCCCGCTAGAGCCGGATCACGCGGCGGTGTTTACCGATCCCGCGTTTGCCGTCGCCCATGTAGGAAATGACGGCGATCGCGCGTTTCTGCGCAGTGTTATGGGGCTATAGCTGCCCGTATTCCAGCATGATTGCAGATACATCATCGTCCAGCTGGTGCGCATCAGGCAACCGGCACCAAAGACCGTTATAGATTGCGTCCAGAAAGGCCCGACCTTTCAGGTGGCGAGCCTGGCGTATCAACTCTATAAGCCCATGTTCTTCAAGCATTTTCCCTTCGGGTAGGGCAGCCTCTACAAACCCGTCCGAATACAACAGAAGTCGGTCCCCAGTGTTTAGGGTGATGTTAAATTTCTGATAGGGCGCATCAGGCAGCAAGCCGATTGGAAATCCGCCATTGCCGATAAATTCCGGAGGACCGTGGGCAGGAATCAAAACGGGGTTGGGATGACCCGCCTGAACAAGGCTGACCTGCCCTGTTGTCAGGTTTGCCGAGGCGAAAGCCATGGTGAAATATTGTTCCGCCCCCGCATCGACGGTCAGGCGATCGTTCAGCAAGCACGCCACCTGAGCCGGTTCGCGCATCGTGTATTCCCCGCTTTCCACGTGTTCCAGCGCAAGGTTCTGATCCGGAAACTGATCCGACAAATACCCGCTGATCCGCGCGGTCATCAGGGCCGACGTAATGCCATGCCCCGAGACGTCGATGTTATAAAGGCCAATCTTACCGTCATCGCTGTTGAAGTGCCCGACCAGATCACCCCCGACATGTCCGCAAGAATGAAGCAGACTGGAAATGCTGCCGCCAGTGAATTTTGTCTCGGGCGCGGGCAAAACACGTTGCTGAATTTCGCGGGCTTGAAGCAGGTCGCGGTCCATCGCCTGATGAATTTCGGTCAGTTCAGCCAGGGTTTCGCGAATGACGTGATTCTGCCGTTGCAGTTGTTTTTCCATCCGCAGAATGCGTTTCCCTGCAGTCAAGCGCGCCCGCAGTTCATCCGCGGCGACCGGTTTGGTCAAAAAATCATCGGCCCCACAATGCAGCCCTTGCGCCACTTCGCCCTTTTCGCTTTTCGAAGTGAGCAGGACAAAATACCCGTAACTGTCCCGCCGCATGTCGCGGAAGTTTCGGCAAAAGGTCAGGCCGTCCATTTCCGGCATCATCCAGTCACTGATCACAATGTCAGGCGGATTCAGGCGGCAGATTTCCAGCGCGGAAAGACCCGAGTCGGCCTCTTGCACCAGAAAGCCCCACTTGCGTAGAGAAGCTGTAAGTATGCGCCGCTGCAGGCGGCTGTCATCAACCACCAGAACGCACAGCGGCCCATCAGCCGATAGTGCGCTGGCCCCAGCAAGACCGGGATTTTGTAATTCAACCATTCGTCACCAAACCATTCGACGCCAGACGCTAGTTCCAAGCCATTAACAGAAGGTGAATGATCAAATGCTGCGTATTCTCAGTCTGTTTGTTTACGTCCTGTTCAATCAGTCTGCGCAGATTGATAAGCGGAGGGATGACGATGATTGACTGGCAAAGAGTGAATGAACTGCGCGATGAGGTGGGAAATGATGATTTCCCTGAAATAGTGACTGTTTTTCTAGATGAAGTAGACGAAGTTATCGCCCGCATCACCATTCGCATCACGCAAGAAGACATGCATTTCCTGAAAGGCAGCGCCTGGACTTTGGGGTTTTCCGACACAGGTACGCTCTGCCGAGAAGGAGAGGATATGATGAAAGGGCGCTTGCCTAAAACCCCTGCGTTAGAGCCTATTTTGACAGCCTTTCACGCTGAACGGGCCGAGCTTTTGACCGACCCGTCCCTTAGCGGGAATTAGATGACAAACTGCGCCAGAGTGTCGTCTTTGGTGATATCGGTATAGGTAAACCCTGCTGCTTCAAGCTTGGCAAAGAAGGTATCAAAATTCCGGGCTTCGCTGGTTTCAATCCCGATCAATACAGATCCGAAGTTTCGGGCTGACTTTTTCAGATACTCGAAACGCGCGATGTCGTCGTCAGGGCCCAAAAGGTTCAGGAACTCTTTCAACGCACCGGGTCGCTGGGGAAGGCGCAGAATGAAGTACTTTTTCACACCCGAATACCGCTGAGCGCGCTCTTTTACTTCGGGAAGTCGCTCAAAATCGAAATTGCCGCCAGAGGTCACGCATACAACGGTTTTTCCGCGAATCTCATCTGCGATCTCGGGCAGAATATCTACCGACAACGCGCCCGCAGGCTCTAACACGATGCCTTCTACATTCAGCATCTCGAGCATTGTCGCACAAATGCGGTCTTCGGGGGCTCCGAAAACACGATCGGGCGGGATACCTTCGAGCCGCGCAAACGTCTTTTGTCCGACACAAGCGACAGCCGCGCCATCCACAAAACTATCAATCTTAGGCAGTGTCACGGGGTGCCCGTGTTGAAGCGCGGCGAACAGGCTGCGTCCGCCTTCGGGTTCGACAAGTGTGTAGGTGACATCGTCCCCATAAAAACTTCGAATACCGGCAGACAATCCGCCACCGCCCACGGGCAAAACGATATGATCCGGCACACAGCCCAACTGGTCTGTGATCTCGACCCCGATGGTGCCCTGACCCTCGATTACGTCGTCATCATCAAAGGGGGATAGGAAATACCCGCCCTCTTCCGCACAATAGGCCTGCGCCGCCGCAAGCGTGTCGTCAAAGTAGTCGCCGACCAGACGGATTTCGACCCAATCCCCGCCAAATGTACGGGTCTTCATGATTTTCTGCTGAGGCGTGGTGACCGGCATAAAGATCACACCCGTGACCCCGAAATGCTGGCAGTTATACGCCAAACCCTGGGCGTGATTACCCGCGCTGGCGCAGACAAACAGGCTGGTATCTGGTTTGTCTGCCATGACTTTGCGCATGGCGTTGAACGCCCCGCGCAGTTTGTACGACCGCACGGGCGTCAGGTCTTCACGTTTTAGCCAGATATCTGCTTCATAACGTTCGGACAGATGGGCATTCCGCTGCAACGGAGTTGGCGGAAACAAGCTGCGCATATGGTGGGCCGCGACGATGGCACTGTCTTTGAAGTCAGTCATGTCCCCTACGTGACCGATCGATTCGTCTATGGCAAGTGATGCGTGCAAGGCATACGATCGTATCCCGAATATTCATTGGTTTTTATCGCAAAACGATAACGCATATTCTTATCTATTGTTTCGCGAAAGGGTAGAATCATATTCAAAAAGATAGGTTTCAAAGTTTCGCCATATTGTTGTATTCTCTCCTCAATTCGCAATCGTGATAAAGGACTCTCTCTATGAAAAAGTCAGCCTCTCGCCTAATAGCGGCCTTGGCGATCTCTTCTTTGCCTATGGCGTCGATTACCACGGCCGCAGTGGTTATGTCGGCCAACCCGGCGTTTGCCGCTGGCAAACCTGACAAAGCCGCAAAACCGGCTAATGCAGGCAAGCCTGCTGACAAGGGCAAACCTGCAAGCGCGGGCAAGTCGGACAAGGCTGGTGGCAAAGAGGCCAGCGCCCGCAAGGGGCTGAACTCGCTTCGTCGCAACATCAATGGCTTGATGAACAGCTCGGACCCGAAAATGGAGGGCTTCCGCAGCTATCTTCTGGCCAACCAAGCCTTGGTCGGCGTTCAAGACCTGTTTGACTTGGCGCAGGGTGAATTCGATCAGGCCAAAACAAACTACGACGCGCTGGAAATGAGCGGCGATACAACAGCCGATTTGGCGGCGCTTCAAGGCGAGCTTGACGGATTGGTTGCACCCGATCCGGAGACCGCAACCGAGGAAGAAATCAACGCTTACAACGCGCAGGTCACCGCATTGACGACCGCGATTACAACGGTCCAGACTTTCATCACAGAAGAGGCTGAATTGGCCGTAGCAGCGGCAGATTTGGCCGAAGCGACTAATGGCACTACCGAAGAAGACATGCTTCAGGCTTTTGTCGAGGCGATGCATGCCAGCGGTCAGACTGACTTTGAGATCGATGACATCACCGAGGACATGCTAGAAATGTTCCAGCGTCACATCGACGACTTCCTGAACTAAATTTGCGGAAACGACACGTTTTAGGGGCTGCCTTTGGGCAGCCCCTTTTTTGTTTTCGGGTCTTCGGATTTCTCCGAGACGGACTGTGTGACCATGCAAAGATGCCCTAAGGTCAAACATCTCTTATCACTTACGTTTTTTTGACACCCTCGTTTTCACTTTATTTCTTGCGCAGCACGCTATACTTTTGATCACTGACTGGTCCTGACAGGGGCGCTTTAATGCCAACCGGGGTGGGAACAGGAACTAGGCGAGAAGCCAAATAAAAATGGGAGACTAAAATGAAAAAACTTCTGACCGCGACAGCGGCCACCGCTCTGATGGCTGGATCGGCCATGGCCGGATCGCACAGCAACGAAATTAAAATCGGCGTATTCCTGGGATTCACAGGCCCGATTGAATCGTTGGTTGCGGAAATGGGCCCTGCGGCTGAGTTTGCAATCGCGGAAGTTAACGACAGCGGTCTGCTTCTGGGCGGTGCATCTGTTTCTTCGGTTCGCGGCGACACAACCTGCGTCGACGCCGGTGCGGCGACCGCAGCGATTGAACGTCTGATCACCGCAGACGGCGTCAGCGGCGTTGTAGGCGGCGACTGCTCGGGCGTCACAGGCGCTGCACTTACCAACGTGGCACTGCCAAACGGCATGGTCATGATTTCACCTTCGGCAACCTCGCCAGGCCTGAGCCACATGAATAACGAAGACAACGGTCTGTTCTTCCGCACCGCTCCGTCGGATGCGCGTCAGGGTGTTGTGATGACCGACGTTCTGATGGATCAGGGCATCAAAGAAGTGGCTGTGACCTACACCAACAACGACTACGGTAAAGGTTTGGCAGATGCGTTCCAGGCAGCATATGAAGCTGCGGGCGGCACCGTCACCATCAGCGCACCACATGACGACGGCAAAGCCGACTACTCGGCCGAAGTTGGCGCATTGGCATCTGCAGGCGGCGAGCGTCTGGTTGTTGCAGGTTACGTTGACCAAGGTGGTTCGGGCATCATCCAAGCTGCTCTGGACACCGGTGCATTCGACACCTTCCACTTCCCCGACGGTATGATCGGCGAGATGCTGGAAACCAACTTTGGTTCGGACATTGATGGTTCGACAGGTCAGCACCCAAGCCCGTCAGCCGAGCTGGCCGAAGCGTTCACCGCATTGGTTGGCGACGCATTCGCAGCAACTTCGCCATTCGCACCTGAAAGCTACGACGCAGCCGCGCTTATCATGCTGGCAATGCAGGCGGCAGGTTCTTCGGATCCGGCGGACTACAAAGGCAAGGTCATGGACGTTGCAAACGCACCGGGTGAGAAGATCAACGCTGGTGAGCTGGCCAAAGGCCTTGAAATCCTCGCAGCCGGTGGCGACATCGACTACGTAGGTGCTTCGGGCGTCGAGCTGGTTGGTCCAGGTGAAGCGGCAGGCAACTACCGCGAAGTCGTCATTGAAGGCGGCAAACTGACCACTGTTCAGTTCCGTTAATGGCAAACATTACTTGAAAATGAACAGCCCGACCTCTAGTCGGGCTGTTCTTATATAAGGGCGCAAAAAGTCGCTCGGAGGGGAAAATTTGATCAAGGTTGAGAACCTGCACAAGCACTTCGGGGGCTTTCACGCCGTCGATGGGGCTTCGCTGGAGATTGCCAACGGCTCGATCACGGGATTGATCGGACCAAATGGCGCGGGAAAAACAACTCTGTTTAACGTGATCGCGGGCGTCCTGTCGCCCACGTCTGGTCGCGTTACAATGGATGGAGAAGACATTACAGGTCTTCCACCACACGAGTTATTTCACAAGGGATTGTTACGCACGTTCCAGATTGCCCACGAATTCGGCTCGATGAGCTGTCGGGAAAATCTGATGATGGTGCCAGCTGGCCAGTCCGGCGAGACGCTTTGGAATACTTGGTTTGGGCGCAAGCGGATCGCTGACGAAGAGCGGGCCTTGCGGGCGAAAGCAGACGAAGTGCTTGAGTTCCTGACCATTGAACATTTGGCTGATCACAAAGCGGGTCAGGTCTCGGGCGGTCAGAAGAAATTGCTTGAGCTTGGCCGTACGATGATGGTCGACGCCAAGATCGTTTTTCTTGACGAAGTGGGCGCGGGCGTGAACCGCACGCTGCTGAACACTATCGGCGATGCCATCATCCGCCTGAACAAAGAGCGCGGTTATACCTTTGTCGTCATCGAGCACGACATGGATTTCATCGGTCGCCTTTGCGATCCGGTTATCTGTATGGCCGAGGGCAAGGTTCTGGCCGAAGGTACGCTGGACGAAATCAAAGCAAACGAACAGGTGATCGAGGCCTATCTGGGCACCGGCTTGAAGAACAAACAGAAGGAAGAGGCATAATGGCAGAACCCTTCCTCATCGGGGACACCATGACCGGTGGTTATGGCAAAGGCCCCGATATCCTGCATGAATGCACCGTCGCGGTAGACAAAGGCGAGATAGCCGTAATTGTTGGGCCGAACGGCGCTGGTAAATCCACCGCGATGAAAGCTGTCTTTGGTATGCTGGACGTGCGCAGCGGCGCGGTAAAGCTGGACGGCGAGGATATCACCAAGCTTTCCCCGCAAGACCGCGTTTTGAAAGGCATGGGCTTTGTACCCCAGACCCACAACATCTTCACCTCGATGACGGTGGAAGAGAATCTTGAGATGGGTGCCTTTATCCGCAAGGATGATTTCAGCGAAACGATGGAGCAAGTCTATGACTTGTTCCCGATCCTGAAGGAAAAGCGCAATCAGCACGCAGGCGAGCTTTCGGGCGGTCAACGCCAGCAGGTTGCCGTTGGCCGTGCTCTGATGACCCAGCCCAGCGTTCTGATGCTGGACGAACCCACTGCGGGCGTATCTCCGATTGTTATGGACGAACTGTTCGATCGTATCATCGAAGTTGCCCGCACCGGCATCTCGATCTTGATGGTTGAACAGAATGCCCGTCAAGCGCTTGAGATCGCGGACAAAGGCTATGTCTTGGTTCAAGGTCGCAACGCCTATACCGGCACCGGGAAAGAGCTTTTGGCCGATCCCGAAGTCCGTAAATCTTTCTTGGGGGGCTGAGGCATGGATTTTCTAAACGCAATCGTCACTCTGTCGAATTTCGTGCTTATTCCAGCCATCGCTTATGGCAGCCAGCTTGCGCTTGGCGCGCTTGGCGTGACGCTAGTGTACGGCATCTTGCGGTTCTCGAACTTTGCCCATGGCGATACAATGGCCTTTGGCACCATGGTCGTGATCCTGTTTACCTGGTGGTTCCAGGCGATGGGCATCAGTTTTGGCCCACTGCCAACGGCTTTGCTTGCCCTGCCCTTTGGGATAGCGGCAACCGCGCTGCTTATGATTGGCACAGACCGCGTTGTCTATCGCTTCTATCGCAAGAAAAAGTCAGAGCCGGTGATCTTCCTGATCGTGTCGCTTGGCGTGATGTTCATGATGAACGGTCTTGTCCGCTTTATCATCGGCCCCGGCGACCAGCGCTTTGCGGATGGTGAGCGGTTCATTATGTCGGCACGCGACTTCAAGGCGTGGACCGGACTTAAAGAAGGGCTTGCGATCAAAACCACCCAAGGCATTACAGTCGTCGTGGCGATCATCGTTGTGGCGTTCCTGTTCTGGTTTTTGAACCGCACGCGCACCGGCAAATCAATGCGGGCTTTTTCGGACAACGAAGATCTGGCTCTGCTTTCGGGCATCAACCCCGAGCGCGTCGTCTTTTACACATGGCTGATCGTGGCCGGTCTGGCGACGGTAGCCGGTACGCTATATGGGCTCGACAAAAGCTTTAAGCCTTTCGTCTACTTCCAACTGCTGTTGCCAGTCTTTGCCTCGGCCATCGTTGGCGGCCTTGGAAGCCCGCTTGGCGCGATTGCAGGCGGTTTCGTCATCGCCTTCTCAGAGGTCACGGTAACCTATGCGTGGAAGAAAGTTCTAGGCTATCTGATGCCTGAAGTTCTTGAACCTTCAGGTCTCGTGCAGCTTCTGGCCACCGAATACAAATTCGCCGTCAGCTTCGTGATCCTTGTGATTGTTCTGCTCTTCCGCCCGACGGGCCTGTTTAAGGGGAAAGCGCTATGACCGACCAAACCAAAACATACGCTATGTTTGCCATGGTTGCCGTTTTGATCATCGGCACAGGTTTTGTGCAAAGCTGGAACTCGGCTTTGTTCATCCTGAATATGGGGCTTATCAGCGCGATCATGTCGTTGGGGGTGAACCTGCAATGGGGCATCGCCGGACTGTTGAACGTCGGCATCATGGGTTTTGTGGCCCTTGGCGGTCTTGCTACGGTTCTGATCTCGATGCCCGGTGACCGAGAAGCTTGGGCCGCCGGCGGCTCGTCGATCCTGCTGGGTCTGCTGATCGGAGCCGTCACGATTGTCGGCGCCATTTTTGCCAGCAAGCGCTTGGCTAAAGGCATGGCCAGAACGCTTGTGATCGTTGCAATCATTCTTGCTGGTTTCGTGTTGTACCGCATGACCTTCATCCCAGCTGTCAAAGCCGTTGAGGCCGTGAACCCTGCGACAAGCGGATACCTTGGCGGGTTGGGTCTGCCAGTTCTTCTGGCTTGGCCCGTGGGTGGCCTGTTCGCGGCAGGGGCTGCTTGGGTGATCGGCAAAACCGCTCTAGGGTTGCGCTCGGACTATCTGGCGATTGCAACGCTTGGCATCTCGGAAATCATCATCGCAATTCTCAAGAACGAGGACTGGATGAGCCGGGGGGTCAAGAACGTGATCGGCATCCCGCGTCCGCTACCCTATGAGATCGACCTGCAAAACGATCCGTCTTTTGTGGAACGTGCCGCAAGCCTTGGTCTTGATCCAACAACAGCATCGACGCTTTATGTCAAGATCGGCTACGCGGGCCTGTTTGCAGTTGTTCTGATCGTTCTGATCTGGTTGTCGCAACGCGCCTTGAACAGCCCTTGGGGCCGCATGATGCGTGCAATCCGCGACAACGAAACCGCCGCACGGGCGATGGGCAAGAACGTCACAGCACGCCACCTGCAAATTTTCGTTCTGGGATCGGCAGTTTGCGGAATTGCGGGGGCGATGATTACAACCCTTGATGCGCAGCTGACACCCGCCAGCTACCAACCCTTGCGCTTTACCTTCCTGATCTGGGTGATGGTCATCGTCGGTGGCTCGGGCAACAACCTTGGATCGGTCCTTGGCGGCTTCCTTGTGTGGTTCCTTTGGGTACAGGTGGAGCCGATCGGTCTGTGGCTGATGCAAGTGATCACCGCGCCCATGGCCGAGGACAGCGCCTTACGCGCGCACCTGATCGAAAGCGCCGCCCACATGCGCCTGTTCACCATGGGCCTGTTCCTGCTGCTGATGCTCCGCTTCAGCCCACGCGGACTGCTTCCCGAGAAGTAAACTTCACAAGCGGTTTTGGCAGTCCAGGGCTACCAAACCGAAGCGAAAACGACTGACACTCCCCTGTTAAAAAAGGGGGGTGTCACTGAATTGCACTAATTTCTGATAAAACCCTTAAATGTTGCTCGAAGTTCTAGAGAGACCGGGTTTCTTAATCTTCCCTGCCGCTTCCCCAAAACTGAAGACGAATGCATGTATCGTTGTTATTTTGACTGGGTTAGCGAACACCATGCAAGCAGGTGTTTCAGGGATCGAGAATCTTGAGCTTTGGGAAAAACAGGGCTGGAAGACAAATCAATCGGGCGGCAAGCGAGGCTGAACTAAACGCATTCGCAGGACTTCAGTTCCATTAATCGAAAAGACTTATTCCTACATAGTTACGACCAAGGGAAAGCTGACTTCTAGGAAATGGGAAATAGGCATGCTGTCATTCGCTACAACCACGCCCACCGGCATAGAAGCGCAGTTAGTGAACTTTGCATAGTTTGGCCCGTTTCCCATCCGCGGACCTTCGCGCCATGAACGGCGAAATCGGGCTCAGAGCCCACTTTTCCGGAATAATGTGACGCGGCGCAAGTCAGCTACTGAGCTGGCGGTCCGAAACCGAGATGCTTGTAGAAAGATCGTCCAATGCACAGGGTCGCGGCTTGATCCCGTGAGAATATTGTTGGTCTGAATAATCAGACCAGTGTCACCAGCCTTGTATTTGCGACGCCAAGAGGCTATGAGGGGATACGAAAGTTGCGGTTCTCTGCGGCATAGGCGCATTAGCCTGCCAGAGCGGCCCACAACACTCCATCATGAAAATTCAGCTGTCACGTCCTGTAGCGGGGATCTGATGTTTGGGAAGGTTGCCGATGTCATCGCGCACGACCACGTCAATTGTGACATTTCTACACCCGTTTGTGGTCGCGGGATACACCGATGAATTGCCCCCTGGTGACTACGAAGTGCTGGCAGACGATGACGTCATGCTGAGCCCCAGCTTTGCGGCATACCGACGGACAGCGACATATCTATTGATCAAATTGAACGCAGGAAAGTCAGAGCTGCGCGCAGTGGATCAACAAGACCTGGAGTTGGCTCTGGCGCAAGATCAGGCCAACGCAAATACTAACGTAATTAAAAAATAGTGCGGCGGCGCTTTCTCCGTCAAAGGATCAAAAATGACATTTCCAAAATGGACTAAACCCGGTGTTTACGGTGCCTTGGTTGGCGCAGTTGCTGTCTCAATCGTTGGCTTCAGCTGGGGCGGTTGGACAACTGCGGGCGACGCAGACAAGATGGCTCAAGATCTTGCGGCAGAGGAAGTCACATTGGCGATGGTGCCAGTCTGTTTGAATCTTTCACAAGTTGATACAGAACGCGCCGCAAAACTAGCGACACTCCAAGACGGTCCAAGCTTTCAGCGGCGCAATGCGATGATGGAAACCGGCTGGGCCACAATGCCGGGCACTGATACCCCGAGCCGAGATCTGGCAAGCGCGTGTCTTGCGGTGCTTGATCTAGATGGATCGTAAAAAACAACTTAGAGAGCTTCACGGTCTACATGTAATAGCTGCCCGCGCGCCCGCAAAAACACCGACGATCATTGCCCTATTTGTTAGCTCGATCTTGGCGGTCATACTGCTTGTAACGCCAGCGTTTGCTCAAACCGTCACTCAACCGATGCCTGAGAACGCCAGTGCCAAAAGTTACGGCGATGGATGGGAATGCAACCTTGGATTCCGGATTAATGAAGATGCCTGCGTCGCTGTGATTGTGCCGCAAAACGCATACGACACGAACCGGTCCTACGGTTCCGGATGGGAATGTATGCACGGGTTTCGCAGAACTGACGATACAGAATGTGTTGCAGTAGAGGTGCCTGAAGGTGGATATCTGGACCCATCAGGCCAACGGTGGAGTTGTTTGCGCGGCTACATTAAGGTCGATGACACATGTCAGGAAATCGTACTTCCAGCGAACGCATACTTGGCAGATGCCTTATATGGCTCCACATGGACGTGCGAACGTGGGTTTGAAGCAACTGGCGACATGTGTACTGCCATTGAGGTTCCGGCCAACGCCTATCTGAATGGATCAGGATACGGCCAGCCTTGGACATGTGAGCGTGGCTTCTTTGAACGGGCGGGCCTGTGTGAAGCCTTGGTCATCCCGGCAAATGGATATTTCGATGACGCAAGCTACGGCCCAGGGTGGAAGTGTAACCGTGGATACGCCGCTGTTGGCGAGTCATGCGATCCGATAGATGTTCCCGACAACGCGCATCTGGACTGGTCTGGTAATCGTTGGGAATGCCATAAAAATTTCCAAAAATCCAAGGGGGAGTGCGTGCTGAACGAATAGGCGCGAGCCACGGCACCATCTCCATTCAAAATGCACATGTGAGGGCAATTCTGCCCTCCGTGCCAACCTATAAAAGAGAACAACAATGGAAACCAAATCTGAAACTGGCGATACGATCCGCCTCCCTTTAAGGGGACCGCAGGCGCCTGTTCGATGGCAGTGTCGGTGATGTCAAAGCTCTGTGCATTGCAGTTCTTGGCACCGATTGCGCCGACCCCCGCCGACGGTGGGTTCCGAAGTGGGATTCCAGATGAATTACAGCGCGTTGATGCGAGCCATGGCCGCGCCGGACATCAAAGAAGAACTCCTGGGTTATCCACCCATACGACCATCACAGCACAAGCAAGACAAGGCCCGACACTTGGCGCTGGTTTGAATGACCTCGCTTGGTCCGGCCGACCTGCAAAACAAAGGAAACTGAAAATTGACAAAACTCACAAAAAACAATCTGTTCAAAGTGCATGTGTCCAAACAGGAAACGGCGATGGACAAGACGACGCGTGTCGTCAGGCAAATGGTCGACGAAGAAGCGGAACAACGACAAGTCAAGAATTCCCGACTGCGCAATGCGCGCCTTGAAAGAGAAGCGAACACGCCGCCTGTAACCAAAGTTTCAGCAGCATCCAAATCGCGCCGCACGAAAGCCGATTCAACGCGGTAATTGAACTTCGGCGGCTTTTCTTGCGTAAGATACTCTGCCGGGCAACAGGCAATACAATCACTTTTAAATCGGCCGGTGACGCTCTCAGATTGTCCAATTATCCAAGCGGAATCCAAGGATCCATCCATGACAAAAGCCGAGCATTCCCCAGAAAAAATCCACTATATCTGCCAGACTTATGTTGAAACGAAGGCTGGGCGCAGTGGGCAGACTGACCTGAAGATTGCAAAGCAATTCGAACACTCAACAGCGTCGGAGGCACAAAACAGAGCCGAACGAGAGGCTCAATCAGACGATTGCGCAGGCGCCGACGCCTACAGTGTGAGTGAAGACCCAAACAGTGGAGAAGTTGGCGACCCGAGCTTCCTTACGAGGCTGGGCAAAGTTCCAGAATTTGACGGTTTTTAGAATCCCGAAAATAGAAGCGGCTTGTCCTGAGTTCATGTCACTCAAACACGACAATTAACTGGTTAACAGGAGCGTTGGGGGTGAGGTTTTTCCGCGATCCGAGCCCAACAAACCAAAAAAGCGGTCATAGGTGCGAGCCCAGAGAATTCACACTTCGTCCCACATTCTTGCAATTCGCAACACATGCATCGAAACAGATACGCGCCAAGACCATTGGGGCCGCTTAGGTCTGGAAAAGCGGAGCTTTTTCTGCGCGCAGCAGATCAAAGGGGTTAGAGACTAACTCAAGACTTGATCTTCTCCATCTTTGGATCAAACAGGGGCTTCAGAGAGGCCATTGCGGGTATCCGTTGCCCGGCCACTTCGACCTCCCACGTACCCTCGTTAATGATGGCCGTTGTGAGGGGGGTGTCCAGCTCAGCAAAGCCAATACCGACGGCCCCGCCAAGCGAGTGGCCGTACCCACCGATTTGCAGATGGCCGACCTCGGTGCCGTTTAGATAGATGCATTCGTTGCCGTAAAGCAGCGGGTCCGGGTCTTTCAGCAAGAATTGCAGCATTCGTACCTTTGGTACACCTTCAGCCTTGATGGCGGCAAGGGCTTCGCGGCCTATGAACCCACCGGGTTTGTCAAGTTTAACGGCAAAGCCTAGGCCTGCGGAGATCGGGTTGTCGGTGTTGTCCACATCCAGTCCAAAGTCGCGGTAGGCTTTCTCAAGGCGCAACGAATTTAGAGTTTGCATGCCTGCATCGCGCAGGCCGAATTCTTTACCAGCCTCTTTCAGCAGGTCATAGACTTGCACGGCAGCGTACGAGGGCACCTGAAGTTCCCAGCCAAGCTCGCCCACAAAGGTCACGCGGAAGGCTTTGACCATCCAGTAGCCGACATCAATGTCCTGACAGGTCATAAAAGGAAAAGCCTCGTTAGACATGTCTGCAGAGGTAACTTTCTCCATCAACATCCGGGCTTTGGGCCCGTGGATGTTGATCTGGGTGATGGCAGGGGTGAGGTCGGTGATGACGACAACTTCACCCTCTTGGATGTGGCGCTTCATGCGCATCAGGGTATGGCCGTGGCTGTTTTCACCTACGACCACCATGAACTGATCCGAAGTTAATCGGGTCACTGTCAGGTCGGCTTCAAAGCCACCCCTTTCGTTGACCCAAGCCGTATAGACCACGCGACCGGGTTCCACATCGACGTCATTGCAGGAGAGGCGGCTCATAAGGGCAAGCGCGTCGGGCCCTTCGACGTTGAACTTGGACATAGTGGACATGTCCATAATGATGACATCCTCTCGCGCGGCGCGGTGTTCCTCGGCATGCCACTCGAACCAGTTCTGACGGCGCCAGCTGAATGTCTCGATCTTTGCCTTTTCCGGTGTGGGGGCAAACCAGTCGGGCATTTCCCAGCCGTGGCCTTCGGCAAAATAGGCCCCGCTTGCTGCCAGTCTGTCATGCAGGACCGAGCGTTTGAGGTCGCGGGCTGTGAGGTAGTTTTCGTTGTGGAAGTGCTGGCCGAACATCTTGCCCAAGAGTTCCGGACCGCGATCTCGGCGAAAGGCTCTGGTCGCCTGGTGCCGGGTAAAGCGGTTGACGTTGATGCCGGTGACGTCGGTCTGCGGATGGCCGCTGACGATCCATTCAGCCAGGACCTTGCCTGTGCCTGCACCGTTCAAAATGCCAAGCGAGTTCATACCACAGGCCACGAAGCAGTTGCGTAGCTCTGGCGTTTCGCCAACCAAAGGAGCAAGGTCGGGGGTGAAACTTTCTGGGCCGCAGAAGAGTTTGCGAACACCTACATTTAGAGCATGGGGAACACGGGAATAGGCCTTTTCCAAATGCGGTCCGACGCGGTCCCAGTCGGGCTCGATCTCGCCAAAGGCGAAGTTCTCGGGGATGCCGTCGAGCTTCCACGGCGCGGCACCCGGTTCGAACAGTCCGAGCATAAGGCCGCCGACTTCTTCGCGGTAATACGTGTAGGTCGAGGGATCTTCGAGCACGGGCAGGTCACGGCTGAGGCCCTCAATGCTCTCGGTAATCAGGTAGTAGTGTTCCGCAGCTTGAAGCGGAAGATTGATACCCGCTTTCGCGCCCAATTGACGGGACCACATACCGCCACAAATCACCACGTTTTCAGCATTGATGGTTTGGCCATCGGTGGTTTTTACGCCGGTTACGGTGCCGTTCTTGGTCATGATCTCGGCTACGGTGACGCCTTCGAAAATCTTTGCGCCGCCCATACGCGCGCCCTTGGCGAGCGACATAGTCACGTCGACCGGATTGGCGCGGCCATCTTCAGGGATGTAGAAGCCGGCCAAAACGTCGCTGAGGTCTCCGATAGGGAAGAGGTCTGCGGTTTCCTTGGGTGAGATTTCGTTGATGTTGATCCCGTGGCGACGCATAAAGGGCGCGAGGCGGCGCATTTCATGCACGCGTTCTTCATTGTTGGCAATCTGCAAATATCCAACATCTCGGAACCCAGTCGGCACTCCGGTTTCCTTTTCCAGGTTGGCGTAAAGATCACGCCCATGCGTGTAGATCTCGCATTCAGCTTCGGACGGCAAAAGACCTGCCACAATAAGCCCTGCTGCGTGCCATGTTGTACCACTGGTAAGCTGTTCGCGCTCAAGCACCACGACGTCAGTCATACCCAGCTTGGTTAGGTGATAGGCTGTGTTACAGCCGATGGAGCCACCACCAATGATCACAGTTTGCGCATGGGAGGGGAGGTTGTTGGCCATAGTGCGCTCCTACTAAAAGAATCTAATTTGATCAAATCATTGCGTTGACTTTACTGCAAAAGCAAGGGAGTGATTGAACAGATGTTCAGTGGATCGTGGTAAATGGTTGTAAAGGTGAAGAAAAAAGCTCGCTTTGAAGCGCCAGAGGAGCGGCGCAGGCAATTGATCGATGCGACGGTGACTTGCATTGCCAGTCACGGAATATCGGGAACAACGCTGCGCAAGGTCAGCGAAACCGCCGGCCTTTCGTTGGGATTGGTGAATTTTCACTTCGCGAACAAGGACACGCTTTTGCATCATACCCTTCTTGCGCTAGCGGAAGAGCATCGCAATTTGTGGAAGCAACGAGTGATGAACACAGAGTTGACACCTGTCGAGAAAATCTACGCCATCGTCGAGGCGCAATTTCATCCAAAGATATGCAGCCGAAAAAAATTGGCTGTCTGGTTTGCGTTCTTTGGCGAGGCCCATCATCGAAAAGTATATCGTGAGCTCACTGCGGGCATCGACGCTGAGCGAATGGAAACTTGTCGTACTTTGCTACAAGGGATCGCTGAGGAACAAACGCTGTTTGGCAAGCCAGATGAGATTGCCGCGGCACTTGAAGCGCTATTCGACGGAACCTGGCTGAACATCCTTTTGTACCCTGAAGTTTTCAAGCGCGC
>CAYVRN010000015.1:0-14199 GCA_964453855.1 uncultured Rhodobacterales bacterium
CAGACCGAACGTGGCATGGTGATCGTCGATCAGCATGCCGCGCATGAGCGACTGGTGTACGAGAAGTTGAAAAAACAGATGGCCGAGAACGGGGTGGCGGCGCAGGCTTTGTTGATCCCCGAGATTGTTGAACTGTCCGAAGGGGATGCCGCGCGATTGCTGTCTTTGGCCGATGATCTGGCGCGTCTGGGTTTGGGGATAGAACCCTTTGGCGGCGGTGCAGTTGCGGTGCGCGAAACGCCAGCCATTCTGGGTGAAATAAACGCCGAGGCATTGCTGCGCGATGTTCTGGATGAACTCGATTATCTGGGAGACAGCCAACTTGTGCAGGAAAAGATCGAGGCGATCCTGTCCCGTGTGGCCTGTCACGGCTCGATCCGCTCGGGTCGCCGGATGCGGGCCGACGAGATGAATGCGCTGCTGCGCGAGATGGAGGCAACGCCGCATTCGGGGCAGTGTAATCACGGGCGACCAACTTATGTGGAGCTCAAGCTCTCGGATATCGAGCGGCTGTTCGGGCGAACATGACTATGGAAACGCTTTTGACCGCAGACAACCTGTTGATGGCCGGAATCGGATTGCTGGTTCTTGTGGCGGCATTGCTGTGGTCGAACCTGTCGCACCGATCGCGGGTTCGGGAACTGCTAAGTGTCGAGCACGAGTTGGGTGATCTGCGTGAAGCATTGGCCGCTGAAAAGGTGCGATCTGAACGGCTGACTATGGTCGAGGGGCGGCTGGCTGTTGTGACCGAAGAGCGCGACGGTTATCTGCTGGAGGCGCAAGGGCTTGAGGCCGAATTGAAGGCGACGAAAGCTGCGCATGAGGCGCGGCTTGAGGAGCTGCGCGGCATGAAGCAAGAGCTTGAGGACCGGTTTGCCAAGCTGGCTTCGGGAGTTCTGGAGACCAACAGCCAGAAGTTCCTTGGGCTGGTCAGTGAGCGGTTTGAAAAGCACAAAGCAGATGCGGATCAGTCCTTGGCAAAACGGCAAGAGGCGATCCAGAACCTTGTGAAGCCGCTAGACGAGAAGCTGGGCAAGTTCGACACCCGCATTCAAGAGATCGAAAAGCACCGGCAGGAAGCTTACGGCGCGATCCAGATGCAGGTGAAAACCCTGCATGAAAGCCAGCAGATGCTGGGGCAGGAAACTCGCAAGCTGGTGCAGGCGCTACGACGCCCCAAATCACGCGGGCGCTGGGGCGAGGTACAGCTGCGGCAGGTGTTCGAGATGGCAGGCATGGCCGAGCATGTGGATTTCGAGCTTGAAAAACATATGGACACGGATGACGGCGCGCGCCGTCCTGATGCGGTGGTTCATATTCCCGGTGGTCGGTCTATCGTGGTCGACGCCAAAACCCCGCTTGAGGCTTATCTGGACGCTATTGAGACCGAGAACCCTGATGAACAGGCGGCGCATCTGGAACGTCACGCCAAACATATCCGCACCCATGTGCGGCAGTTGGCAGGCAAGGACTATCAGAAAAACCTGACGGAAGCGCCGGATTTCGTGGTGATGTTCATTCCGTCCGAAAGCTTTGTGGCCGCCGCTGCCGAGGCCGATCCGGGGCTGATCGAGTATGCATTCGAAAACAAGGTTCTGATTGCCTCGCCCACGACGC
The DNA here is from genome assembly GCA_964453855.1 of uncultured Rhodobacterales bacterium. GTDB lineage: Bacteria > Pseudomonadota > Alphaproteobacteria > Rhodobacterales > Rhodobacteraceae > JASMHC01. The sequence continues at coordinate 1,618 of CAYVRN010000015.1, forward strand.
TGATGGCGCTGGTCAAAGCGATTGCCTATGGCTGGCAGCAGGAAAAAATGGCCAAGAACGTCATAGAGGTTCAGAAACTGGCAACCGAGATTTACGAACGGCTGGTCACTTTCGGTGGGCATCTGGAAAAGGTAGGGCGCGGGCTGGGGCAGTCCGTGTCAGCCTACAACAGTGCCGTTGCCTCGCTTGAGGGGCGAGTGCTACCTTCGGCGCGGAAATTTGAGGCGCTGGGCGTTGTGTCCGAGCAGAAAGACATTACTGCGCCACCGTCGCTAGAAACCGATCCCAGACAATTGGCTGCGCCGGAATTTCTTGACGCCGGATCATCGAAGTCATGACCCGCAGGGAATATTGATTCTGCCGAAAGTGGCTTGATTTTGAGGGCATGAAACAATCCAATGATGCCCTTGGGTAAACTTTGCGCGGTTGGAAACAGTTGAAAAGGAATGGTTTTTCCCCAAATCCCTTAAAAATATGGCCCTGTCTAAAAAATGCCGTAAATTCGCTTAGTTTCTATCGCATTCCCTAGCTAGGTCTGAGACAGTGTTGTTGTGTAAAAAAGAGTAAAATTATGAAACGCAGAATCTATTTTGCAATGTTCATTTTCATGGGCGGTGTTGTGGGTTTCAACGCCGCAAATGCAAAAGCCGCGGTCCTAACCGCGGCCATGCAAAATCTATAAAAGGCTAAATTCAGATACGGACGAAGGGTTGAACCAGTCGCGGTAGCAGCGACTTGAACTTTAACGATGCGTCCGTCACGGCCAAGCAGATGCAATCTTCAGAGATGTCCGCGATGGGTGTGTGGTCGGTGCTTTCATCCGCAATCTCAACATCGCCCGGACCGAACTGTCCGTCCTCGTCTGAAAAGGCGCCCTTGAGCACCAAGGTCAGCTCAAGCCCGCCATGGCTGTGCTGTGGCACGGCAACGCCAGCGGGGATGTGTAACAGACGCGCGGTCGCATCGCCCTTGGTTTTCAGAATGGCCTGACGTACCCCCATGCCGACGGGGCGCCATTTGACTTCTTTCAAGTCACCGCCGATGTAGTCGCAAATCGGAAAGGGCAGTTCTGTTTTGGCCGGAGCCGACATAGCGGGCATTCCTTCGATCAGCGCCAAAGTTGCAGCCAAGCTTTCGCTGCTCATTGCCGCAACGTCGGTAATGATGCTGTCATCTTCCAGCAACGCGCCGCCCAAGGCGTCATAGCTTTCCATCTGTGCACGGCAGTCGTCGCACATGCTGATGTGTGCCGCGATCAGAAGATCAATCGCTTCCGGCAAGCGCCCGGCAGAATAGCCCATGATCAATTCGTCGGTCAGATGGTGGGTTATGGTAGTTAAATGCGTCATGTCATCGAGTGCCTTAAACGTTCAAGCGCTAACCTGATACGTGATTTTATCGTCCCCAAGGGTAGTCCTGTTTGTTCGGCGATCTCGGAATGCGATAAATCACCGTAATACGCTTGTTCAATTAGAACGCGTTGCTTGTCTGGCAAGGTTTTTATTGCTTCGGTCAGTTTTGCACTTTCTTGTTGAAGCGCAATCACGTCGTCCTGATCCGGTTCCGCCTCGGGTCCCCATGTCAGATCTTCGGGTTCGGGGCGTCTTTGTTTGCGGATCGCATCAATTTTGCGGTTCCGCGCGATGGTGAATATCCAAGTAGCTGCAGAGGCGCGCGCTGGGTCAAACAGGTGCGCTTTTTGCCAGACGGTCGCCATCACCTCTTGTGCGGTTTCGTCGGCCATTGCCGCGTCAGTTCCGCCGCGCATTAAAAACGCTTTTACACGGGGTGCGAAATGCTGGAACAGCTCGACAAAGGCTTTTTGATCTTTGTTGTCTCTGATCCGTTCCAGGCAGGTCACCCAGTGGTCTTGCGTTACTTCCATCGACTGCAGAGGCCTTTTCCTGTTTCCGAATGATCCAAATCCGCCCATTTGTACGGGCGGGTCCAGTGGTTCGCTCTTCAATAGCTCATTCAGAAACATAATCCCACTACGCAGAAGGATGGCAAGCGGATCAAAAATAAATCTTCAGGAAAATATCATCCATTTCGCAACCGCAGGCGTATTTCTTGCAAATTCAAACGCAAATGCTCATTAGCAGGAGACGCACATGCCATTCGAAGCTCTGGGACACGACTTTAAAAAGAAAGTGGCTGTTATCGGCGGCGGTATTTCGGGCATGAGCGCAGCCCACATGCTGGCCGACGGTTATAATGTGGTTCTGTTCGAGGCCGAGAAGCGTTTGGGCGGACATGCACGGACCAAAGTGGCAGGAAAAAACGGCGACCAGCCGGTGGATACGGGCTTTATCGTGTTCAATTACGCCAACTATCCCTTGATGGCCGATCTGTTCGCGCGGTTGGAAGTGCCGGTTGAAAAAAGCGATATGAGCTTTGGTGCCTCGGTGGATGGCGGGCGTATCGAATACGGCTTGTCGACTCTAAGTGCTGTGTTTGCCCAGAAGGGCAACATCGTGAACGGGAAGTATCTGCGCATGTTGCGGGACATCTTCCGGTTCAACGCCAAAGCGCTGGCGACAGCAAAGGCGAACCCTGATTTGACCATCGGAGACTTCGTTAAGGTGATGGGTCTATCCGAATGGTTCCGTGATTTCTATTTATTGCCCCTGTCCGGCGCGATCTGGTCCACGCCGGTTGAGCAGATCATGGATTTCCCAGCCTATTCAATGATGCAGTTTTTCGAAAACCATGCTCTTTTGCACCACACGGGGCAGCATCAGTGGTACACAGTCTCTGGCGGCTCGACCCAGTACGTGCAGCGTCTTGAGGCGCATATGAAAGCGCAGGGTGTCGAAATCCGACTAGGCTCGTGGATCAAGAGCGTGACCCGCATTGGCGGGCAGGTTGAAGTCCACGTCGAAGGCTGTGAACCCGAGGCTTTTGATGAGGTCGTCTTTGCGACCCACTCGGATGACACGCTAAAAATGCTGGCCAATCCGACATCCAAGGAAATTCTCGCGTTAAGCGAGATTGCCTATCAGCCGAACCAGATCACCCTGCATGCAGACGAGGCAGTGATGCCAAAACGCAAGCCAGTCTGGTCAAGTTGGAACTATTCGGACGCGCCTGGACGTCTGAACGGCCAGATCGATCTGACCTACTGGATGAACAAGTTGCAAAATATTGATCCGTCGGACCCGCTGTTTGTCACTCTGAACTCGTCGAGGCCGATCCGTGAAGAATTGATCTACGATCAGGTAACCCTTCGCCACCCGGTTTATACGCAGGGTGTTCTGCGGGCGCAGAAAGAGATTGCCGAGTTTAACGGCGAAAATCACACGTGGTTCTGCGGTGCTTGGATGCGTCATGGTTTCCACGAAGATGGCATCTATAGCGCCGCCGAAGTCGCCAATCGCCTGAACGCGGCCCGCATCTTTGAGGCGGCAGCATGACCGGCCAAATCCACCATGTAACGGGCTTTACCTATCATGGGCGGCGCGGTGCCGTGCAGAACGCCTTTCGCTATTCGGTAGACTATGTGTTGCTGGATGCAGAAGGTCAGCAGAAAGCGCCGTACCTTTTCTCGCGAAACAGGCGCAATCTGTTCAGTCTGAACGACGCGGACCATGGTGGCAAACCCCGCGAGGGGCGTGGCGCCATCTGGGCGCGCGAGGTATTCGAGGCGCGTGGTGTTACCCCGACACGGATTGATCTGTTGGCCCAACCGCGCGTGCTTGGGCATGTGTTCAATCCGGTCAGTTTCTGGTTGGCGTATGATGCGACCGAGCACTTGGTGGCGGTGATTGCCGAGGTCAGCAATACCTTCGGTGACCGGCATTCCTATTTCGTTGCGAAAGAGGGATTTGAACCGATTGCCGCGAATGACACGCTTGAAGCGGAAAAGATCTTTCACGTTTCGCCGTTCCAGCCGGTCGAAGGACGGTATCAGTTCCGTTTTGACATCACCAACAGACAGGTCGGGGTCTGGATACGCTATGACAGCGAAAAGGGATCGCTGATTGCGACCCTGACAGGCAAGCGTCAGGCCTTGAGCAATGGGTCAATCGTTCGTTCTTCCCTGCGCCGTCCGTTTGGATCAAGGCGGGTTCTGGCCTTGATTCATTGGCAGGCTTTGAAACTTTTCTTGAAAGGGGCCAAGTACCGGTCACGTCCGGCTGCCCCTGAAATCGAGGTATCGTGATGTTTTGGTTTTTTCTTGGAGCAGCCGTTGTTGGGGCGGCTGTTTTTCTGCGTCTGCGCTTTGCAGCTTTCCCTAGTCAGAAGCCGTCGGATTATGCGTCCGACAAGGGCAATATGATGCTTAGCGATTATTTGAACGGCGCCATGGTCTGTCGTGGCGTGCTCTACGGTCCCATGGGCAAGGTCGTGTCGCGGTTTATTGCGGACATGGATATCACATGGGATGGTCGGCACGGTCGCATGAACGAGTTGTTCACCTATGACAGCGGCAATACCCAATCCCGCGTGTGGGAATTAGAAATGCTGGGCGGCGGTAAGATCCGCGCAACGGCCAGTGATTTTGTGGGCGAAGCCACAGGGACGATTTCGGGCACGACCCTTTGTATGAAGTATAAATTCAAGCTGCCGGATGATGCAGGCGGACATGTGTTGAATGTCACCGACTGGATGTATGTTCTGGACGACGGAACCTTTGTGAACCGCAGCCAGTTCCGCAAATTCGGCATTAAAGTGGCCGAGCTGGTGGCCACCTTTGCTGCGAAAGGGTGATGGGATGCGGGACTTCGCAGGCAAACGGTACTGGCTGGTCGGCGCCTCGGAAGGGCTTGGAGCATCTTTGGCAAAAAAGCTTGGCGATGCGGGTGCCGAGCTGATCCTATCGGCCCGCAACGCCGAGCGCTTGGGTGAAATTGCCTCTAGAATGTCCACAAGCGTCGAGGTTTTGCCTGTTGACGTGACTGATCAGGCGGCGGTGGAACAGGCGGCGGAAACCGTCGGGCGCATTGATGGCATCGTTTATCTGTCAGCGGCCTACTGGCCGATGCATACGACCGATTGGAACACCGTTCAGGCTGCGCAAATGATTGATGTTAATCTGACAGGTGCTATGCGCGTGGTGGGTGCGGTGTTGCCAAAGTTTTTGGCACAAGGGCATGGGCACATCGTGTTTACCGGGAGCCTTGCCGCATTTCGGGGGCTTCCGGCCTCGGTCGGCTATTCGGCGTCGAAAGCGGCCATGGTGTCATTGGCGGAAACCATGCGGCTTGATCTGAAAGACACAGGGGTCGAGGTGCAAATCGCCCATCCGGGCTTTATCCGCACGCGCCTGACCGACAAGAACGATTTCAAAATGCCATCGCTTATGGAGCCGGACGAGGCGGCAAATCACATGTTTCGCGCCATGCAGGGTCGCCGGTTTGCAACCAGCTTTCCAGGTGTTTTCGCCTTGATCATGCGCGGTTTGCAGCTTTTTCCGAACTGGTTGTATTTCAAGGTATTTGCGTGAGATCAAAGTCAGCGTAGAATTTCCGCAGCAACATATCCGGGTGCAAGGAACAGGAATACGCAAATGCTAGAGATTTCGACATACAAGGTGGCGCAGATCATCCTGATGGCCCGCGAGATGGAACGAGCCGAGGGAGAACTAAGGTCTTTTATCGGGACGTTGACCACGGAAGAACGCTATCATCTTGTGGCCCTGATGTGGGTTGGTCGCGGAAGCTTTCACGCGAGTGAATGGGATGAAGCTGTCGAAACCGCTGAAGTTGAAGCGACGACACCAACGGCGGATTATCTTTTGGGATCGCCGCATTTGTCCGATCATCTGGAAAACGGTCTGGATGCCCTGGGGATTGATCCCAGCGAAGATGAAGATGACCTGATCCGCGGCGGTTGATGACGCTGAGAGGCGGGGCGAGGGGCCAGCCCCTCGCGCTCCCCGGAGTATTTTTGGTAAGATGAAATGAATGCGCGCCTGTTTGGACTGTTAGGCGCGCTTTTTTGTTCAGGCCGTGTGATCGACGATTTCGAGGTGTTGGGCCAGTTTGTCGATGGTGCCCATCCACTCGGATACAAGTTCGGGATCGCTGGGGGCGGCTGACACACCGGCAGCGATTTTGCCGGCCAGAACAGATTCGATAGCCAATGCCACGGTGATCGACACCAAACGCGCCATCGCGGTGCCGCGATCGTCGCCCCATGCATCCATAGCGTAGGTTTTGTGCCAGACGTCTTGGCCGTCTTTTTCGGCCTTCAGGCCAACGCAAAGGATCACGCGGTCAGGCTCGCCTTCATCATAGGCGTTTTCGGTCCAGAACTGATCGGACATGTCTTTCAGACGGGCATCACCTTCGGGGCCCGACAGGGTTTCGATTTCGCGAAACACATCGGACCAGGCGTCTTTCCAGCCGTTCAGGCGCAGGGTGCCGCGGACGAATTCTTTGACGTTCCAGTCTTTGCCGAATTTGTAGTCTTCCATAAAAGGGATCGAGTCGCGGTTCGGGTAGACTTCGAAGCTTTCAGGCGCGGTCAGAGGGGCCTCGTAGCTGCTGATAGCATCCCACGGGCGGGCCACATCAAGAGGGGCGTAATCGCGGATCGAGCGCGAGGGCGAGCGCAATGCTTTCAATACGCCCAGCGGGGACCAGCTGAATTTGTAGCGGAACGGGTTGGGGATTTTCGGAACGCCGCCGCAGTAGCTGATAAAGCTGATATTGTTGTCCGGGTCAAAGCCATCCGAGGATTTGTAGTCTGCGACTAGAGCGTGCGCCATCAGGTGGTCGATGCCGGGGTCAAGACCAACTTCGTTGACCAGCGCAACGCCCTCGTTTTTCGCAGCCGCGTCAAGCGCGCGCATTTCCGGCGCGATGTAGGACGAGCTGACGAAGTTCGCACCTTTGGCGATGCACAGCTCGGCCAGCGGCACGTGCCAATCGCCCGGCAGCATCGAAACGACAACGTCCCCAGCGGCCAGTTCGGCGGCCAGTGCGTCTTTGTCGAAGGCTTTGATCGTGTCGGTTAGATCGCCCACCGCCTCGCGGGCTTTGTCGATAGTCCGGTTCCAGACCACAACCGGTTCGCCCGATTGCAGGATGCGTCTTAGTCCGGGAATGGCCGAAAGGCCGGTGCCACACCAGTGTACAGTCATATTAAAGCCCTTTGCTGTGGGTTTCGAAGTCGTTGCGTGCCCGCGTCCAGATGCTGTTATCCAACTCGTCCAGTGTCAACAAGGTCGGCAGCAGCTGCGCGGCGTAGTCTTCCGAGGATTCGACCGGAAGCATCGAGGGCAGATTGTCGATGGCCATGACGTCCATCACCGGATCTGTGGCGACGCGCAGGGCGGGATTGATCCAGTCTGTCGCGCGGTCATAGACGGGTACAGGATTGTAATTGCTGTCTGGGTCACAGGACACGTCGCCTATGACGCTTAGGTTGCGCTCTTCGGTCAGGGCAGATTTCGGCACGAAGACAGGCGTTCCGGGGCGGGCGAAGATGCAGTTGATGAATAGATCATGGGCCAGAATTTCAGGGAAGGGGCCGCCGCTTTTGGTTTCTTCCATGTCCCATTGGGTGACGGGCACGCCAAGGATTTCCAAAAGCTCGGTTGCGCCCGATCCGACGCGGCCCAAAGCGCCGATGACGATGGCGGTTGGGATGGATGCACCCGAGTTTTGCAGATCGTCGATTAGGTCGTTGACCATATCTTGTGACGAGTGGAACACGCCAACGGGACCGGCAATTTCGCCACGAGCCTGCGCAGCCCAGCAGCGCATGGCGACGGCGGCACCGGCAAAGCCTGCCCAATAGCCAAAGGCGGCAACGCGCTGGCCCATGTCGTTGACGAGGTATTCCAGATCGTAAAGCATTCCTCCGCCCGCCTTGAAGCGGCGCAACAGTTCTTTGCCAGAGTGCTGGCCTTTGTAGGCGTGCCCAAACATGATGTGTCGATGGGGTAGGGGAGTGCCATCTTCGGGCAGCTCTTTCAGGCCAAAGATGATGGCATCGCGTGGCGCGTCTGGCCAGCTGTTTTCTGGTGCGACTTCAACGCCTGCATCAATATACCCCTGCATCGGAATGGCGCGGACGCTGCTTTGCTCGACCGTGACGCGGATGCCCGCATCAAGCAATGCCTTGGCGCCTTCGGGCGTAAGCCCAACCCGTTCTTCGTGCGGGCGCTGCTCGGCGCGGACCCAGAGATGTGTCATGGTTTGCCCCTTAAAAATGTGTCTTCATGTGGTGCCGTTCTGGCAGGTCAAGATGTGGCGTGGCTCCGAACTGGGTCAGAAACAGTTCACCATTACGCAGTTCGAACTTGTGGACCGAGGTGTTGTGGATCGTCAACAGCATCTTGGTTTTGGCATTGGTTTCAAGATGCAAGGCAATCGCGGTCAGCGTGGCGATGACACCGCCCGAGGACACCAGAACCGCCGGACCGTCACTCGCCGCATCCGACAACGCTGCGAAAATACGGCTGCGGAAGCTCTCATAGGTTTCGATCCCGTCGCCCATTTCGTTACGCCGCCAGATGTCCAGAACCTGCGGCATTTGCAGAGCGAAATCCGCTTGGCTTTCAGGAAACGGCACACCGTGGTTGTCACGCGCTGCGTGGGACAGGGCGAAATAGTCCAGCTCGTTCAGGCGTGGATCGGTTTCCAGCGGCGCGGTGGTCAGGGCCATGCCCTCAGCGGTTTCGATATGGCGGCGCATTCCCCCCGAGATCACGCGATAGTCCTGTCCCAGCCTACGCATGTGTTCGCCCAGCAACTTGGCCTGCTGATGCCCCAGATCAGATAGTCTGTCATAGCTGGCTTCATCGGTGGCACCGGTATTGGCTTGTCCGTGGCGGATCAGGGTCAGTTCGGTCATGTAGGCTCCTTCAGGTGGGCAAGGCTTAGGATAAGCGAAGCCTTGCCGCAATGGTGAATGGGTTTTGACAGGCGCGTACGTCGCGGTAGTCTGTGAGCGGAGGATTTGCCGATGATGCGTCTGATCACATGTCTTTTTCTGCTTTGGGGCAGTGCAGTTTTAGCGGACCGACCGTCCATTTCGGGCGAGCAGGATGCGAGATTCGAAGACGCCCGCAGCGCATGGCTGGACGGCGACGATCTTTTCGCGCTGCAAACTTTGGGGGCGCTGGCGGCTGACGGGAACACGGCAGCACAAATCCTGCTGGCGCGTATCGCAGAAGAGCCGCACATGCATCGTCATGTGACGGGGAAATTAAGCCGCAAGGATCGCATTGATCTACTGCGGCAAGAGGGTGGCCTGTCGGGGACAAGTTGGCTGGACGCGGCCGGTGAACGTTCAGACTTAGCGCGGGCCTTGGTGCTTCGGAACGTGGCGTTTGGATCGGAAAAGGGTGGATCAGGAGGACAGGTCGCGCCCGAAGCCATGGAAGCGGTACGGTTGTTGTTGAGCTATGGCGAAGTGGCCCTTGCCACTGATGTGGCTTTCAAGCTTTTTGACGGCGGGTTCCTGCGCGAGATCGTTTCGTTGCTGGGTGAATACGGGGACGATCTGGACCGGATATCTCAATTGCTTGGCGTCTCGGCCCAGATAGGCTTGAACCCAGATATTGACCTGACCGATGTTGCGCAATTGGCGGATGGTGTGCAGCCCCAAGACATCATTTCCCTGCGGCATTTGCATCCCCAGACACTTGCAAAAAATCCTGAACTGCAAGACACCGTAGTGCGCTTTGCCGAGCTGGTGCAGCCTTGGACGCCGCTGCGCGATCTATGCGAAGTGTCCTGCCCGAATAGCTACAATGCGTGCCTGTTGGCAGGCGTTACATCCATCGGCGTCGCGCGTCGTTATCCGTTTGCCAGCCCGCTCGATAGCCTTGTCCCACAAGAGGATTACTGGCGCAGTGCAAGGATACGCGGCGACGTGGCCCGTAGGCTTTTCGAGCTGGAAAATGACTTCGCTATCGGTGCATCTTTTGACAAGTGTTTCGCCGATACAGTCACGGCTTTGGCGCAGTAACTAGCGCCAGATGACATCGCCCAGAAAGATATATCCCGCCCCGTAGATGGTTTTGATCAGTTGCGGGTTCTTCGGGTCTTCCTTCAACTTGGTACGCAGGCGCGAAATACGCACATCCATCGCACGATCAAAGCTTTCCCCTGCTGCGCCGCCCAGATGTTCCTGCATTTGCGCGCGGGAAATCAGGCGTTTAGGATTTTCCAGAAACAGGCGCAAAACCTCGCCCTCGGCATGGGAAAAAGGCGTTTCTGTACCAGTTTCGTCCTCAAGCGCATAGCGATCAAAATAGGCGGTCCAACCGTTGAAGCTGGCTGTACTGCTACTAGGCTGAACGACGCGGTCCTTACGCAGGCGGGCACGGATGCGGGCCACCACTTCAGACGGCTCGAACGGCTTGATGATATAATCATCGGCCCCCAGTTCCAGACCCGTCACGCGGTCCTGAACCTGTGCACGCCCCGAGATGATGATCACCGTTGCGCCCTGTTCCAGCGCCAGCCGGTGCACCAACGTCAACCCGTCGCGATCGGGCAGGGACAAGTCCACCAAGCACACATCGGGCGTGGTCTTTTTCAAGGCAGCTTCGAATTCGGTCGCGCGACCAAATCCCATAGTGCGAAAACCGGCCTCTTCCAAGGCGTCCGACAGGATGCGGCGGATTTCGGGTTCATCGTCCAGAATGGTGACAAGAGGGGCGGTCATGACAAAAAGGCCATCAATTCATCCTTGGAAAAGGGTTTGGGCAGGACCGGCGCCAACTTTTGCGCCTCGGTTAATATCGGGCTTCCGGCGGGAAGCGAACTCATCAGAAAGGCGGCGGGTGTTGGTTGGGGCAGTGACCGGATAAGATCAACACCAGTCTCTTGGCCCTCAAGCTGGATGTCCGACAAAACCAATGCAATTTCGGGCAGGGCTTGCGCCAATGCAAGCGCTTCGGTCACGCTGCTGGCCTCGATCACACTATAATCTGCATCGGTCAGTATGGTGCGGATCTCTTCGCGGATCGCCTGATTGTCTTCGACCAGCAACACCAGACCAGACGGCGGCGCGGTGCGGGCATGTCTAAGAGGCAGTCGTAACACAACGCGACCACCGCTCTCCGAGTTCGAGATTTTGATGTCGCCACCGACGGTTTTGGTCATGTCATAGACCATCGCCAGCCCCAGCCCCGAGCCTTCCTGCCCCTTGGTGGTAAAGAACGGATCAAGCGCATGTTGCAGCGCCTCTTCGGAAAAGCCGCTGCCGGTGTCTTCGACAATGAACTCGATCCACGTTTCGCGCACCGTCGAAACTGTCAGGCGTACTTGCCCGGTATGACCGCAGGCATCCCGCGCGTTCAGGATCAGGTTCAAAAGCGAATCCTGTAAAAGTCCTGAATCCAGCAAATAAGGACCACCATCGGCCAGCATGTTCAGCTTCAAAGAAACCCCGTCCGGCAGGCTGGGCCGTGCCAGCACCGCCAGATCCGAAATGATCCCCTTCAGATCCGTCGCTTTCGGGTTGGGCGCGCGCCTGCGGGTCATATCGGCGATACGATTTAGCAATGTCCCACCGCGCCGCGCCGCCGCCAGCGTTCCGTTGATCAGGGCTTGCGCATCTGTGTCGGGGGCTTTGGTCAGAAGGCGCGACTGCATCCCCAAAATAACCGTCAACAGGTTCGAGAAATCATGGGCCAGACCGCTTGTCAGCTGTGCGGCCATCTCCCGCCTGCGGGTCTGCTGCAGGGCCACACGGGCCTGCGTTTCCTCGGTGATATCCATTGACAGAATATAAACGCCGCGGATGCCCCGGCTTTCGTCAATGTCTGGCGTAAAAGCTACACGGATACGGCGCGCACTTTCTGCATCGTTGAACTCGAACACGCTGGGATCGCCTTTCAGCGCGTTCTCAAGATGTGGGCGCGTGCGCGCATAGGCGGTTTCGCCAAGCGCGTGGGCAAAGCTCATCCCCACCACATTTCCGGGGCGGCCCGGCATAACCGAGCTTAGGCGTCTGTTGGAATAGGTATAGACTTGATCCAGCCCCACATGGGCAATATGAGCCGGCATCATTTCGGTCGTTAGACGGGTGCGCGCCTCGATCTCGGTCAGCTGCCGCTTGGTTTCTTCCAGCGCGGTATTCGTGGCCTCCAACTCGCGGTTGGTCGCCGCAAGCTCTTCCGAGCGTTCCAGCACCAGCCCCGACAGCTCCTCAGAACGGGCGCGCAGCAATTGGTCTTGCTGCTTGACGCGGGTAATATCGGTATAGACCGTTACCCACCCCCCCTGCGGAAGCGGTGTTCCTTCAACACTGATCACCCGCCCATTGGCGCGGGTTCGTTCCATGTAATGCGGCTCGAACGCTTTTGCCAATTCAACGCGCGCGCGGACAAATTCGTCCACATCACCAACATCGCCGTATTCGCCGGTTTCTGCTAAATACCGGATCACCGTTTCAAACGAGGTTCCCGCGCGGGCAATCGAACTGGGAATGTCGAACATCCTCAGCATAGGGTGATTGAAAACCACCAGTTCCATTTTCTCGTCAAACACTGAAATCGCCTGTTGGATCAGGTTCATCCCTGCCAGCATCAGGGCATCTGCGCGTGACTTCGTTTGGCTCATGGTCCCTCCGCTCCCCGCGTATATTTCATCTTTCCAAAAACACTCTCGGGGGTGA
>CAYVRN010000015.1:14299-46511 GCA_964453855.1 uncultured Rhodobacterales bacterium
CAGCCCCCTTCCTTGCCTTCCTAGCAACCAAGATGGCCTTGTGAAACTCTGACGTTACGCTTGTTACAATTCGTTAGATTCCGGAAATCTTCGGGAAATAATTGACCCCTAGCCATTTAGCGTACCCAATGGGAGAAAAGGAATCGCTGTGGCGGTTCCGCCGCACTCAGGCGGCATTCGGGAGGAAGAAAACTTGGCACAAGTGTCACCGGAAGGCGGGATTCAGTCGATTCCAGCTCTGCTCAAGCGCAACGCAACCATATTTGCGAACAAGGCGGCGTATCGCGAAAAAGAACTTGGTATCTGGCAGAACTGGACTTGGTCCGAAGCCGAAAAAGAGATCGAGAACCTCGCGCTTGGTTTGATTAATATGGGCGTCAACGAGGGCGATTTTATCGCTGTCATCGGGCGCAACCGTCCCTATCTTTACTGGTCCATGGTTGCCGCACAGATGGTCGGAGCCATTCCTGTGCCGCTCTATCAGGATGCCGTTGCAGAAGAGATGGCCTATGTTTTGGGGCACTGTGGTGCGCGCTTTGTGATTGCGGCCGATCAGGAGCAAGTCGACAAAGTTATCGAAATTCAGGATCAATTGCACCAGTTCGAGCATATGATCTATCTCGATCCACGGGGGCTTCGTAAATACGATCATACCCGCCTGCATGAATTCAGCCACGTTCAGGAACAAGGTCACGCCGCCCGTGACGAACTGACACCGGAATTAAACCGTCGTCGTGACAAGCTGACTTACAGCGATACCTGCGTGATGCTTTACACCTCGGGAACGACCGGAAAGCCCAAGGGTGTTGTTCTGTCGAACCGCAACATCATTGAATCTGCAAAAGCGGCGTCTGAGTTCGACAACATTCAGGCTGGCGACGAGGTTCTGGCCTATCTGCCTATGGCTTGGGTGGGCGATTTCATATTCTCGATCGGTCAATCCTACTGGAGCGGGTTTTGCGTGAACTGCCCCGAAAGCGATGAGACACTTCGCTCGAACCTGCGCGAAATCGGCCCTACTTATTACTTCGCCCCGCCGCGCGTCTTCGAAGGTTTGCTGACACAGGTTATGATCCGCATGGAAGATGCGGGCGCGTTCAAGCGCAAGATTTTCCACTATTTCATGAACCACGCGAAAAAAGTCGGTCCAGCCATTCTGGATGGTAAGCCGGTAGGTGGGATGGACCGCCTTAAATATGCGCTCGGCAATGTGCTGATCTACGGCCCGCTCAAGGATAGCCTTGGCTTCAGCCGCGTGCGCGTCGGATATACCGCTGGGGAAGCAATCGGCCCAGAGATTTTCGATTTCTACCGCTCTCTGGGGATCAACCTGAAACAACTTTACGGACAAACCGAGGCGTCGGTTTTCATCACTGTGCAGCCGGATGGCGAAGTTCGCGCCGATACCGTTGGTGTGCCGGCTCCGGGTGTTGAGTTGAAAATTGCCGATAATGGTGAAGTTTTCTATCGCAGCCCCGGTGCTTTTGAAAAATATTACAAGAACCCTGAAAGTACGGCCTCGACCAAAGATGCCGAAGGCTGGGTTGCAACAGGCGACGCTGGGTTCATAGAAGAATCCTCGGGTCATCTGCGCATTATCGACCGCGCCAAAGATGTGGGCAAAATGGCGGATGGAAGCTTGTTTGCACCCAAGTATGTTGAAAACAAACTGAAATTCTTCCCGAATATTCTGGAAGCCGTGATGTTTGGGGCTGATCGCGACCGCTGTGTCGCCTTCATCAACATCGACCTCACTGCGGTCGGAAACTGGGCCGAACGTAACAACATCGCGTATGCATCCTATCAGGAACTTGCAGGGCATCCGAAGGTTCTGGAAACGATCCAGAGCCATGTGGAAGAGGTCAACGCCAGCGTCGCGCAGGACGAAATGCTGTCAGGATGCCAGATCCACCGCTTCTTGGTTCTGCACAAGGAACTGGATGCCGATGACGGCGAAATGACACGTACCCGCAAAGTGCGCCGCAAAATTGTTGAAGAGAAGTTCAAGGATCTGGTCGACGCCCTGTATGAAGGCAAAGACGAGCAGTACACCGAAACCGAAGTGACCTACGAAGATGGTCGCAAGGGCTCGATCAAGGCAACGCTGAAACTGTGTGATGCCAAGGTTCAGCCGGTTGCAACCAAGGTGGCAGCGGAATGATTTCGGCGCGGGCGGATGCCTCCGGCGGGGATATTTTAAGACAAAAGAAGCGCGGGGGAGCGCAATGAACGCAGCAGCAGAAGAATATATCACCGAAGACGGTCGCAAGATCGGCGGCGTGGTGATGGAAATGAAAAACATCACCCTGCGGTTTGGCGGCGTTGTGGCGATTAAAGACATTAGTTTTGACATCCGTGAAGGCGAAATCCGCGCGATCATCGGCCCGAACGGTGCCGGCAAGTCGTCAATGCTGAACGTCATCTCGGGGTTCTATAACCCTCAGGAAGGCGAGGTCTGGTACAAAGGCGCGATCCGCCCACCCATGCGCCCCTATCAGGTGGCAGCACAGGGTATTGCCCGGACGTTCCAGAACATTGCGCTTTTTGAAGGCATGTCAGTGCTGGACAACGTGATGACCGGACGTCTGACCCACATGAATACGAATATTCTTCAGCAGGCGATGTGGTACGGCAAGGCCCGTGACGAAGAAATCGCCAACCGCGAGAAAGTCGAGGAAATCATCGACTTCCTTGAAATCCAGTCGATCCGCAAAACCCCTGTAGGCCGCTTGCCCTATGGTTTGAAAAAGCGAGTCGAGCTGGCGCGGGCATTGGCAGCGGAACCATCGATCCTGCTGTTGGACGAGCCGATGGCGGGAATGAACGTCGAGGAAAAAGAGGACATGAGCCGCTTTATTCTGGATGTGAACGATGAATTTGGCACTACCATCGCCCTGATTGAACACGACATGGGCGTTGTTATGGACCTTAGCGACCGCGTGGTCGTGATGGATTACGGCAAAAAGATCGGCGACGGCACGCCGGATGAAGTGCGCAACAACCAAGATGTGATCGACGCCTATCTTGGCGTGGCGCACGATTAAAGCCAGGGAGCAGAAGATATGCCTGAACAGTTTATCTGGGGAATTGAGGTCTTCTTCAACGGTCTGATGGCCGGGGTCCTCTATGCACTCGTCGCGCTTGGCTTCGTGCTAATCTATAAAGCGTCGGGAATTTTTAACTATGCCCAAGGGGTTATGGCGCTGTTCGCGGCGGCCACGCTGGTTGGAGTGATGAACGGTCAGGTGCCGTTCGCACACTTGATCAATGCGTTGCTTGGCACACAGATTCACCATTTCGGATGGCACATTAACGGGCTGGTCTCGATTGTTCTGGTCGCGGGTATCATGGTTGTGTTCGCATGGATCGTGCAGCGCGTGATCTTCCGCCATCTGGTCGGACAAGAGCCGATCATCCTATTCATGGCAACGATCGGTCTGGCGTATTTCCTTGAAGGGTTCTCGGACTTGATGTGGAACTCGGAGATCAAGAAGCTGGATGTTGGCTTGCCTCAGGGGATCAACCTGACGATCGACGAGATCACCTATAACATGTTCGATTACGGGTTCTTTATAGATAACCTCGACATCATTGCGACAGTGATTGCAGCTTTGCTGGTGATCGCGCTGACAATCTTTAGCCAGTACTCCAAGCAAGGCCGCGCGATGCGTGCGGTGGCTGACGATCACCAAGCTGCTTTGTCGGTTGGCGTATCGCTGAACTTCGTCTGGATCATGGTTTGGTCGGTCGCTGGCTTCGTCGCACTGGTCGCGGGTATCATGTGGGGCACCAAGTCGGGCGTTCAATTCTCGCTGTCCTTGATCGCGCTGAAAGCTCTGCCGGTTCTGATGCTGGGTGGCTTTACCTCGATCCCTGGTGCAATTGTCGGCGGCCTGATCATCGGTGTAGGCGAGAAACTGTTCGAATTCGCGATAGGCCCTATGGTCGGCGGTGCGACCGAGAACTGGTTTGCCTATGTTCTGGCGTTGGTCTTCCTAGTGTTCCGTCCGCAAGGGCTGTTCGGCGAAAAGATCATCGAGCGCGTATAGCATGAAAGTCTTCGCCATACTCAACGTGATCGCGTGGATGGGGTTCTGGGCCTTTGGCTACATTGCCCTGACCTCCGACGACCTGAGCAACTCTCAACTAACAATTGCCGCGCTGCTTGCGGCTGTGGGGTTTGCGATCGGAATGTTTGCCTACATTCGCATCAGCAGCTGGTCCAACCCGCGCACAACAATTCAAAAAGAAGGGTAATCCGAGATGTTCTATCGTGAATCCGGTGATTTCAAAACGAACTACATCGACGACGATCAGACCTTTCCGATCAAGTTCGACCGGTATCGCTATTATGCTGTCTTGTTTGCAGCATTTGCAGTCGTCCCTTTTATCATCAACGACTACTGGGTGAATGCAATCTTTCTGCCGTTCCTGATCTATTCGATCGCAGCAATTGGCCTGAACATTCTGGTAGGATACTGCGGGCAGGTGTCGCTGGGAACCGGTGGATTTATGGCTGTCGGCGCCTATTCAGTCTACAAACTGATGACGGCATTTCCAGATATCAACGTCTTGATCCACGTGGTCATCGCAGGCTTTATCACTGCGGGCGTCGGGGTTCTGTTCGGTCTGCCTTCGTTGCGGATCAAAGGCTTTTATCTGGCGGTGGCTACTCTGGCGGCGCAGTTCTTCCTTGTGTGGCTTTTCAACCGTGTGCCGTGGTTCTACAACTACTCGGCATCAGGCCAGATCAACGCGCCCGAACGCACCATCTTTGGCGAGCCGATCACCGGCGCAAACACGGAAGCATGGTCTGTATACCTGGTTTGCCTGGTGTTCGTAATGGCATCTGCGCTGTTGGCTCGCAACCTGACCCGAGGTACTCTGGGGCGTAAATGGATGGCGATCCGCGATATGGATATCGCGGCCGAGATTGTCGGGGTGAACCCGTTGGCGGCCAAGCTTTCCGCTTTTGCAGTCAGTTCTTTCTTCGTCGGTATCGCGGGTGCTTTGTTCTTCGCCATCTACCTAGGGGCTGTCGAAGTGGGCGAGGCGTTTGGTATCCAGAAATCGTTCCTTGTTCTCTTCATGATCATTATCGGTGGCTTGGGTTCGATCTTCGGCAGCTTTGCCGGTGCCGCCCTGCTTGTTCTGATGCCGGTTCTGTTGAAGAATACCCTTGTAGGCGGTCTGGGCTGGCCCACCGATCTGGCAGCTCACCTTGAGTTCATGATCGTCGGCGGTCTGATCATCACATTCCTTGTCCTTGAGCCCCATGGGCTGGCCCAGCTGTGGCGGGTCATTAAGGAAAAACTACGACTGTGGCCCTTCCCGCACTAAGGCGGGGCTACTTTCAAAGCGCAACGCGCATCACCATCGGTCCAACAAAAATGGGAGGAATATTCCGATGAAATTGAAACTAGCAACCATGGCAGTGACCGCCGTAATGGCAGCTGCTCCGGCAATGGCGGATCTTGTATTCCCGTCGCTCAGCTATCGCACCGGCCCATACGCCGCAGGTGGTATTCCGTTTGCTGACGGCTATGCTGACTACTTCAACCTGCTGAACGCTCGTGACGGCGGTATCGGTGGCGTTATGACCCGCGTTCTAGAATGCGAAACCGGCTATAACACCGAAAAAGGCGTTGAATGCTACGAAGCCACAAAGGGCGAAGGCTCACTGGTTTATCAGCCGCTATCGACTGGTATCACGTATCAGCTGATCCCAAAAACCACAGCTGACGGCATCCCGATGCACACTATGGGCTACGGGCGTACCTCGGCAGCAAACGGTAAGGTCTTTAGCCACACCTTCAACTATCCGGCCAACTATTGGTACGGTGCGTCGGGTGTTGTGAACCACCTGCTGGAAATCAACAACGGTGACATCAACGGCAAGGACGTTGCACTGGTTTACCACAACTCGGCATACGGCAAAGAGCCGATCCGCACGCTTGAGGAACTGGCGGCTAAGCACGGTTTCAACCTAAGCCTGCTGCCGGTCGATCACCCTGGTCAGGAGCAGAAATCGCAGTGGCTGCAAATCCGCCGCGAGCGTCCTGACTATGTTGTCATGTGGGGCTGGGGTGTTATGAACCAGGTCGCCATTCAGGAAGCTGCAAACATCCGCTTCCCGATGGAGAACTTCATCGGTGTTTGGTGGTCGGGTGCACAGCACGACGTTCTGCCAGCTGGCGAAGCGGCTGACGGTTACAAAGCGATCACGTTCCACGCGGTTGGCAACGACTTCCCAGTGTTTGACGAAATCCAGAAATATGTTGTTGACGCAGGAAACGCTGCCGGTGCCGGCGATCAGGTCGGAACCGTTCTTTACAACCGTGGTGTCTACGCGGCGATGCTTGCAGCAGAAGCTGCCAAGACCGCTCAGGAAATCCACGGTGTAGCGGACATCACGCCGGCCATGATGCGCGACGGTATGGAAGCGCTGTCGATCACCGAAGAAAAAATGGCTGCCCTGGGTATGCCGAACTTCGGTCCAAGCTTTGATGTATCGTGTGAAAACCACGGTGGTGAAGGCTACGTTGGTGTCGCTCAGTGGGATGCAAACGCACAGGAATGGAACCTGATTTCTGACTTTGCGCCGACTGACAGTGATGTGATCGGTCCGCTGATTGACGAAGACTCGGGCGCATATGCTGCCGAGAATGGCATCCAAGAAGGCTGCAACTAATTGCACCATGTCCCGGTCCGCGTTTCAGCGGGCCGGGAACCCCCTTAGACGAATTCTTAAAGAAAGATCCTGGACATGCTGGACGAGGCCCCGACCAAAGAGACCGTTTTGGAGGTCAACAATATCGAGGTGATCTATAACCACGTGATCCTTGTGCTAAAAGGCGTCAGCCTCTCTGTTCCCAAGGGCGGGATCACCGCTTTGCTTGGTGGCAACGGAGCAGGCAAGACGACCACATTGAAAGCGATTTCCGCCTTGCTGCAATCCGAGCGCGGCGAAGTCACTAAAGGTTCGATCGAGTATCGCGGTAAAAACGTACAACACGCCGACCCGGCTGATCTGGTGAAGCAGGGTGTTATTCAGGTGATGGAAGGCCGTCACTGCTTTGAGCACCTGACCGTCGAAGAGAACCTTCTGACCGGCGCTTATACTCGGACCGACGGCAAGGGTGCCATCGAAGCAGACCTAGAGATGGTCTATAACTATTTCCCCCGTTTGAAAGAGCGCCGTAAATCTCAGGCGGGCTATACATCGGGCGGAGAGCAGCAAATGACCGCTATTGGTCGTGCTCTGATGTCCAAACCGGAGACGATTTTGTTGGATGAACCCTCGATGGGTCTGGCGCCGCAGTTGGTTGAGCAGATTTTCGAGATCGTGAAATCGCTGAACGAAGATCAGGGTTACACCTTCCTGCTGGCCGAACAGAACACCAACGTGGCGCTGCGCTATGCACACTACGGCTACATTCTGGAAAGTGGTCGCATCGTGATGGACGGTCCGGCAGCCGAGCTGCGCGAAAACCCGGACGTTAAGGAATTCTATCTGGGCATGTCGGACGAGGGGCGTAAGTCGTTCCGTGATGTGCGCAGCTATCGCCGCCGCAAAAGATGGCTGGCCTAAGCGCGAAGGGCGACCCGAAAGTCGCCTGTCGGACCCCGACGCCTGGTCGAAGTGGCGTCACAAACATACCGCAATGGCGGTTCGATTTAATCCGTGGGGCAATCATTGATGTGATCGCCATGGAAGAGGTGAGGTTTGCTGAATTACCCGATCTGGTACGGGAGCGGCTGACACAAAAGGAAAGGGACCAGCTGGGGGCTATCGGCTGGAATGTAACGACGGTGAAACTGGAAATGGAAGTGCGCGGCGAAATCATACGGCTTGAGGGCAAAGGTCCCCAACGTCTGATGCTGGCGGGGAAGGTTCAGCCTTGACCCAGCTTCGCCTTCAGTTCTTCCCGCATTTCTGCAATCCGTTCGATGGCGTCTTCACGGGTGTTGAACAGGTTCGGGCGAAAATCCTGACTTTCGGCCCGCAGGCGGATTTCCTCTTCGGTTTCAGATCCGGGGGCAAAGCGGACCGACCCCAAAGACGCCGCGATATTCAGCATCTTCCCGCGATGGGCGTATTGAACCCACGCTTTGGGCATAATCTGGCAGTGCTCGAGGTTAACAAGGAAGAACCACTTCCGGTCGGTTTCTTTCACACGCTCTTCGATGTGATCGTAGACGTCGTTCACGTCTCTGCTGTGATGAAACGCAAAGTTGCTGAAATCGACGTTCATAATGGTCGCTGCGTCGTCAAAGCTGATGCGGCTTCGGATATCTTCAGGCGTGTGATTGGAAGTCTGGGTCGATTTGGCTTTGCGATTGCTGGGCAGGGACTTGATCCGCTCAATCGCGGCGTCGCGGTTGGAGAACAGGTTGGGATCAAACGCTTCGGTGTTGGCCGCGCGTTCGATCTGGCGACGTGTCTCTTCCGAGGCGTCAAAGCGGACCGAACCTTGCGAGAACGCCATGTTCAGATCGCGGCCGCGACGAGAGTAAGCAATCCAGGCGCTGCTGTCGATGCGTGTGCCACACAGGTTGACCAGAAAGAACCATTTCTCTTCGCCAGTGGCGGAAATACGGTCTTCGAGTCGGTCGTAAAACGCGTTCACAACCGCGGAACTGGAAAAGTTGAAGTTGGAAAAATCGGCCTCCATGATCTGAAGGTCTTCATGAAATCTGATCCGAGGATCAAACGTATCATTGGTCAAATCGGTAACCGTCATCTCGGCATTCTCCAATTATCCAGACCGTCAAAAAAGACGGTACACATCGGCATACTAATGTATGCGGTTAATGCATCGAGCACAAAAATAAAGCAACTAGTCAAGCTGTCGCGCCCCCGCGCGAACGGCACGGGAGTGTTGGTATGAGCACCTTTTACGATCGCCTTGAAACCCGCAGCGCAGATGAGCGCGCCGCCGATATCGCAAAAACTTTGCCAGAGCAGATTGCCCGAGCCAAAGGCCTTGCCGGATATGCAGGTACTCTCAGCGACATTGATCCCGCATCGGTGACCTCGATTGAAAACTTGGCTTCGTTGCCTGTTTTGCGCAAATCAGAGATCGGAAAATCCCAAGCTGAAAATCCACCGTTGGGTGGCTTCATCACGCGCCCTGTTTCGGGATTTGCGCAAGTGTTTCAGTCTCCGGGGCCGATTTACGAACCTGGTGGCAATGATCACGACTGGTGGCGCATGGGCCGTGCGCTTCATGCTGGCGGTATTGGCAAAGGGGATATCGTTCAGAACTGCTTTAGCTATCACCTTACACCCGCAGGTTCGATTTTTGAAAACGGAGCACGAGCGGTAGGAGCGACCGTTCTACCCGCAGGGATCGGCCAAACCGAGCTACAGGCGCGTGCAGCGCATGATGTGGGCACGACTGCCTACGCAGGTACGCCTGATTACCTAAAAGTGATCCTTGATAAAGCCGCCGACATGGGACTGCCTTTGAAAATCACCAAAGCTGTTGTCGGTGGCGGCGCGTTGTTCCCGTCGTTGCGTCAGGAATACGCAGATCGCGGCATTTCGTGTTTGCAGGGCTACGCAACCGCCGATCTGGGCAACATCGCCTATGAAAGCCCCGCGATGGAAGGGATGATCATCGACGAAGGTGTGATCGTCGAAATTGTTCGTCCGGGCACCGGCGACCCCGTTGCGCCGGGTGAAGTGGGCGAGGTTGTCGTAACCACATTGAACCCCGACTATCCGTTGATCCGATTTGCCACTGGCGACCTGTCTGCGATAATGGCCGGTCAAAGCCCCTGTGGCCGCACAAATGCGCGCATCAAGGGTTGGATGGGGCGTGCTGACCAGACCACGAAGATCAAAGGCATGTTTGTTCGACCCGAACAAGTTGCTGCATTCGTCGCCAAGCACGACGAAATCGCCAAAGCCCGCGTGATTGCCGGACGCGACGGTGAAATGGATACGATGACTGTTCAGATCGAAGCAGAAGGCGGTAATGTCGATGTCTATTCCTCAAGCGTTGCGGACGCGTTGAAACTGAAAGGTAAGATCGAGATCGTCGCCGTTGGCAGCTTGCCAAATGACGGCAAGGTTATCGACGATCAGCGGGTTTACGATTAAGGGAATAAGGTGAGAGGCTGGACAACGACCCAAACGGGACTCGTTACGGCTGCTTCCTTCCGGACCTGACCGGGTTGGCGAGGCGCTTGCCCGCGCCAACCTCTCGAGAACTCAAATAGGCAAGAACTTCGGGATTCGCAAGGTCTCAGATCAGTTTGCATCGGTCGTCGTCACGGGCTAGGCTTCCCTAAAAGACGAAGTGGCTTCGAAGCAATGTACCTAAACGAGATATCGCAAATCGGGGATGCAATAATAGAAGCATCCCCAAACGGGGTGCTCGTTGTCAATGACGCAGGCCGGATAGCTTATGCGAATGCGTCTTTGCTGAAAATGTTCGGCTACGACAAGGATGAACTGCTTGAAGAATTCATCGAAATTCTGCTTCCGGAACATCTGACACAGGGCCACACCGCATTGCGCGACGGTTTTTTGAAAGCCCCCAGTCAGCGTCAAATGGGCGGCAATAACGTTCTTTTCGGGCGAAAGAAAAACGGCGAGACTTTTCCGTTAGAGGTTGGTCTGTCGCATGGCTCTGCGGATGGCCGGACCTATGCGTTTGCAACTGTGATCGATATCAGCGATCGCTGGACGAAAGATCAGGAACTCGCCATCTATCGAAAAAATCTGGAAGATATGGTGCGCGAGCGAACCGAAGATCTGGATATTGCTTTGAAAACGGCAGAGGCCAATTCGCGGTTATTGGGGGATATCCTTCGTTCCATGAGCCACGAATTCCGCACGCCTTTGAACGCCATTTTAGGGTTTTCCGAACTGCTTTTGACAATGGAACAGTCACTGCGAGGCGAGGAAGGCAGCGAAGCTGTGCCCTATCTAAAGCTGATCCACGAAGCCGGCAGCGATCTTTTGGCATTGTCTTCCAAGGCGACGCAAATGTCGGTGTTGTCTTCTGGAAATGTGGTTGCATCCATAGACGAAGTGATGCTGAAACCGCTGATTGAACAGGCAATCGAAAAGTCAGGCAGATATTTCACGCATTACGGAACAACGGTCAAACTTGAGAAGGGTCTAACCTCGAACCTCATGGCTGATACGCTGATGTTGGGGCGCGTTTTGGCTATTGTTCTGGAAAATGCGTCAAAATACGCGGGCAAGGCGGCCATGGTCAGCGTGTCTTCGGAAACTGTTGACGGCAAGGTTCAAATTTTCATTGATGACACTGGACCGGGTATCCCGATCGACATGCGCGAGCGTGCGTTCATACCGTTTGACCGCCTTGATGCGGGAAAAGGGGCAATCTCGGGGATGGGTCTGGGGTTGCCGCTTGCAAAATCCTATATGAAAAGCATGCACGGTGACCTGTTCATTGATGACAGCCCATCCGGCGGCACGCGGATTGTTTTGAATTTACCATCCATGGACTGAGCAAAACATCACCGCAGTGTAAAAACCTTCCTTAGCGGTCCCAAAAACCTTTTCCAAAGGGCACTTCCGTGGCAAAGCCTTGCCCAAGGAGGCCTTCATGAAAAATGCGGAAGCAGTGACATTTGGTGGATCACACCTGGATCGGGCGGCAGAGCTGCGCCCGAAGTGGTCAGACATGTTAGACGAGGGGCAGGGTGATGCCGTAGTTCTCTGGCGTGGCAAACCCTTGTTGCTGAATGACAAGCTTGTTCGTGTGCGCTTGGACGACGCAATCTTGGCCGATACCAAAGTACCGCCTATTTTTCTGGGGCGTGACGGCGAGACGCGCCTTTTCGCGGCCGATATATCCGCGTGGACTCCCGAAGATCAGGACATGTTGTCCGTTGGTAATTTTGTTGATCAAAGCCTTCAGGCACACCCCTTGGCCCCCGAAGGGGCGGCGTTTGCCGAGTTGCGTCAAGTTATGTCTCGATTGTCGGCGCGGGACGCGGAATTGATTGCCACCGCAAAGGCGATTTACGAATGGCACCGGACGCATCGGTTTTGCTCAAAGTGCGGCAGTGAAAGCCGCATGGACATGGGCGGATGGGAACGCACCTGCGTGGCGTGCGGCGGCAAGCATTTCCCGCGCACCGATCCGGTTGTCATCATGCTGATCACGCAGGGCAATCAGGTATTAATGGGGCGCAGTCATTTCTGGCCAGAAGGGATGTATTCGCTTTTGGCCGGTTTCGTCGAACCCGGCGAAACGATCGAAGCTGCCGTGCGTCGAGAGGTGTATGAAGAATCGGGCATTCGTGTCGGTCAGGTGGACTATCTATCCAGTCAGCCTTGGCCGTTTCCAAATTCGCTGATGTTCGGGTGCCATGGGGCGGCTTTGAATTCGGACATAACAATTGATCCAAACGAGCTTGAAGATGCCTTCTGGGTCAGCCGGGAAGAGATCATGATGGCGTTTTCCGGCGAGCATCCAAAAATCAAGCCTGCACGCAAAGGATCAATTGCGCATTTTCTACTGCAACGATGGCTTGCAGCCACGCTGGATTAAGGTGAAAGTGCGCTTCGGGGAAGAGGGACGATAGACAGATGATTTTCGAAACCAAAGAAGACATCAATGCACCGATCGAGCAGGTGTTTCCGCATATTTCGGATTTCGCGGGCTTTGAACGCTCTGCCCTGCGGCGTGGGGCAGAGGTGGCCCGTTTGGACAATCTGCGCACGCCTGGTCCCGGTATGAAATGGGACCTCAAGTTCAATCTGCGAGGCAAACTGCGCGACGTACATATGGAGATGGTGCATTACGCCCCTCCGACGTCCATGCGCTTTCACACGCAGACCGGGGGCGTTTCTGGCATTATGAACGTCGAATTAATAGCTCTGTCGCGTAATTCGACCCGTTTAAGTCTGAAGCTGGAAATGACGTCGGCAAACCTAACGGGGCGCTTACTGTTACAATCCCTCAAACTCGCGCGATCCAGCATTTCCGGTCGCGTCAACGCCAAACTTTACGAGTTTGCCCGCAACACCGAAGACCGTTTGGGCATTGCCTAGACGTTAGTCCAGATGATGCTTCTGCGAGGCCGGATAGGTTCCTAGCACCTTTATATGGTCAGTGAAAAAGTCCAGCTCTTCCATCGCCAGTTTGACGTTCTCGTCATCGGGGTGGCCTTCGATATCGGCATAGAACTGGGTCGCGGCAAAGCTGCCGCCCACCATGTAGCTTTCCAGCTTAGTCATGTTAACGCCATTCGTGGCAAATCCGCCCATCGCTTTGTAAAGCGCGGCGGGAATGTTGCGAACGCGGAAGACAAAGCTGGTGATCATTCCGTGCTCACCGCGACGGGTCATATCGGGCGTGCGGGACATCACAAGGAAACGGGTGGTGTTGTGACCGTGATCCTCGATGCCGCGGGCCAGAACGTCCAGTCCGTAAATCTCGGCGGCCAGATCGCTGGCTAGAACACCGGTGTGGCGGTCATTCGAATTGGCAAGCTCTTTCGCAGCACCGGCGCTGTCGGCAGCGGCTTCGGCAACAATAGAGTGTCGCGCCAAATAGGCGCGCGCCTGAGGCAAAAGCACAAGATGCGCGCGTACCTTGGCGATCTCGTCAAGTGTGACACCGGGTTTGGCCATCAGGCTGATTTTCACGCGAGTGAACGCTTCGTCCACGATATGCAGACCGGATTCGGGCAACAGGCGGTGAATGTCGGCGACGCGGCCATAGGTCGAATTTTCCACCGGCAACATCGCCAATTCGGCCTCGCCCGAGTTGGTGGCTTCGATGACGTCTTCAAATGTACGGCAGGGTAGGGCCTCAAAATCGGGGCGTGATGCGTGACATGCCTCGTGTGAATAGGCGCCAGGCTCTCCTTGAAATGCGATGCGACGGGTCATTGATGTCACCTTTTGTCAAAAAAATGCAGCTTGGGCGTTTGGTCGCGGTAACTACACCTTGCGTCACCATAGGGGAAGCGGATACACACCCGAAAAAGCTAATTAATGGATGCGATACATGTTCGATACCATGACCATGACAAAGGTGATTGGCGGCGTTTGCGGTGCCTTTCTGATTTTCCTTCTCGGCAAGTGGGTTGCCGAAGAGATTTATCATGTCGGTGATGCAGGTCACGGTGACCACGCTACCCAAGGCTATGTCATTGATACCGGCGAAGATCATGCCGAAGCAGAAGCCGAAGAAGGCCCAAGCTTTGCCGAACTTTATGCTGCGGCAGATGCTGGCAAAGGCGAGCGCGTTTTCAACAAATGTAAAGCCTGCCACAAAATCGACGGTTCGAACGGAACCGGCCCTTACTTGAACGGTGTTGTGGGCCGCGCGATTGAATCGGCTGATGGCTACGGTTACTCGGGTGCTCTTGCTGCTGTTGGCGACGCTTGGACACCAGAAGCGCTTGATGCGTTCCTGACCAATCCGAAATCTGCAGCGCCCGGCACAACAATGGGTTTCGCGGGTCTTGGAAAAGCGGAAGACCGTGTAAACGTCATCGCATATCTGGACTCGCTGGGCGGCTAAGCTGACCTTCGAGAGAGTTAAGAAAAGCCGCTCTGATTTTCAGGGCGGCTTTTTTGCATGAAAAAGGGTCGGGATTGCGCAATCCCGACCCTTGCCCTGTGGACTTCTTCTTATTGAACCACCCCTGGGAGGAGGATAGGTGCAGTCCCTTTATGAAACCATCTTGCTGCAGCGCGGCATTAACTTCAAGCTGTTGATAAGAATAAAACTTCTATAAACGCAAACTGCCCAATAATTCATGCAAAGAAAAAGCCTGCGCCGAAAAATCGGGCAGGCTTTGGTTTTTGCTCATAATTGGAACTGTATCAGATCGCCGAGCTGTGCTTTGCCGTTGTCATGTCGTAGGCGTCAAAGTGACGGGCGATCATGCGGGTCAGAGGACGGGCTTTTTCGGGGATGAAAAGCTGCATGTCGTCGACCACAAGAAGATTGTCGAAAGTGGCGTTGACCTCGGTAAAGCAGCGTAGAAGATACTCGGGCGTGACGTTGAAGCTCTCGACGATTTCCTTCGTAGATACGCGGAAATCGCACATCAAAGCTTCGATAATACGGCCGCGCAAACGGTCTTCTTCACTGAACACATGTCCCTTAGCGACCGAGAATTTTCCGTCCCGGATCGCGGCGGTGTGCTTTGAGGTCGAGGGATCATTCTGCGCATATCCCTGAGGGAAGCGAGAAATCGATGACGCACCAACCCCGATCAACACGTCGGCCTGATCGTCGGTGTAGCCTTGGAAATTGCGGCGCAAGGTTCCGTTCTTTTGCGCGGTTTCCAATCCGTCACCTTTCAAGGCGAAGTGGTCGATGCCGATTTCGGCGTATCCGTCCCACATGAACAGTTTACTGGCGGTTTCGAAAAGCTCTAGCCGCTCTTGCGGGGTTGGCAATTGGTCAGATGGAATCATCTGCTGACGTTTGGCCATCCAAGGCACATGGGCATAGCCGTAAAGGGCCACACGGTCAGGCGAAAGCGACAGCAGCTTCTGAACGCTTTCGGTGATGCGGGCATTTGACTGATTGGGTAAACCAAACAGAATATCTGCGTTCAGGCTTTGGATGCCCCGTTCACGGATCATATCCACGGCCTGTTTGGTTACTTCATAGCTTTGCAGGCGACCTATGGTTTGTTGAATGTCGGGGTGAAAGTCCTGCACTCCGATCGAAGCGCGGTTCATGCCCGCTGCCGCCAACGCATCAAGGCGGGCTGCATCAACTTCATTCGGGTCGATTTCAACGGAAAACTCGGCATTTTCGGCCAAAGAAGCCACATCGAAAATTGCGTTCGCAAGTTCGGTCATCATGGGTGCGGACAACAGTGTCGGCGTTCCGCCCCCCCAATGCAGGCGTGAAAGCGTTACGTCCTTGGGCAGCTGAGCTTTCAAAAGCTTCAGCTCTTTCTTCAAGGTCTCCAAGTAAACCTGTACCGGAGAATCACTTTGTGTCCCTTGGGTTCGGCATGCACAGAACCAGCATAGCCGTCTGCAAAAGGGGACATGGATATACAGCGATATCTGATTCCCTTCAGGTATCGCATTGATCCAATTGGTATACTCCGCTGGTCCCACGTCTTTTGAAAAGTGGGGTGCCGTTGGGTAACTGGTGTATCTGGGTACTTTTGCGTCGAAAAGACCTAGAGATGTGAGTTGCTGCGTCGTGGTCATGTTGGTACTAGTGTCTGCAACGGTCAGTAAAAACATTGACCTAGATCAATGGGTTTAAGAATTGCATGCAGGCAAACTCCACAGCCAGCCCCTCGCTTGAATGCGGAAACTGCCCCATCCGGCACAACGCGGTATGCGCGCGCTGCGATACGCAAGAGTTGGAAGAGCTGGAAAAGATCAAGTATTATCGCAGCTATGAAGCTGGTCAGACGATTGTTTGGTCCGGCGACGAAATGGATTTTGTCGCCTCGGTGGTTTCAGGCATAGCGACTTTAAGCCAAACCATGGAAGACGGGCGCACGCAGATGGTGGGTTTGTTGCTGCCGTCGGATTTTGTGGGGCGTCCGGGGCGTATCACTGCGCCGTATGATGTGGTCGCAGTCAGCGATATGTTGATGTGTTGTTTCCGCCGTAGACCGTTCGAAGAGCTTATGACAACCACACCACGTGTGGCCCAACGTCTGCTTGAGATGACGCTGGACGAACTGGATGCCGCCCGCGAGTGGATGCTTGTTCTGGGCCGCAAAACGGCGCGTGAAAAGATCGCTAGTTTGTTGATGATTATCGCCCGCCGCGACGCTTCGCTAAATTTGCGCAAGGCCGAGGGGGCAATGGTGTTCGATCTGCCGCTGACCCGCGAAGCCATGGCGGATTATCTGGGCCTGACGCTGGAAACCGTCAGCCGCCAGATCAGCGCGTTGCGCAAAGATGGGATCATTGAATTGCAGGGTAAGCGCCACGTTACGGTGCCCGACTTCGATCTTCTGATCGAAGAGGCCGGTGACGACAGCGACGGCGGCATTTTCGCTTAAGAAATAACACACTAGTTTATTAATAGGCCGGTCCCGAACGAGACCGGCCTATTGCTATGCGGAAAAGGGTTTTAGTGCGCCAAAAGCAGGGGCACTTGGCAATCCTCCATCATGTCCCGCGTCGCGCCGCCGAAGATGGCTTCGCGCAGGCGCGAGTGTCCGTAGGCTCCCATTACCAGCATGTCTGCCTGCGAATCGTTCAAATGCCGTTTCAACACGTCAGACACACGAGGCAGCGTTTTGCTGAGCACCGAAATCTCGGCGTTCACACCATGACGTGCCAGAAACTGAGACAACAACCCGCCGGGATCCGAGCGATTCGGACCGTGGGTAGGTGGGTCGATAACGGTGATATTAACCATATCTGCCTGTTTCAGCAGGGGCAGGGCGGCGCGGACTGCGGCCATGGCCTCGGAGCTTTCGTTCCAGCCAATGGCAATCCGTTTAGGTGCAGTGTTCGTGGTGCCGGTGTTCGGCACAACCATGCAAGGCGCCCGGCCTTCAAACAGTGTGGCTTCGATAATGCCTTCGTGTTCGGGGCCAACGTCTTCGCCGTAAGGGTGCGCCAAAACCACCATATCCGAAAAGCGTGCGCGTGCCGCAATGTGGCGACCCAGATCGGCCAATGCTGCCACGGCTGTGCTGACGCTCCAGGTCATGGCCTCGCCGTTCAGGCGTTCCGAAACTGACGCTTTCAGTGCGTCGGCTTCTTCCAGCGCCCGCGTGATGGTTTCTTGCAGGATAACAGCGTTCGCGCCTGCATAGTATGAAGTCACCTGAGTCAGATCGACGCCAACGCATAGCACCTCTAGGTGGGCGTCATTTTCAGCAAGAGCCATCGCGATCGCGTGCTCTAGGGCTGGTGCGCAGTGGTCCATGTCGGAAACCACGCAAAGCAAGGATTTATAGGCCATTTCGATCTCCCGTCTGGATATCTGTGCTGCATATGCCGCGCCAGATTGTACAAACCTACTCATAACAGTGCTTTGATTGTCCGATCTTGATGCAGATCAAGGTTTCTTGCCCGACCACCAGCCATACCCCGATTGTCAGAGTAAGGCTGCGCGGCTTTCGAGTCGCGTGGTTTAAGACGAAGGGACGCGGAATGACTAATACTCTAAAATTGGTGGCATTGGCCGTCGTCACGCTGTTTGCGATGATGGCTGCGAACTTTGCCCGAGATTTGTCCTATCAGATCCACGCAATCATTGTGATGCTTGTATCAGGTGGGCTTTTTATAATTCACACTCGCAGAATCGGTGCTCCTGCCGGGCCTGCGCCAACCGGCTATATGGATGATGTTGTCCGCGCCGGTGTTATCGCAACAACCTTCTGGGGTGTTGTCGGTTTCCTTGCAGGGACGTTCATCGCGTTCCAGCTGGCTTTCCCGGTGCTCAACTTCGAGTGGGCCGAGGGCTACGCCAACTTTGGACGCCTGCGTCCGTTGCACACATCAGCAGTGATTTTCGCCTTTGGCGGCAACGCACTTATTGCGACATCGTTCTACATCGTCCAGCGCACAAGCGCGGTTCGCTTGTGGGGCGGGAACCTCGCTTGGTTTGTGTTCTGGGGCTATCAGCTGTTCATCGTGCTGGCGGCAACCGGTTATCTTCTAGGTGGAACCCAGTCGAAAGAATACGCAGAGCCGGAATGGTACGTTGACCTTTGGCTGACCGTTGTTTGGGTCGCTTATCTGCTGGTCTTCATGGGCACCGTGATCATGCGCAAAGAGCGCCATATCTACGTTGCCAACTGGTTCTTCATGGCTTTCATCATAACAGTAGCCATGCTGCACGTTGTCAACAACCTGACGATTCCGGTTTCGATCTGGGGTTCCAAGTCGGTCATTATCTGGCCGGGTGTCGCTGATGCGATGGTTCAATGGTGGTACGGTCACAACGCAGTGGGCTTCTTCCTGACCGCGGGCTTCCTGGGTATGATGTACTACTTCGTGCCAAAGCAGGCCGAACGTCCGGTGTTCAGCTACAAGCTGTCGATCATCCACTTCTGGGCACTGATCTTCATCTATATCTGGGCCGGTCCACACCACCTGCACTACACCGCACTGCCTGACTGGGCATCGACCCTTGGTATGGTGTTCTCGATTGTGCTGTGGATGCCGTCTTGGGGTGGTATGATCAACGGTCTGATGACCCTGTCGGGTGCATGGGACAAGCTGCGCACCGATCCGATCATCCGTATGATGGTCATCTCGATCGGTTTCTACGGCATGTCGACCTTTGAAGGTCCGATGATGTCGATCCGCGCGGTCAACTCGCTGTCGCACTACACCGACTGGACCATCGGTCACGTACACTCGGGCGCTCTGGGCTGGAACGGTATGATCACCTTTGGTGCGCTGTACTTCCTGACTCCAAAACTGTGGAACAAAGAACGTCTCTACAGCCTGAGCCTGGTAAACTGGCACTTCTGGTTGGCTACGATCGGTATCGTTCTGTACGCCGCATCCATGTGGGTCACCGGCATCATGGAAGGCCTGATGTGGCGCGAAGTTGACGCCAACGGCTTCCTCGTGAACTCGTTCGCCGACACCGTTGCAGCCAAGTTCCCGATGTACATCGTACGCGGCTTGGGTGGTGTTATGTACCTGACCGGTTCGTTGATCATGGTCTACAACCTCTGGATGACCGTTAAGGCGGCTCCGGCGAAAGCCGAAGCACCTGCAGCGGTTCCCGCAGAATAAGGAGGACGGCAATAATGGCTCTTCTTGATAAACATAAGGTCATCGAAACCAACGCCACGCTTCTGCTGGTGCTAAGTTTGCTGGTCGTCTCCATCGGCGGGATTGTACAGATCGCACCGCTTTTCTACCTCGAGAACACAATCGAAGAGGTCGAAGGCATGCGTCCGTACTCTCCACTGGAACTGCAGGGACGTGAGGTTTACATCCGCGAAGGCTGCTACGTATGTCACAGCCAGATGATCCGCCCGATGCGCGACGAGGTCGAGCGTTACGGTCACTACTCGCTGGCGGCGGAATCGATGTACGATCACCCGTTCCAGTGGGGTTCCAAGCGGACAGGTCCTGACCTGGCGCGCGTAGGTGGCCGTTACTCGGACGAGTGGCATGTGGATCACATGACGAACCCACAGTCGGTTGTTCCTGAATCAGTGATGCCGAAGTACGGCTACCTGATGGATCGTGAAGTCAGCGGCGAATACATCGGCGATCTGATGGCGACCCACAAAATGGTCGGTGTTCCTTACACGGACGAAATGATCGAAAACGCAAAGGCTGACTTTGCCGTTCAGAACGATCCGTGGGGTGACTATGACGGTCTTGTGGAACGCTATCCGGGTG
Source organism: uncultured Rhodobacterales bacterium (assembly GCA_964453855.1). GTDB lineage: Bacteria > Pseudomonadota > Alphaproteobacteria > Rhodobacterales > Rhodobacteraceae > JASMHC01. The sequence goes on from CAYVRN010000015.1 coordinate 34,617, forward strand.
CTCAGGTTCGTAACTTTGACGGCCAAGAAGCGATTACCGAGATGGACGCTCTGATCGCCTATTTGCAAATGCTGGGCACGCTGGTCGACTTCTCGACCTTTACCCCAGACGCATCACGGTAAGGAGGGACAGACAATGGAACTCTACACCTTGTTGCGGGAATTTGCGGATAGCTGGATGCTTCTGTTCCTGTTCTCGTTCTTTGTCGTGGTTGTGCTCTGGGTGTTTCGCCCAGGGTCCGGCCGGACCTACGAAGACACTTCGGACATCCCTTTCCGTTACGAAGATGCGCCAGCGCATGACGCCAGCCAAAAGGAGGCGTGAGACATGAGTGAAAAGAAAAATGAAAAGGGCTTTGAGACCACTGGCCATAGCTGGGACGGGATCGAAGAGTGGAACAATCCACTGCCCAAATGGTGGGTCTGGGTCTTTTACCTGACCATCATCTGGGGCATTTGGTACACGATCGCCTATCCGGCGTGGCCTTTGGTTGAGCGTGCAACAGCAGGCTACAAAGAGTTCTCGACACGGGCACAGGTGGCCGAAGATATCGCAGCCGTTGATGCCGCAAATGCGGAAATCAACGCCAAACTGGCAGCGGCCGATCTGACAGCCATCGGGGATGACGCGGCTCTGAACAGCTATGCCAACAACGCGGGTAAGGCCGTGTTCATGACATGGTGTGCACAGTGCCACGGTTCTGGTGCGGCGGGCGCCAAAGGCTATCCGAACCTGCTGGACGATGACTGGCTTTGGGGCGGTGATATCGAAGCGATCCACGAAACGATCAGCTACGGTATCCGCAACGAGCAGTCGGATATGGCACGCTTCTCGGAAATGCCGAAGTTCGGCGAAATCCTTGAAGAAGGTGAAATCTCTCAGGTCGTCAACTACGTGATGTCGTTATCGGGTGATGCAAACGATGCATCTCAGGTAGCCGCAGGCGAAACTGTCTTTATGGACAACTGCGCCGCCTGCCACGCAGACGACGCATCCGGCGACATCTATCAGGGTGCACCGAACCTGAAAGACGCAATCTGGCTCTATGGTGGCGACTACGACACCTTGATGGAGACGGTCACCAATGCCCGTTATGGCGTGATGCCCGCATGGGAAGGTCGCCTGGACGAAGCGGAAATCCGCGCAGTCTCGGCTTACGTCCACCAGTTGGGCGGCGGCGAGTAACGCTGCATAAAAGAACACCAGAGCGGATCACCGCTCTGGCTCTAGCGCCGGTATCCTGTCCTGTTCGCGCGTTTCCTGGGGTACCGGCGCTTTTTTATTTCCCGCCAGTTAAAAATATCAGGTGACGACCAGTAATTTTGATTAGGTGTAAATAAAATATGGTTTTTGACCCAAGTCAATGTTGCCATAGGCCGAACCTGAGACAAGCCTGATAACCAAAGTTAACCTCCGGAGTGATTCTGTGAGCAATTCAGAGACCCCACAAAGCCTGTATGCCGCCCGTGAACCCGTGTTCCCTAAACGAGTTTCCGGCGCGTTTCGTAACCTGAAATGGGGTCTAATGATCTTCACGTTGGGTATTTACTACCTGACCCCTTGGATCCGCTGGGACCGTGGGCCGCAGTTGCCGGATCAGGCGGTTCTGGTTGACCTCGCGAACCGGCGCTTTTTCTTCTTCTGGATCGAGATTTGGCCGCACGAGTTTTACTTTATCGCCGGTTTGTTGATCATGGCGGGCCTTGGCTTGTTCCTGTTCACCTCGGCCTTGGGGCGCGTGTGGTGTGGCTATGCTTGCCCACAAACCGTCTGGACCGACCTTTATATTCTGGTCGAACGCTGGATCGAGGGCGACCGCAACGCGCGGCTACGCCTTCACCGTCAGAAGAAACTGGATTTCCGCAAAGCGCGGCTGCGGATCACGAAGTGGGTCGCATGGTTTCTGATCGGCTTGGCAACAGGCGGGGCATGGGTGTTCTACTTTGCCGATGCGCCAACGCTGCTTGTTGATCTTGTTACGGGCAATGCGCACCCCGTTGCTTACACGACGATGCTGGTTTTGACCGGAACCACCTTTTTCTTCGGGGGCTTCGCCCGCGAACAGATCTGTATTTACGCCTGCCCATGGCCGCGAATCCAAGCGGCGATGATGGACGAAGACACCATTACAGTGGCCTACCGCGAATGGCGGGGAGAGCCGCGCGGCAAACTGCGCAAAGGGCAGGTAGACCCAAATCAGGGTGACTGCATCGATTGCATGGCCTGCGTCAACGTCTGCCCCGTGGGGATTGATATCCGCGACGGTCAACAGCTGGAATGTATCACCTGTGCGCTTTGCATTGATGCCTGCGATGACATGATGCAAAAAATCGGCAAGCCGCGCGGGTTGATCGACTATCTGGCTCTGTCGGACGAAACGCTTGAACGCGCAGGCAATCCGCCGCGTAGCATCTGGAAACACATCTTCCGTCCGCGCACCATCCTTTACACGACGCTTTGGTCACTCGTCGGGCTTGGACTGGTGTTTGCCTTGTTCATCCGCTCGGATATTGACGTGACCGTCGCCCCTGTGCGCAACCCGACCTATGTCACCCTGTCCGACGGATCGATCCGTAATACCTACGAAGTGCGCATCCGAAACATGCATGGCGAGGATCGGCCGTTCCGCGTGTCGATCACGGGTGATCTGACGATGAATGTCGAACTGGAAGGCACGATCTATGACAGCCTCACGGTTTCGGCGGATGAGATGAAAATCCAAAAGGTCTACATCATCGCGCCTCCGGGGTCTGATGCCGCGGAAAGCGAGCGGGTAGATGTGCGCATCTGGATCGAGGATCTGATCAACGGTGATCGCGCTTACAAAGATACGATATTTAACGGAAGGGCGAACTGATGACTGAACGCAGAATTACTGGAACCCACGTGCTGATTGGTTTTGTGTCAGCGTTCGGGATCATCATTTCGGTGAACCTTTACCTGGCTTTCAGTGCTGTCAAAACGTTCCCGGGACTAGAGGTGAGGAACTCTTACGTTGCCTCTCAGGATTTCAACGTGCGCAAAGCTGCTCAGGAAGCTTTGGGATGGGAGATCAGCGCCGATCACAAAGACGGGGTTCTGTCTTTGTCGATCACCGACGCAAATGGACCTGTTCAGGTGCAGTCGTTAACGGCAACCTTGGGCCGCGCCACAACTGTTGCAGATGACCTAAGTCCGGACTTCACCTTTAATGGCAGCGCCTATGTGGCCCCGGTAGACTTGGTCGACGGAAACTGGAACATCCGCATGGTCGCGTTGGCACCGGATGGAACCACCTTTGAACAACGGGTTATCCTGCACAAATTTGACTGATATGACAGCAGCTACGCTTACCCCCTCAGTTTCGGCATGCCCTGCCTGTTCGGCCGCCCCAGCAGCCGAAGATTTGGCCGAGCGTGCCTTGCCTAAAAACGCCCGCATCGCGCTGTCTTTGCCGACGGCGCATTGTGCGGCTTGCATCACGTCGGTCGAAGACGTGTTGAACGCGGTTGAAGGGGTGAATGATGCGCGCGTGAACCTGACCTTGAAACGGGTCAGCATTGATGCCGACAAATCAATCACGGCAGCCGATATGGTTCGGGTGCTGGCCAGTATCGGATACGAAGCGCACGAACTAGACGCAGGCACCTTGGCCGCGACCGCGACCGACAGGGCGGGGCGCGATTTGCTGATGCGCATGGCAGTGGCGGGATTTGCGTCGATGAACGTAATGTTGCTGTCCATTTCAGTCTGGGCCGGTGCGGAAGACGCAACCCGCGATATGTTCCACTGGATTTCGGCAGCGATCACCCTGCCGACCATCGCCTTTTCTGGCCAACCGTTTTTCAAAAACGCATGGTCCGCGCTGTCGGCAAAACGTCTGAATATGGATGTGCCGATCACCTTGGCGATTCTTCTGGCGGTGGTGACCTCGCTTTGGGAAACCTCGCTGTCAGGTGAACACGCCTATTTCGACGCGGCCTTGGCCCTGACGTTCTTCCTGTTGGCGGGGCGCTATTTGGATCACCGCACCCGATCTATTGCCCGATCCGCTGCCGAGGAACTGGCCGCATTGGAAGTGCCGCGGGCTTTGAAACTGGTTGAAGGATCTCCGGTTGAAACCCCGATTGCCGAGCTTCGAGTGGGCGATCTGATCCTTGTGCGTCCGGGTGGGCGCATGCCCGTAGATGGTCAAATCGTCGAAGGTCAGTCCGAACTTGACCGATCGCTTCTGACTGGCGAAACGCTTCCGGTCTTTGCCGAAGCGGGTTTGCAAGTCTCGGCGGGCGAAATCAACCTGACCGGCCCCCTAACTGTGCGTGCCAGTGCTGTGGGCGAAGACAGCAGCCTGCATCGTATGGCCGAGCTCGTCGCCGTCGCTGAAAGCGGGCGCAGCCGGTACACTTCGCTGGCGGACAGTGCCGCCAAGCTTTATGCGCCCGGGGTTCATATTCTGTCGGCGCTTAGTTTTGTGGGGTGGTATATCTATTCGGGCGACGTACGCACCGCGCTGAACATCGCGGCGGCGGTTTTGATCATCACGTGCCCCTGTGCGTTGGGGCTTGCGGTTCCCGCAGTAACCACCGCAGCCTCGGGGCGTCTGTTCAAAAAGGGCCTACTGATCAAGCATTCCACGGCGCTTGAGCGTTTGGCGCAGGTAGATACGGTCGTTTTCGACAAAACAGGAACGCTGACTGCAGGAACGCCGGTACTGCGCGCTGTTCATAGCTATGACACAGGCGATCTGTCGGTTGCCATGGCCCTTGCTGCTGGGTCCAGCCATCCTTTGGCGAAGTCACTTGTCGATGCCGCTGAACGCGCGGGCATCAAGCCGGTCACCGTGACCAACCTGCGCGAAGTTCCGGGCTATGGCACCGAGGCCGACTGGAACGGCAAGCCCGTTCGACTTGGCCGTGCGGCATGGTTGGGGGCCGAGGCATCAGCCTCGACCGCGACCTATCTTCAAATCGGTGCGCAAACGCCTGTTGCCTTCCGCTTCGTTGATAGCCTGCGTCCCGGTGCGGCCGAGACCGTTGCGGGGTTAAAAGCGGCTGGAAAAGACGTTTATCTGATCTCGGGTGATACGACCCCCGCGGTCGAAACGCTGGCGCAGGACCTGGGGATTGAACGGTGGACGGCCGAAGCCTTGCCAGCCGATAAGGTTCAGATCGTACAAGATTTAACCGCCAAGGGACAAAAAGTTTTGATGGTCGGAGACGGGCTTAATGACACGGCAGCCTTGGCGGCGGCGCATGTTTCGATCTCGCCTGCGACGGCGCTGGATGCGGCGCGTGTGGCGGCTGACATTGTTCTTCTGGGCAACGAATTGGGCCCGATCGCTGATGCCGTTGTCACCGCCAAGTCGGCCACCAAGCGTATCCGCGAGAACTTCCAGATTGCCACGGTGTATAACGTCATCGCTGTGCCGGTGGCGATTATCGGTCTGGCCACGCCGCTCGTTGCCGCATTGGCGATGTCGCTGAGTTCGATTACAGTGTCTCTAAACGCGCTAAGACTAAGGTAACCCCGATGCAGGTCCTGACATTTCTGATCCCGATTTCGATTGTCCTAGGCGGACTAGGGCTTTTGGGGTTTGTCTATACGGTCAGAAGCAACCAGTATGATGACCCCGATGGCGACAGCCAGCGCATTCTTAGCGGTCAGTACGACGATCACCCGAAGGACTGATCCGGTCAGCTTGGCGGCCCGATGACGTCACAGTCAATGCGGCGTGCTTCCAGTCGGCGACAGGCCAATCCGGCCATTTCCTGGTTCATGCCCAAGAAATTCGCTTCGTAGCCTTTGGGGGTTGATTGTACCTTGCGCAGGGATCCGCCCAAGGTGCTCATGTCCGCCAAAGCCGTTTTCAGCAAGACTTTCTCGGCATTGTAGCGGGTGCCGAAGTATCCCAATGAGATTCCCCAAAGCCTGTCGCCCGACGTCGAGACGCGGGTGACGATCTGGGCGTCGCTCGTCTCGGTCATTTCCAGTTGGACCACTCCAGACAAACGCACGGGTTGCTGGTCGACAGCAACATGGGTCGGGCGTAGTTTCGGAACAGGGGCGCTGGTAACCCGTGTTGGCGCCGCGGCGGATACGACGACGTTTACGTCCTGCGCCGCCTCGATGGCCTCGGCGATCAGGATAGAGCTGGCCGAGGGTGCGGTGCTGTCATTCGGTCGCAATTGCGGAAACGGGCTGGTGCGAACGGCTGTGACGGTCCGGACGGTGTGTCCCTGCGCGCCTGAGGGTTGGTAGGTAGGTTTACGCGGTGCGCGGAATGCGACTGTTGTGGGCGCACGTTGGAAGCCCATGTCCAGCAATTCGGCCACGCGGGCGTTGCGAGTCGCGGAAGATCGTCCGCCGAAGACGGTTGCGATAATCCGCTCTTGTCCGCGCTCGGCCGAGGCCACAAGGTTAAAGCCCGCCGCGCGGGTGTAACCAGTTTTGATCCCGTCCGCGCCGCGATAATCGGCCAAAAGTCGGCGGTTGGTGTTGGATACTGTCTTTACGCCTGCATCCGTCGACGTGCGCGAAAACAGGTTGTAGTATTCTGGGTAATCATACAGCAGGTGTCGCCCAAGCGTGGTCATGTCGCGGGCCGTGGACAGGTGCCCGTCTTCTGTCAAACCATGGGCATTTCGGAACGTGGTGTTCGACATGCCAAGAGCCTTTGCAGTGCGGTTCATGCGGCGGGCAAAGGCTGCCTCTGATCCCTCGATGGCTTCCCCAAGCGCTGTGGCCGCGTCATTGGCGGATTTTACCGCTGCGGCGCGGATCAGATAGCGCAGTTGGATTTTCTGACCCGATTTCAGGCCAAGCTTCGAAGGCGGCTCTGCGGCGGCATTGCGCGAAATGGTGACGTAGTCATCCAAGCTAATTTCGCCGTTTTCAACGGCTTCGAAAACCACATAAAGGGTCATCATCTTGGTCAGAGATGCGGGGTGCAGGCGGGTGTCGGCGTTACGGGAATGCAGAACCTCACCGCTGCGGGCATCAATGACCATTGCGGCATAGGGGGCGGCTATGACCAACGCAGGCATTATGCATAACAGCACTAAAAGTGCTGCAATACGTCCGAGATGCGCAAAGATTTTGCGTGGAAACCCGATCACAATGTCTGCCTCTTTGACGCCAGATTTTTCTGGTCTGTCTGATTTGCACTTACGCTAGCACAGGGCGAATCACCGATAAAGTCACAATTTCAGGACTTTTTAATTCTTTCAGGTCTAAACGACGGCTTCTATTCTCAAAATGACAGGGAATAGATAAGCGAAGGTAAATCCGAGATCGTCGGGATTTCTCGAAAGCGTGTATGGCCAGCGGGCTTGTCGGCATGCTCAAGCGCCCATGTCAGATCATGGGGGACATGAACGCCCCAGCCACCGATTTCAAGAACAGGCAGCACATCGGATTTCATCGAATTGCCCACCATCATGGCCTGATCGGCAGTAATCCCGTGGGCTTGAAAAATCCTGCTGTAATTTTTGGGCGTTTTCTCACTCACAATTTCGACGGCATGTAACAAATCGCCCAAGCCGGACTGGGCGACCTTACGTTCCTGATCCAGTAGATCGCCCTTGGTTATGATCATTAACCGATGTGTTTCGGCAAGTGTCTCCAGCACCTCTGCCACGCCGGGCAACAGATTTATCGGGTGGGCCAGCATGTCCTGCCCCACGGCAATCAGCTCGCGGATGACGTTGGCGGGCACCTTTTCCTCGGTGACTTCGATGGCAGTTTCGATCATCGACAGGGTAAAGCCCTTTATCCCGTAGCCGTAACGCCCCACATTTCGACGCTCGGATGCCAGAAGGCGATCGGAAAGATGGTCGGGATCAGAGTAGGGCGCCAAAAGGTCTTGGAAGCGGTCTTGGCTGATCTGAAAATAGCGTTCGTTGTGCCACAGTGTGTCGTCGGCATCAAAAGCAATGGTGGCACGTTTTTCCGACATCCAGACCCTCTGGGGCAAAGGCCCCTTTTCGTTTCCCTGTGCTTCGCTATATATCCATATGAAACAACAAGCCGCAAATCCCGAGTCCCATGACCCTGATCCCGACGCATATGTCTGATAAATTCGATGACGATACGGATGCGAACATCGCCGTCAAAGCGAAACCGCGTACCAAACGGCCGCCGCTTTACAAGGTTCTGCTGCTGAATGACGACTACACCCCGATGGAATTCGTGGTCCATGTGCTTGAGCGATTCTTTGGCATGAACAGCTCGCAGGCGTTCGAGATCATGCTAACGGTTCACAAAAAGGGGTTGGCCGTTGTTGGTGTCTTTTCGCACGAGATTGCCGAGACCAAAGTTTCGCAGGTGATGGAATTTGCGCAACGTCATCAGCATCCGTTGCAATGCACGATGGAAAAGGAATGACCGCGTTTGGCGGTTGAGGTTTCCTATGGCTCAGTCCCGATTATCTTTAAGCCTTGATGCAAATGACCTGATCCTGCCCGAGGGGCAGGTGATTGTGTTCGGGGCCCGTTCCGATGCGGACCTGTCTTCGCTTCCCACAGAACGGGTTACAATTGTCCAGCCGTTTTACCCTGATCACATGGCATGGAAGAACCGTGGGTTTGACGTTGAAACGCAGGTATCGGAAAAGGCGGGATCAGCTATCGTCTTTTTGCCGCGCTCAAAGACCGCCGCGCGGGATATGCTGGCGCAAGCAGCCGATCTTGCCGATGTGGTTGTCGTGGACGGTCAGAAAACCGACGGGGTCGACTCGCTCCTGAAAGAGGTCAAGAAACGGGCGGAGCTTCAGGGGAACTATTCCAAAGCCCATGGACGTCTGTTCTGGTTCGGATCAGTCGATCTGAGTGACTGGCGTCAGGGCATGTCGGAAAACGCTGACGGCTTTGTTACGGCGCCGGGCGTGTTTTCTGCGGACGGGATTGATCCGGCCTCAAAGCTTTTGGCTGACATTTTGCCTGCCAAACTCAAAGGGCGCGTGGCCGATTTCGGGGCAGGGTGGGGGTATTTAACCAGCCGCCTTCTGGAGAACGACGCTTTCACTGCGTTTGACCTGATTGAAGCCGACGCCGTCGCGCTGGATTGTGCCCGCAAGAATGTGGTTTCGAACAAAGCCGTGTTCCACTGGGCCGACGCCACCGAATTCACACTGCCCGAACGTGCAGATGTCATTGTGATGAACCCGCCGTTTCACACCGACCGTAAGGCCGACCCAGAGCTGGGTCGGCGGTTTATCGCGTCTGCAAAACGAAATTTAAGGCTTTCGGGTCAGCTTTTTCTGGTCGCGAACCGTCATTTGCCCTATGAGCAGATTTTGACCGACCTTTTTGCCATAGTTCAGGAAGGGGTCGGGACAGGGCAATTCAAGACCTTCGTGGCGTCAAAGCCGCGTCGTTGACAGCGAGAGGGGAATCTCATGTCGTTTTCTGTTGCGGGGAAATCCGTCATTGTCACAGGCGGAGCCAATGGCGTTGGATTGGCAATCGGTCGGCATTTGGCGGAACAGGGCGCGAATGTGATGTTTGCAGATATCGACGACGCCAATCTGTGCAAAGAATTTGAAGATATTGCCGAATCTTCGGACAATATCCGCTATTTCGCCGGGGACCTTCGGGAAAAGCTGACCATCGCCAATTTGCTGTCGGCCACGTTGGACGCTTTTGATGGCGTGGATGTGCTCGTGAATGCCTCGCGCCAGCTTGCACCGTCCGATCCGTTGGAGCCCGAAGAGGATATGGTCATGCCTCTGCTTGAGCAGAACCTGATGACCTCTCTGCGGCTAACCCAGCAGGTTGCCAAACGCATGATCAAAGACGGCGCAGAGAATGATAGCGGCTGTTTGGGATCTATCATCAACCTGTCGTCCATCGCGGCACGCCGCAGTCACCCTGATTTGTTGGGGTATTCGGTCAGCTGTGCGGCACTGGACCAGATGACCCGTTCGATGGCAGTGGCGCTCGCGCCGAACCGCATCCGAGTGAACTCAGTCGCGTTCGGCAGCGTCATGAGCGCCAGCCTGACCCGCGCCTTGAAAGATAACCGTGAGTATCGAGGGGATATCGAGGGTCACACGCCTCTGTCCCGAATTGCGTCAGCCCGAGAGGTGGCCGAAGCTGTACAGTTCCTGGCCTCGGAAGCCTCTGCGTTCATGACAGGACAAATCATGACCGTAGACGGTGGACGAACGCTGCTCGATCCGGTTGCGGCCCCTGCCCACTAGATTGAGAGCAGACCAAATGTCCGATGTCTCCAGTGCCAGAGTGTTTTTGAGCGGTCATATAGACGTGCCTCAAGATAGGTTAGATGATGTTCGGGAAGCTCTGCCAAAGCACATTGCTTTAACCTTGGCTGAAAATGGCTGCCTGAGCTTCAATGTCATCGAGTGCGATAAGACTGCAGGGCGATTTCTGGTGTCAGAAACTTTTGCCAATCAAGCGGCCTTTGAGTATCACCAAGAAAGGGCCAAGGCGTCTGTATGGGCGGAAATTACCGCCGGAATTCCCCGCAGCTATTCCATCACGACAGAGAATGAATAATTGAAGCGTGTGGACCGTTGTTGTTCATCGCAACGGCCCACACACAAAATGCTAGATTAAACCTCTGGCGGATATGCCGCGCGGCAGGCTTTTTCTGCTTCACCCAAACGCTTTTCAAGCACTCGCCGCTGTTCGATCAGCTGCGCCAGCTTGCGGCGTTCGGCCTCTAGATCAACGGCGACAGGGGATTGGTAAGTGGTGCCGACCTCGACCAGACAGGTGGCTTGCTGGCCTTCGGCAGTCAGGCAGACGACCTCTTCGATTTCCGTGGCGATCAGTGTTTCGTAGCTGTAGCCACGATTCACGGTCAGTTGAGCCTGAGAGATCAGCTCGTTGACCACGTTCAGGTCTTTCGAGCTGTTGCGGACACATTGCTGGTATTCGTCAATGCATCCACTTAGGGCAAGGGCCGCAAGGGGCAGCAGGGAAACAAGACGCATGGGTTTTCCTTCGTTCAATTGTTGGCTTCAATCCAAACCTGCGGCAAAGTGATTTTTCACCCGCCACCGGATGGCACCGCCGTATTGGCGCTGGTATGACTGGACTAAATTTGTGGAGGTTATGCAATGACAGAGCTCATGGAAGAGCAAAAAGGCCGCGCCAGCGCGTGGTTCCGTCAGCTGCGCGACGATATCGTTGCCGCGTTCGAAGGGCTTGAGGACAGTCATGCCAATGGTCCGTTGTCCGATGCAGCACCGGGTCGGTTCGAAGTGACTGAAACCAAACGCGCCTCGAAAGACGGCAGTGATGCGGGCGGCGGTTTGATGAGCGTTATGCGTGGCGGGCGCGTATTTGAAAAGATTGGTGTGAATGTCAGCACCGTTTTCGGCGAACTGGGCGAGGCCGCGCAGAAATCAATGGCGGCGCGTGGCATTCCGGGGATGGATCAGGACCCACGGTTCTGGGCCTCGGGCATTTCGCTGGTGGCGCATATGCAAAACCCGCATTGTCCGGCCGTTCATATGAATACCCGTATGTTCTGGACCCCGCACGCATGGTGGTTCGGCGGCGGCTCTGATCTGAACCCTTGTATCGAGTATGATGAGGACACTGCGCATTTCCACGGCGTGCAGAAACAGAAATGCGACCCGCATGGCGATGATTACTATGACCGCTTCAAAGCCTGGGCGGACGAGTATTTCTATGTCCCTCACCGGGGCCGTGCGCGTGGCGTTGGCGGTATTTTCCTTGATGACCACAATACCGGCGATTGGGAAAAGGATTTTGCCTTCATTCAGGATGTGGGCCGCGCCTTTCTACCCGCCTTTGTGCCGCTGATCGAAAAGCGCCGTGTACAGGACTGGAACGAGGCAGATAAAGACGCGCAACTGGTGCATCGTGGGCTTTATGCAGAATACAACCTTGTCTACGACCGTGGCACCAAGTTCGGTCTGCAAACCGG
>CAYVRN010000016.1:0-9480 GCA_964453855.1 uncultured Rhodobacterales bacterium
CTCAGGGTCATCAGGTACACTTCACTGCGCAGATGTCGGCGTTTTGTATATTAGGTTGTCATCGGGAAGTTCATGCAAAGTAACAGGAAAATGCAGCAAGATTTTGCTGCAGAGCGACGATTCGTCAACATTGGACGCGGACTGTACATGCCCCAAACTCGAGTCGGAAACGGTAGTAGAGCCCTTGGTTGTCCGTTGAATTCGAGATTTCCGCCCCTGTTATCCCCGCCTTCGAGGGGATGACAAACAACTACAGTAATCAAACTTCTAAAACGGGCTTTCCCGGCTCTACTAAGTATAGGCTTTCAATCACCGCAGCCGCTTGGCACCCTTCTCGCAGTCATCAATCTGTCCGCGGATTGACCGTGTTTTGCCCTCAATTCGGCAGATTTACGGGTAATTGTTTCCGCATGGAGAAGGATTGTAACAATGACTATCGTACCTCAGTTTACCCAAGACCCAGCTGAACCTGTGGTTCAAATCGCGTGGAAATACGCCCAGTCGGATCGCAATCCCGATTGTGAAACCGGCATCTTCTTACGCAGTCTGGTCCTGCCCGCTTTTGAAAAAGCGGAAACCTGGCGTGATCTTGTGGCGGCTTTGGACAGCATCGGATTTGGGCTGGCTATCCAAAAAGGGCGATTGACCCTGACCGATTGCCATAGCGGCGAACAGATTTGTACCGGCCGTTATCTGGGCATGCCTCTCAAGGATCTGGTCAAGCGGTTTGGAAAGCCGGTTGTGAAATCTTTGGGTGAGGGCAATGGTGATTTCATTTTCTAACGTTTAAATTCGCTGGAAACTGTCGCTTTCCGCATCATAGCTCTCAACGATTCCATCGCGTATATCGTACCAAAGCCCATGAAGCGTCAATTCGCCGGATTTCACGCGGTCGGCGACGAATGGAAATGACATTAGGTTTTCCAACGAAACCTGAACGCCTACCTTTTCCAGCGCTTGGAACTGCTCATCGCCGTATTCCATGCCCTTTACACGCTCATATCCGGGGCGCAGTGCATCCATCCAACGTCCGACAAAGCTGGTTTGTTGATCAAGCTCGGGGGCATGGCCAGCGCACATGTCTAGGCACCCCTTTACGCCGCCGCATTTCGAATGGCCCATGACAATAACGCGCTTGACCTTCAAGGCGGTCACAGCGAACTCAATTGCGGCCGATGTGCCGTGCGCGCCGCCATCGGGTTCGTAGGGGGGGACAAGATTGGCAATGTTGCGATGAAGGAAAAAATCGCCCTGATCCGCACCGAAAATCGAAGTTACGTGAACCCGGCTGTCACTACAGGCAATCACCATCGCAGGGGGATGCTGCCCTTCGTCAGCCAACTTACGTAGAAGACCCTTTTTGTCCTGATAAGTTGTCTCGCTCCAATCACGATAGCGTTCGATCAAGTATTGCGGCAAAGGCTTGGCGTATTCCATTAACGGCTTCCTCTGATTATCGTTTCGCTGGATGTAATGCCTAAAACTGAGAAATACGAGCGATAAGTTCGCTTCTAATATTCATTTCCCGCTTGCTCCTGACGGGCCAATGGGTAGCCTTCGGCCAAGTTTCGTTTCCATAGGCCAAATTAATGACCCCATCTTTCGCTTCACCTGATTCCGACGCCATTCCCTTGCATGTTGTGGGCAAAAATGACGTTGATGACTTTATTCGAGGCTTGGACGCGCCTGCAGCCAACTGGCTGAAAATCCAGGGCTTCAAGGGTGATTTGGGTCAGGCAGTTGCCGTGCCCAATGCAAATGGAAGCATCGCAATGGCTGTTGCAGGGTATGGCGACGCCGCATCGCGTTCGCGCGGACGGTTCCATTTGGCCGGTGCCGCGGGAAAACTGCCCCAAGGGGTTTATCGCATTCACGGCACTCTACCGGAGCCCGAGGTCGAAGCCTTGGGTTGGCTACTCGAAGGGTATCGGTTCAACCGCTACAAAAAACAGGGCGCGCTCAGTGCTCAGCTTATCGCCCCTGATGGCGTGGATGCTGCCCGGATTGAGGCAATCGCCGCCGGAGAATGCCTAACACGCGATCTGATCAACACTCCGTCGTCTGACATGGGACCCGCAGATCTCGAAAACGCTGCCCGCGAACTGGCGCAAAAGCATGCCGCCAATATAACAGTTATCACCGGCGATGCGTTGCTTGAACGAAACTTCCCGATGATCCATGCGGTTGGCCGCGCCTCGGACGAAGCGCCCAGACTGATAGACCTGCACTGGGGTGCGGTGGGACCGAAACTGACGCTTGTCGGCAAAGGTGTGTGTTTTGACACCGGGGGTTTGAACATAAAACCGGGCGCATCGATGGGGCTGATGAAAAAAGACATGGGCGGGGCAGCCAATGTTCTGGGGCTGGCGCACATGATCATGGCGCTGAACTTACCGGTGCAATTGCGCGTTCTGATCCCAGCAGTTGAGAATGCCATCGACGGCAGCGCCTTCCGCCCACAGGATATTCTGATCGCACGCAACGGGCTGACGGTCGAAATCAACAACACTGATGCCGAGGGACGTCTGGTTCTCGCAGACGCGCTAGCCTTGGGGGCCGAAGACACGCCGGATTTGATGATTTCAATGGCAACCCTGACCGGCGCCGCTCGGGTTGCAGTCGGACCTGACTTGGCACCCTTTTATTCGGATGATGCGTTTGCACAGAACCTGGCAATTGCAGCGCTAGATGTCGCCGATCCCGTTTGGCGCATGCCGTTTCACGAACCCTATGAAAAGATGATCGAACCGGGCATTGCCGATCTGGACAACGCGCCATCAGGTGGATTTGCAGGCTCGATCACAGCGGCCCTGTTTTTACGCCGCTTTGTAGGGGAAACCCGCTATGCCCATTTCGACATTTACGGCTGGCAACCCAACCCTGCACCTGCACGCCCAAAAGGCGGTGTTGGTCAGGGCATTCGTGCACTTCTAGAAAGCCTACCTAAGTCGTTGGGGATGTAAGGGGGCAACGCCCCCTAGCCCGATCCGATAAGGACACCGGCCCCAAAAACAAGCGCCCCACCCAAGACCACCTGAAAGGCGGCCCGAAGGATCGGAGTCTCCATGTATTTGTTCTGAATCCAGGTAATTGCCCACAGTTCCACAAATACGACGATGATCGCGGTGATTGTGGCCGTCCAGAAATCTGGAATCAGATAGGGCAGCGCATGCCCCAAACCACCGACAGTCGTCATCACACCCGCGGCAATACCGCGCTTCGTTGGCGATCCACGCCCCGAGATCACGCCATCGTCAGACGCAGCTTCGGTGAAGCCCATCGAAATTCCAGCCCCTACCGACGCCGCAAGACCTACCAGAAACGTGGTCCACGTGTCCTGTGTTGCAAAGGCAGTGGCGAAGATTGGCGCGAGGGTCGAGACCGAGCCATCCATCAAGCCTGCAAGCCCCGGCTGGACCCAAGTCAGAATGAATTGCCGGTGACGGGTGGCAGCCTCATCGGCTTCGGCTTCATCGTCGATGTGCTTTTCGGTGTAACCTTCAGCTTTTTTGGTGTGCCCAGCCTCGGCGGCAGCAAGATCACCCAAAAGCTTGCGAGTGGCGGCATCCTGCGTCCGCGATGCAGCCAGTGTGTAGAACTTCTCGGCCTGACGCTCCATTGCGGCGGCTTCGCCACGGATGTCTTCAAGGCTGAGGTTTTCCACCAACCAGACGGGGCGGCGGTTATAAAAACCAGCGACATGCTCGCGTCTGATTAGCGGTATGACCTCACCAAAACGGGATGTGTATCGATCGATCAAACGCTGTCGGTGTAAATCCTCTTCAGCAGCCATATCATCAAAAATCGCGGCGGTTGACGGATAATCAGTCCTAAGGCGTTCGGCAAAGCTACGGTATATTCTGGCATCGTCTTCCTCGGACGAAATGGCCAGAGCCAGAACCTCTTGTTCGCTCAGATCCGAAAACCTGCGGCGTTGAAACGTAAAGCGCATCGGGCACCTTCCTTTCTTGACCATACAATAGGCTGTCATATTCTAAGAACAACAGGCATTGTGCCGCGCCATTGCGCGGGGTTATAGTCACGCTCTGATAACCGGAGTCCCAATGTCTGAACCGTCTACTGCCGTTAAAAAGGGCCGAAAATTTGATCAGGTGCTTGATGCTGCCTGCCAGATTTTTCTGACTGATGGGTTTGATCGGGCCAATATGGACGATATCGCCGCCCGCGCAGGGGTCTCGAAGGCGACGGTCTACAGTTATTTTCCTGACAAACGCCTTCTGTTCATGGAGGCCGCCAAGACCGAAATCAATCGGCGGGCGATGGATGCTGAAACAGCAATCCCCGAAGGAACACCCGTGGCTTTGGTCCTGGAGTTCACCGCACGCATATTATCGGAATTTGCCTTGTCCGAGTTCGGTAAAAACCTGTTCCGGATATGCATAAGCAACGTCGAGGAATTTCCCGAACTTGGACAGATGTTTTTCGAATCCGGGCCCGAAATGGCCCTGAACCGATTAGCGGATTATTTCCGTGACGCGACTGAACAGGGTGAGCTGAATGTGGATGATCCGCGGTTCGCGGCCGCGCAGTTTGTTGAACTTTGCAAGGCAGATATTTTCGTGCGAACCATGTTGGGTGTTCCACCGGAAATCACCAAGGACCAGGTCGACAAAGTGGTTAAAGGCGCGGTCGAAATGTTCCTAGCGCGCTACGGGGCCGCCTGAGACAGTCTTGAAGCGCGCTGCGCCAATTTTTCGGCCAACCTAAGCCCGATACCCGGGCGTGACCATGGGCAAACTGCGATGCAGATTGCACAACCATGTGTTTCATTGAAAAATGGAAGACAGCGGTCGAAATCGACATACCATTTCTCGATCCCACGCACCGTTTGTTTAATCGGGGAGAGGGCTTCGGGTGGACAGGCATCTTCGCAGATCCGACAGCTTTGACAAAAAGTATCGATCCCGTGAGCTTCCGGCGGAGTTGGCGCAAAGGGCGCGTTGGTAAGAACGGCGCTTAAACGAAACGAGGCTCCCATTTCAGGGATTATGATCGACCCGTGTTTACCCAGTTCACCGAAACCGCAGGCCAGCGCAGGCGGGATCAGGAGGAGTGAGCCAGACATCGGACCGGTAACAGGCTCGGCATCGTGACCTTGCTGGCGTATCCAGTTGGCAATCGCTTTGGCAGCCCCAGCGGCGCGGCCGTACTGACGGATCACTTCTCCGCCTGCCTCTGGTTCGGGGGCTCTGCTGATTTTCTCATAATCATGCTCTACGCCCAGCACGATGACATTAGAAAACGGTGTTGTTTTTCCGGCAAAAAGCCAAGCATCGTCTAGTATCGCGACGCCTGTTTTCTCACAGATTCCACGCTCGACGAATTGGTTAAGCTCAGAGGTCCATTCTTCGGGCGGGCGGTTGGCTGGCGATCCGGTGACATCTTGCATCGGTGTATCCAGGACTGCTTGCCGGTCAGCTCGTGCTGACTGAAGGGCAGGTTCATCCGGCCTGACAGAATAGAACCACTTTTGCATTTGTCCGTGAGGAATGTCGTCCGGGTCTGGCGCCCAATATACGTGTTGGGGCCTTCGAAAGTCGGTTTCACCCAGCCCGTTGATTTCGTTTCCCGAGATGCCCGGATGCAGCGTCATTTGCTTAGGGTCGGGCGAGTACGGGCGATATGGGTTCGGCTTTGGCATGCTGCAGTCTAGGCGAATGCCAAAGCCTCAGGCAAATTTTTTCGAAGCGTCTCGCGGCCGTACGACTTTGGCGAGAGGGCTTAACCCCCTCGCTTTTTTCTTTAGCATTTTTGGATAGATGAAGATCAGTAGATCACAACCGAACGGATCGATTCACCTGAATGCATCAGGTCGAAGGCTTTGTTGATCTCTTCCAGCGGCATGGTGTGGGTGATCATCGGATCAATCTCAACCTTGCCGTCCATGTACCAGTCGACGATTTTCGGCACGTCCGTGCGGCCTTTCGCGCCACCAAAGGCAGTGCCCTTCCAAACACGGCCAGTGACCAGTTGGAACGGACGGGTGCTGATCTCGGCACCTGCGGGGGCCACACCGATGATGACCGACACGCCCCAGCCACGGTGCGAGCATTCCAGCGCGTCGCGCATCACCTGCACGTTGCCGGTAGCGTCAAAGCTGTAATCCACGCCGCCAAACTGATCGAAGTCGGTTTTGGTCAGCTCGATGACAGCTTGGGTGACCGACTGGCCCTCGGGCAACTCTTTGGGGTTGATGAAATCGGTCATACCGAATTTGCGGGCCATTTCGGCTTTGTCGTTGTTCAGGTCGATGCCGATAATCTTGTCGGCTCCGGCCATGCGCAGGCCCTGAATGACGTTCAAACCAATTCCGCCCAGTCCGAAGACCGCCGCGGTCGAGCCGATTTCAACGCCGGCGGTGTTGATCACCGCGCCGATGCCGGTGGTGACACCGCAGCCAATGTAGCAGATCTTTTCGAACGGAGCGTCGTCACGCACCTTGGCCAGCGCGATTTCCGGCATCACGGTGTGGTTCGCAAAAGTCGAACAACCCATGTAGTGATAGATCGGGGTGCCATCCAGCATGCTGAAACGGGTGGTTCCATCGGGCATCAAGCCCTGACCTTGGGTGCCACGGATCGCGGTACACAGATTGGTTTTACCCGACAGGCAGGCCGCGCATTCGCGGCATTCCGGCGTGTAAAGCGGGATCACGTGATCACCTGGTTTCAGGGTGGTGACGCCTTCGCCCACTTCGACAACAACGCCCGCACCTTCGTGACCCAGAATTGACGGGAAAATCCCTTCGGGGTCTGCACCTGACAGGGTGAATTCATCGGTGTGGCAAATGCCGGTGGCTTTGACTTCAATCAGAACCTCGCCCTTTTTCGGGCCTTCAAGGTTCACCTCCATGATCTCAAGCGGTTTGCCTGCTTCCAATGCGACAGCGGCGCGCGTTCTCATAATCTTCTCCCTCACAAATGGATCAACCTGCGCCACCTTGACCGTATCGCGTTGTCGCGATCAACCCTTTTAGGCGGCAAATCCCCGCCTGTTTCCGGCACGGGTGGACTCGACTTTGGGGCTGAGACGCCCTAAATAAGAACATAACAGGAACATTTGTGCTGCCCGCCATGCCCGCCCGACGAATTCTTTCACTGTGGTTTCCCCGCCTTGGTGCCGAACGCCTGTTACGACAGGCCGATACTTTGCGCGATCAACCCTTTGCGGTGTTGCGCGACACGGGGCAAATGCAAGTGTTGAATTCACTTTCCGAAACCGCATCAGCTGCCGGCCTACACCACGGCCAACCCCTGCGCGATGCTTTGGCGATGTGCCCCGAACTGGTGACACGTTTGCAAAACCCACAGGCCGAAGTGGCGTTTCTAACCGTCTTGCAACGCTGGGCAGGCAAGTTTTCACCTTGGGTGGCGGGCTTGCCGCCCGACGGGTTGGTGATTGATGTGACCGGTTGCACCCATCTGTTCGGCGGGGAAGAGGCACTTATGGCCCAAATTGAAGGCGAGGTTACCGATCTGGGTCTGTCTGTCCGCATGGGGCTGGCCGATACCCAAGGCGCGGCATGGGCGCTGGCACGGTTCGCCGGAGAGCAGGCAGGCAGCCATCGCTCGGGCGACGCGATAGAACAAGAGGCGCGCGCCACCCGATCGCGCGCAGCCAAGCGGAGGCACTGGGAAAGGGGCGGAGCGCGGCCCGCCTTTGCGCAGCCCCCCAGCTTTCAGGCGCGGATTGCCGAAACGGGCAAAGCACATACGGCTCTGTCGCCCTTGCCCGTGGCGGCCCTGCGGCTTGAGGGAGAAACGGTGCAGCAACTTTCGCGTCTTGGTCTGCGCCGGATCGGTGATCTGATAGGCCAACCCCGTGCGGCGCTCGCACGACGGTTCGGCAAAGGATTGGTGCTGCGGCTGGATCAGGCGTTGGGATCGGTACCCGAACCGGTGTCGCCCGCCAAACCACCGCCGCGCTATGCGGTGCGGATGTCTTTGCCTGATCCGATTGGGCTTGAAGAAGACATCCTTGCCGCTTTGGACAAACTGCTTCCGGCCCTGTCCGAGCGCCTGAAACGTGACGCCAAAGGCGCGCGCTTGGTGCGGCTGCAGGCATTTCGTACCGATCAGACTATGGGTTGGATCGAAGCAGGTCTGGCCCGCCCCACGCACGAACCCGACCGCATCCGCCCGCTGTTGCGAATGAAACTGGATGATCTGGACGCAGGCTATGGCATCGACATGCTGCGGCTCGAGGCGGTGCAAGTCGAACATGTCAGCGACCACCGACCGGCGGGGCATCTGGATGCCGCACTTGCCGCCCGAGAACGCCTGACCGCGGAGCGACAGCTTGAAGACCTGATCAGCCGTATCGGCGCGAGAGTGGGAATGGAAGCCATCACCCGCCGCCACCCCGGCAACAGCCACATTCCTGAAAAATCCGCCCAAACCCTTGCTGCGGCGTGGTCTGATCCGGCGAAGGGCTGGCCCAAGCCCCCCACTCTCCGCCCCTTGTTGCTGTGGCAACCAGAGCCAGTGGCGGCCCCCGACACGCCACATCCGCCCGCGCAGTTTCGTTGGCGCCGACAGGAAATGGCGCTGAAAATAGCAACCGGCCCCGAACGCATTGCGCCGGAATGGTGGCTGGATGATCCGAACTGGCGCAGCGGCGTGCGGGATTACTGGCAGGTCACAACAGATCGGGGCGACAGGCTTTGGCTTTACTATGCTCACGGCGGCACCATGTCTTCGGGTTGGTTTTGTCAGGGTCAATTCGCCTGAGAGCTTGATTTCATCAAAAAACAGCGCAACTCTGACATTATGAATATGCAAACACTGCCCCCGGATGTGGGACTTCCAGACAGGGTGTCATTTCATCGTGTTGAATTGGGAGTGATCCTTGGCCTTTACGGACGCATGGTCGCCGCCGGAGAATGGCGAGACTATGGGATATCGTCGCTGAAAGACGCCGCCATTTTCTCGGTCTTCCGAAGAACCGCAGAACACCCTTTATACAGGATCGAAAAGCGCCCCGCCTTGCGCAACAAGCAGGGGCAATATTGCGTCATTGGAATGGATGGACAGATCCTTAAGCGGGGCCATGATTTGAAAACCGTCCTGAGGGTTCTCGAGCGCAAATTGATCCGCGCTGTTCAATGAGTATTTTGGCCAGGAAGAAGATCGCATCAATTTCATCTTAACCGAAATACTCTGGGGATGAATGCCGGTTGAGGGTTCACGCCCGCGTTTAAAGGGCTTAGATAGGCGGCACGAGTTCTTTGAAAGGTATTGCCATGAGCGCCCCCAAGCCTGTTGTCCTTTGCATTCTTGATGGTTGGGGAAAGCGGGATGACACCGGCAACAATGCACCTGCCTTGGCACACACGCCGAATTTTGATCGCTTGATGGCCACCTGCCCAAATGCGCAGTTGATCACCCACGGCCCGGATGTCGGTTTGCCAAGCGGTCAGATGGGCAACTCTGAGGTGGGTCATACCAACATCGGTGCGGG
>CAYVRN010000016.1:9580-36352 GCA_964453855.1 uncultured Rhodobacterales bacterium
CCGCCAAAGTCTGCAGACGGGGACATCAGCACACTGGAAAGTCGTTTGCCCGAAGGGGCCTATATCGCGACGGTCACTGGGCGGTACTTTGCCATGGATCGCGACAACAGATGGGAGCGCGTTAAAAAAGCCTTTGACGCGATCGTACACGGAAATGCGGTATATCAAGTCGAGACTGCCGCGGATGCGGTGGCCGCGGCCTATGCGCGTGGCGAAACGGATGAATTCATCGAAGCCACTGAAATCGACGATTACAGCGGCATTCGGGACGGCGACGGGCTATTCTGTCTGAACTTCCGCGCCGACCGCGCCCGCGAGATTTTGCGCGCTATTGGTGATCCCGATTTTACCGAGTTTGAAACCGGCACGCGCCCCGAATTATCAGCCCTTTTGGGGATGGTGGAATATTCGGACGCTCACAACAGCTACATGACCACGGCCTTTCCCAAGCGCGATATCGTGAACACGCTTGGATCGTGGGTGGCACAGCATGGCAAGCGGCAATTCCGTTTGGCCGAGACCGAAAAATATCCGCATGTGACCTTCTTCCTGAACGGCGGCAAGGAAAAGCCGGAAATCGGCGAAGACCGGTTTATGCCCAAATCACCAAAAGTAGCCACCTATGATCTGCAACCCGAGATGTCGGCACCTGAAGTGACAGATAAGTTCGTTGAGGCGATTCAGGCTGGATACGATCTGATCGTCACCAACTACGCCAATCCCGACATGGTCGGACATACAGGCGATCTGCAAGCGGCTATGAAAGCCTGTGAAGCCGTGGATCAGGGGTTAGGCCGCGTGCTGGACGCGCTTGAGGCTGTGGGCGGTGCCATGATCGTAACTGCTGACCACGGCAACTGTGAAACCATGGTTGATCCTGAAACCGGCGGTCCCCATACGGCACACACCATCAACCCCGTTCCAGTTGTTCTATTCGGTGGTCCCAAAGGCGCCAGCCTTGCCGCTGGGCGGCTGGCCGATCTGGCGCCAACGCTATTGGAATTGATGCAACTGCCGCAGCCGGCCGAAATGACCGGAGAAAGCCTTTTGCGCACATGAGGCTAGTGCTCGGGCTCATAGCTGGACTGGCGCTGCTGCCCCACACGGGCGTGGCGCAATCCGAGCAGGCTCTGGCTGAAACTGCTGTCGCTCAATTGCAATCCGCTGCGTTCCTGCTTGAACGGGCCAATTCAGCCCGCGATAGGGTCCGCGCATTGACCGAAACCGTCGCTGCCTACGAAACCGCGCTTGATGCCATTCGAGATGGTCTGCGCGCGGCCACAATTCAGGAAACCCGCTTAAGCCTGCAACTAGATGCGAAACGGGATCGCATCGAGCGGCTGGTCTCGGTTCTGCAAGCAATTGGCAAAGCACCTGAGCCCTCGTTGCTACTACACCCGTCGGGCCCGACTGGAACGGCGCGCGCCGAGATGATTTTGGCAGACGTCACGCCCGCCTTACAAAAGGAAGCAGAGGCGTTAGCGAGAGAGCTGTCAGCCTTGTCCGAAGCTCGTCAACTACGCCAACAGACCCTTGAGCACTTGCAGACAGGCTTGGTGGGCGTTCAACTGGCCAGAACCGAGCTATCACAAGCCATTTCGAACCGCACGGATCTACCCAAGAAGTTTTCCGAAGACCCCGTGCAAACCGCCCTTCTGTTGGCTTCGACCGAAACGCTGGAACAATTTGCAGGGGGTCTCAATACAATCCCCAAAAACGGTGTATCAGGGGCAGTTCCCGATGTAACCGCGCTAAAGGGGACTTTGGATTTGCCTGTTCTGGGCGCAATCCTACGCCGTTTTAAAGAAGCGGATGCCGCGGGCATAGAACGCCCCGGGATCATCATGGCAACACGCCCCGGAACGCTGGTGGTCACTCCAGTGGCGGCAACAATCCGCTACATGGGTCCATTATTCGATTACGGCAACGTGATGATCCTTGAACCCAGTCAGGAAACACTGTTTGTTTTCGCTGGCCTGGAAACGGTCTATGGTGAGACTGGGCAGGTCGTGCCAGCGGGGCATCCCGTCGGTATGATGGGCGACACGAGTGCAGTAACAGCAAGTGCGGAAAGCGGAAACAGCACAGAAACGCTTTATATAGAGGTTAGGGAAGACAATACCCCTGTTGACCCGTTAAGCTGGTTTTTCGCCGGATAGGAAAGTGTGATGAAAAAAACCTTAATTGCCATGTCTATTGGCATCGTTTCAGCGGTTGCGGTAACAACTCAAATCGCAGGTCCTTTGGTCGCACAACAGGCCAACTCGCAAACATCAGTCTACGAGCAGCTGGAGCTTTTCGGCGACATTTTTGAGCGTGTTCGTCAGGAATACGTTGAAGACGTCAACGATCAGGAACTGATCGAAAGCGCCATTGACGGAATGTTACGTTCGCTTGACCCGCATTCCAGCTTCCTGTCCGCCGCCGATGCGGCCGACATGCGAATCCAGACCCGCGGACAATTCGGAGGCCTAGGAATCGAAGTAACTCAGGAAGACGGCTGGGTCAAAGTCGTCTCGCCGATCGATGGCACCCCTGCCGACGAAGCAGGTCTTGAGTCCGGCGATTTTATTACACATGTCGATGGCGAATCTCTTCTGGGACTGACTTTGGATGAAGCCGTTGACATCATGCGCGGACCGGTTGGCTCGGAAATTGTCATAACTGTCGTCCGCGAAGGCGAACCCGAACCCTTCGACGTGACCATCATCCGCGACACGATCAAGCTGACCGCTGTTCGCACCCGCACCGAAGGCGACACCGTGGTCTTGCGTGTCACCACCTTTAACGACCAGACCTATACCAACCTTGAAGACGGTCTGAACAGCGCCATCGAAGAGCTGGGCGGATTGGAAAATGTAAACGGCGTCGTTCTGGACCTGCGGAACAATCCGGGTGGTCTTCTAAATCAGGCAATCCGAGTCTCGGATGCGTTCCTTGACAAGGGGGAAATCGTCTCGACCCGTGGCCGCAATCCCGAAGATAGCGAGCGTTTCAACGCTACACCGGGCGATTTGATCGACGGCAAGCCGATGGTCGTGCTGATCAACGGTGGCTCCGCCTCGGCATCCGAAATTGTCTCGGGGGCTCTCAAGGATCACCGTCGTGCGATTGTTGTGGGCACCAAAAGCTTTGGTAAGGGGTCAGTTCAAACGGTCATTCCATTGCGCGGTGATGGCGCAATGCGTCTGACCACTTCGCGTTATTACACGCCGTCGGGCCGCTCGATCCAGAATTTGGGGGTTTCGCCGGACATTATCGTCGAGCAACCTCGTGTGTCTCGTGACGAAACCGAAGAGGAAACACGCAACCAACGCAGCGAAGCTGACCTGCGTGGAAGCCTGAACAACGATAGCCTTACCGAGGACGAATTGCGTCAACTGGAAGAAGAAGAAGCCAAGGCCGAGGCCTCAGCGGAATTGCGCAAGGACGACTATCAACTGGCTTATGCAATTGATCTGCTGCGCGGCCTGGCTGCAATTGGGCAATAAGCAAGTGAGCCCGGAAGAAATCGCAAAACTCCCCTACCGCCAGAACGTCGGCGTTATGCTGACCAATGGCAAAGGGGAGGTCTTCGTCGGCCAACGCCTTGATAGCGAGGTCGCCGCTTGGCAAATGCCTCAGGGCGGGATCGACGAAGGGGAAACACCGCTTGATGCGGCGCTGCGAGAGTTGACCGAAGAAACCGGCGTCTTGGCTGATCAGGTCACGGTCATCGCCGAAACCAAGGGTTGGGTCACCTATGACCTGCCCCATCACATCGTCCCCCGCATCTGGAAGGGCCGCTTTCGCGGTCAGAAACAGAAGTGGGTTCTGATGCGGTTCGACGGTACTGATGACCAGATCAACATTGATGTGGAGCATCCCGAGTTCTCGGAATGGTGCTGGCTGCCAGCCAACCAGTTGATCCCCAATATCGTCGATTTCAAACGCGCGGTCTATGAACAGGTTCTGGGTGAGTTTGCGGGGCTGTTGTGAGCGCTTCTAGGTTGGATATCCGTCCGGCTCTTCTTGAAGACCTGCCGCACCTGACCGCACTCTACACTCACCTCAACCCAAACGACCCGCCTTGCCCACCCGAAACTGCGGCCGAAGCTTTAGGCAGCATCAACGCATTAAAAGGCAGTGCCGTTCTGATCGGAGTCTTCGATGGCATCCTTGTGACCAGTTGCACCGTCTTTGTCTTGCCAAATCTCACCCGCGGCGGAGATCCCTATGCTCTGATCGAAAACGTCGTGACACACAGCGACTTCCGAAACCGCGGCTTCGGCAAAGCAATTCTGAAGGCGGCTTCTCAACAGGCATTTGGCGCGGGATGTTATAAGGCTATGCTATTGACCGGCTCAAAACAGCCCGAGACCTTGTCGTTTTACAAATCTGCCGGATTTGTTCAGGACAAAACTGGTTTCCAGATCAGAAATATTCCTGTCCGTCCAGAATAGTCGACTCCGCTCTTCATCTTACCCAAAATACTCAAATTCTCCACTCACAAACTTGCGACTCCAAATAAGAACAAAAGGTGAATATACTACGACTCACCATGTTTACCGAATTGTCTGCCACCTCGAATTTCACCTTCCTCACCGGGGCGTCTCACCCCGAAGAATACATGGAGCGTGCCGCCCTCATCGGCCTGCCCGCCGTGGCGATTGCCGATGACAATTCGGTAGCAGGCATCGTCCGCGCCCATCAAGCCGCGCGCGACATCGCCCGCAAGGTCCGCGAACGGCAAGCCGCCGACGTGTACGGTCCACCACGCCCCGATCGTATCCCGCAACCGCCCTCGGCCCATATCCTCAACACCCCGCGCCTGATCCCTGCTGCCCGTTTGCGCTTCACCGACGGGCCCGATCTCACGGCCCTGCCCGAAACCCGCCAAGGCTGGGCCAGCCTTTGCCGCCTGATCTCCAAGGGTCGCTTGCGCACCGAAAAAGGCCACTGCCAGATCTCACTCTCGGACCTTTTTTACCACGCGAGCGGCCTGCACTTCCTGTTGCACCCGCCAAAAGCACTGCCCTCGCAGCACGGAGCGGACGATTGGCTGCCACAGGCGCGACGGCTGACGCGCCGCTTGGGCAAACAAATACATTTCTGTCTCTCCCCCGCCTATGATGGCCTCGACCAGCCTCGCTTCAACGAATACGCCCGTATCGCCACCGAACTGGGCCTGCCGCTCATCGCCTCAGCCGCACCAATGATGCACCACGGCAAACGTCGCCGCTTGGCCGATGTGCTGACCGCCATCCGCACCGGCACCCGCGTCAGCGCCTTGGGCCGCGCCGCCCTTGCCAACGGGGAACAACGCCTGCGCAGCGACTACGAAATGCGCCGCCTGTTCCGCAACCACCCGCAGGCTGTCGACAACACCGCCAAACTGACCGCCACACTCACCTTCTCACTGGACGAATTGCGCTACGAATACCCCTCGGAAATCAGCAACGGCGAAACCCCGTCAGACCGCCTGCGCCGCCTGGCGAAAAAGGGGCTCAACTGGCGCTACCCTCACGGCGCGCCCGACAAGGTGCGCAACATGCTGAACCACGAACTGACCTTGATCGCCAAGCTGAAATACGAACCCTATTTCCTGACCGTTCACGACATCGTCCAGTTCGCCCGATCCCGCGACATCCTCTGCCAAGGGCGCGGGTCCGCCGCCAACTCGGTGGTGTGTTATTGCCTTGGCGTGACCAGCGTCAGCCCCGAAATCGGCACGATGGTCTTTGAACGCTTCGTCTCCGAGGCCCGCGACGAACCGCCCGACATCGACGTCGACTTCGAACACGAACGCCGCGAAGAGGTCATTCAGCACATCTATGAACGCTATGGCCGGCACCGCGCGGGCCTCTGCGCCACCGTGATTCACTATCGCGGCAAACGCGCCATGCGCGAGGTCGGTCGCGCCATGGGGCTATCGGAAGATACCGTTGCGGCGCTTTCCTCGCAGCTCTGGGGGTTCTCCAGCCTTGGCGCGAAGGAAGACGAACGGCTGCGCGAAATCGGCCTTGATCCCAGCGATCCGCACCTGCAACTGACCCTGTCGATGATCCGCGACATCATCGGCTTCCCACGCCACCTCAGCCAACACGTTGGCGGCTTTATCATCACCGAAGGGCGACTTGATGAACTGGTTCCCATCGAAAACGCCTCGATGGAGGACCGCACGGTCATCTGCTGGGACAAAGACGATATCGACACGCTTGGCATCCTCAAGGTCGATATTCTGGCGCTTGGTATGCTGTCATGCATCCGCAAGGCCTTTGATCTGCTGCACTTGCACCACGGGGCCAGCCACACGCTAGCCAACCTGCCGCCCGAGGACCCCAAGGTTTATGACATGCTCTGCCAGGCCGATAGCGTAGGGGTGTTTCAGGTGGAAAGCCGCGCGCAAATGAACTTCCTGCCCCGCATGCGCCCCCGCTGTTTCTATGATCTGGTGATTGAGGTCGCCATTATCCGCCCCGGCCCCATTCAGGGCGACATGGTTCATCCCTACATCCGTCGCAGGAATGGCGAAGAACAGGTCACCTTCCCGTCAGACGAATTAGGCAATGTGCTGGGCAAAACTCTTGGCGTGCCTCTTTTTCAGGAACAGGCGATGCAGATCGCCATCATCGGCGCAGGTTTTACGCCCGACGAAGCCGATCGTCTGCGCCGGTCTCTGGCGACCTTCAAGAAACATGGCAATGTCAGCGAATTCCACGGGCGGTTCATGAAGGGGATGCGCGCCAACGGTTATGACGACGACTTCGCCGAACGCTGCTTTTCCCAGATCGAGGGCTTCGGCAGTTACGGTTTCCCAGAAAGCCACGCCGCCAGCTTTGCCCTCTTGGTCTATGCCAGCGCATGGATCAAATGCCACCATCCCGGCATCTTCGCCTGCGCTCTGCTGAATTCGCAGCCGATGGGCTTCTACGCCCCGTCACAAATCGTGCGCGATGCCCGCGAACATGGCGTGCAGGTCCGGCCCGTCTGTATCAACGCTAGTTTCTGGGACAACACCATGGAACCCGACGGCGAAGGCGGTCTGGCGCTACGCCTTGGTTTCCGCCAGATCAGGAAGATGCGCGAAGAAGAGGCCCAATGGATCACCGCCGCCCGCGCCAACGGTTATCGCACCGTTGAAGATGTCTGGCGAAGGGCCGGCGTCAGCCCCGCGCTGATCACCGCCTTGGCCGAGGCCGATTGCTTTGCCGGTCTTGGCATCCCTCGACGTCAGGCACTCTGGGCTGCCAAAGCTATCACCGCTCCGAAGCCTCTGCCGCTGTTCGCCAGCGATATTGATGGCGAAGGTATCATCGAACCCGCCGTCATCCTGCCCAAAATGACCGAGGGCGAAGAGGTGGTCGAAGACTACATCGCCCTGCGCCTGACACTCAGGTCGCATCCTCTGGCTTTACTGCGGTCGCGGCTGACGCCTGACGCATGGCCCGAGGTCAAGCAAAGGGGGCTGTCTGCCCCCTTTGAAACCCCCGAGGATATTTCAGGACAAAAGAAAATAGGAGTTTCTTAACCAAACAATGCGAATGTCCCGTTGCGGTACAGGCGGGGACGCCGATGACCGTGACGGAAGAAAGTCCCCGGTCTATCGGCAGGGGGTTACCCGTTTCTTTTGTCGTGAAAATATCCTGGGGTGAATTGCCACGCGCTTTCTTCGGGGCAAGAGGGACAAAGCACCTATCTGATCAGATCACCAAAACATCCAGTGGCGGGAAGCCGTTGAATCCGACACTTGCATAGGTCGAAGTATAGGCACCGCAGTTGCGGATCACGATCCGGTCCCCTGCCTGCAAACCAATCGGAAGCTGGACAGGTTGTTTTTCATAGAGAACATCAGCGCTGTCACACGATGGACCCGCCAGAATGCAAGAGCCGGTCGGTTCATGCTCGCGATCGGTCAGAAACTGATAGCGGATTGCCTCGCCCTCGGTTTCGGCCAGACCCGAAAACCGGCCGATGTCCAGATAGACCCAGCGATGCAAGTCATTGTCAGATTTTTTCGACACAAGGAGAACCTCGGCAGCAATTGCGCCAGCTTCAGCCACCATACCACGGCCAGGTTCGGCCATGATTTCCGGCACTTCGCCGAACAGTTCCGAAATCTGGCTCATGACATCTTGTGCGTAAACCATTGGCGCGTCGATATCCTGACCGTAAAACGCCGGGAAACCACCACCAATGTTCAAAAGGCGCAGTTCGTGCCCGGAATCTTTCGCGGCGTGCCAAACGGCCGCCACCTGCTCAAGAACTGGACGCCACATCGCGGCGCGCTTGGTCTGAGATCCGACGTGGAAGCTCAACCCCACCGGCTTCAGGTCCAGACGCTTGGCATAGGCGATCAGGTCCAACGCCTTATCACGGGCGCAGCCGAATTTGCGCGACAGCGGCCAGTCGGCTTCGCAGCTTTCCACCACGATGCGAATATATACCTCACATCCCGGCGCATGGGCTGCCAGCTTTTCAAGCTCGGCTTCGGCATCTGCGGCAAAAATACCGATACTCGCAGCATGCGCCCAAGCAATATCCGAAACACGCTTTACTGTGTTTCCGAAACTGATCCGGTCCGCAGTGGCGCCTGCCGCCAAACACATTTCGATCTCGGCGCGCGAAGCGGCGTCGAAGTTCGACCCAAGACTGACCAGCGTGCGCAGAATTTCCGCTTCGGGGTTTGCTTTGACCGCGTAGTGAATGCGGGCACGCCCCAAACCCTGCGCCAACGCTGAATACTGGCGCGCAACTGCTTCGCGGTCGATCACAAGGGTCGGGCGCTCGAAGGAATGGCCTAGAATAAAAGCTTCGGTGCGGGAAAAAGAAGTGACTTCGCGGGCCGAAAGCCCGGTTACATATGCGTTCATGGTCATCTCCATAAGACCCGGCCATTCCGGTTTCCCGGCGCAGACCGCTCAGTTCAAAAAGGAGACGTTACCGTCGCTACGTAACCGCGTGGGATGAGCCCACCTCGCCAGAGGTGCGTGCGTTGGCGTCTTGAGCGCGCATATGGGACCAAACTTTGAGTCGATCAAGAAAAAATTTCATCGGCACGAAATTTTTTTGGGCGCGCTGGTTTAGGTGGACGCCAAAGGGCTCATTCGCCCGCTTCAAATACCTCGACCGAAAGGATTGTTGGCAAATGGCGGACAATCTCGTTCCAGCTTTCTCCCTCGTCGCTGCTAGCGTATACTGATCCCGTATTTGTCCCGAAATAAAGCCCTGCTGGGCTTTGAGTGTCTCCGGCCATCGCCTGACGCAAAACGGTGAAAAAGCAGAACTCTTGCGGCAACCCCGTCCGCTTGGGGTTCCAGCTTTTCCCGCCATCAACGGACTTCCAAACGGCCGCTGCGCCGTCAGGCGGAAACCGCCCCTGGCTATCTCCGTTCAAAGGTATGGTCCAGATCATATCGGGATTATGCGGGTGCACGCGGATCGGAAATCCAAAGGTTGATGGTAAGCCTGTTGTTATATCTTCCCAGCTACGCCCGCCATCGGGCGATCTCCAAACGCCGTGATGATTTTGTTGATAAAGCACATCCCCTACCCCAAGCGCGCGCATCATGTTGTGCACGCAGTGGCCGGTTTCGCCGTCTCGTGGCGCCGCCGGATGATCGTGATGCCCACATGCTTCGGCATTTGACAACCTATTCCGCCGTTCCCATGTCGTGCCGCCGTCCTCGGTGGCAAACACCCCGGCTGCTGATATACCGATCCACATCTTGTCAGGGTCGTCAGGATGCCCAACGATGGTGTGCAACACCAAACCTGCGGCACCGCCATGCCAGCTATCGGCGGAAGGATGGTTCGTAAGCCCTTCTACCCGTTCCCAGCTTTTCCCCTGATCGTGACTCACTAGCAAATTTGCCGGCTTGGTACCCGCAAAAACAGACCCGTGATTCGCTCCGAGTGACCAGATCTGTGAAAATGTATCGCCAAAGGGTAACGGCGTGCCTGTGACGCCCATGCTTGCCGCAAACTCTGGCTCGCTGTCGACCCACGTGTCGATCACACCTGAAGTCAGCCGAGTCAATTCCCATCTTTCGCCCAGATCAGCAGATCGCCATACGCCTGCACCAAAAAAATCTCCGCCGCCTCCGGCCCAGATCATGCCGCTGTTGCTATCACCGACCACATGATTGATGGTCCAGCCGTTGCAAAACGGCCCGCGTACGCACCACTTCTCGCCACCAGTCGTTTCGGCAATAAACGCCCCTTTGGTGGTCCCGATCAGAATTCGCTTCTCTGCCATGACTCGCTCCCTATTCGCACAGAAAACATACCACGGTTTCAAGACTTCCATATAAACAAAAACGGCCCAAAGCTGGACCGTTTCTTCTTCTTGGAAAAATACTTCAGGGAGCGCGAGGGGCTTGCCCCTCGTCCGCCGTTTTCTCAAACCACGCGTTCGACCATCATCTTCTTGATCTCAGCAATCGCTTTCGCCGGGTTCAAGCCTTTAGGGCAGGTCTGGGTACAGTTCATGATGGTGTGGCAGCGATACAGTTTGAACGGATCTTCCAACTCATCTAAACGCTCACCAGTCGCCTCATCACGACTGTCGATGATCCAGCGATAGGCGTGCAACAACGCGGCGGGGCCAAGGTAACGGTCACCGTTCCACCAGTAGCTCGGGCACGAGGTCGAGCATGACGCACACATCACGCATTCATACAAGCCATCCAGCTTTTTGCGGTCTTCAATCGACTGCTTCCACTCTTTCGCAGGGCGGTTGGTCTTGGTCTCGAGCCACGGCATGATTGACGCATGTTGGGCATAGAAGTGCGTAAGATCAGGGATCAGGTCTTTCACCACCGGCATATGCGGCAGAGGATAGATTTTCACATCGCCCTTCACCTCATCCAGCCCGAAGATACAGGCCAGCGTGTTCTTACCGTCGATATTCATCGCGCATGATCCGCAAATCCCTTCGCGGCAAGAGCGGCGGAAGGTCAGCGTCGGGTCGATCTCGTTCTTGATCTTGATCAACGCATCCAGAACCATCGGGCCGCATTTATCCATATCAAGGAAGTAGGTATCCACCCGTGGGTTCTCACCATCCTCTGGCGACCAGCGATAGATACGAAATGCCCGCACATTGGTGGCGCACTCAGGCTTTGGCCAGGTTTTGCCGGTCCGTACGCGGCTATTCTTGGGGAGTGCTAGTTCTACCATAATCTCTCTCCTTAGAACGTCCGCGCTTTCGGCGCGATTTTCTTGAGGCTGATACCGCCCTGATCTTCAGTCGTCAGCGGATCAACAATGACCGGACGATAGCTCAGGTCTACCTTGTTGCCATCAACATGGCTGACAGTGTGTACCCGCCAGTTTTCATCGTCGCGCGCAGTGAAGTCTTCATGCGCGTGGGCGCCTCGGCTTTCCTTTCGGGCTTCTGCGCCCACGATGGTCGCCAAAGCGTTCGGCATCAGGTTGGTCAGCTCCAGCGTCTCCATCAGATCGCTGTTCCAAACCAGTGAACGGTCCGTGACTTTCAGATCATCCATCTTCGCTGCAATGGCCGTCATCTTCTCGACACCTTCAGACAGCGTTTCGGATGTCCGGAACACAGCCGCATCAGATTGCATAGTGCGCTGCATTTCCAGACGCAAGTCAGCAGTAGGAATGCCGCCGTTTGCATTGCGCAGATTGTCGAAACGATCAAACGCCGCATCAATCGAGGCCTGGTTCAGTGTCGGGTTCGGCGCATCTTTATCCACAACCTGACCGGCGCGGATCGAAGCTGCACGGCCAAACACCACCAAGTCGATCAGCGAGTTCGAACCCAAGCGGTTCGCACCATGCACACTCGCACAACCCGCTTCACCAGCGGCCATCAGACCCGGCACAATCGCGGTTGGATCTTCTGCGGTGGGGTTCAGAACCTCGCCCCAATAGTTCGTCGGAATACCACCCATGTTGTAGTGCACAGTCGGCAGAACCGGGATTGGTTCTTTGGTTACGTCAACTCCGGCAAAAATCTTCGCGCTTTCCGAGATGCCCGGCAAGCGCTCGGCCAAAGCTTCAGCTGGCAGGTGCGACAGGTTCAAGTGGATGTGATCGCCATGCTCGCCAACACCGCGCCCTTCGCGGATTTCCATGGTCATCGAACGGCTGACGTAATCGCGCGGTGCAAGATCTTTATAGTTCGGCGCATAGCGCTCCATAAAGCGCTCGCCTTCGCTGTTGGTCAGGTACCCACCTTCGCCACGTGCGCCTTCGGTGATCAGACAGCCCGAGCCATAAATGCCGGTTGGGTGGAACTGTACAAACTCCATATCCTGAAGCGCCAGACCCGCACGGGCCACCATGCCACCACCGTCACCAGTACAGGTGTGGGCAGAAGTCGCACTGAAATAGGCACGGCCATAACCGCCGGTCGCCAGCACCACCATCTTGGCGTTGAACACATGCATGGTGCCGTCATCCAGCTTCCAGCAGACAACACCCTGACACTGACCGTCATCGCTCATGATCAGGTCGATGGCGAAATACTCGATATAGAATTCCGCGTTGTTCTTCAGCGACTGGCCATAAAGCGTGTGCAGGATTGCGTGACCGGTCCGATCCGCTGCCGCACAGGTTCGCTGAACAGGCGGGCCTTCACCGAATTCGGTGGTGTGGCCACCGAACGGACGCTGGTAAATCTTACCCTCTTCCGTGCGCGAGAACGGCACGCCGTAGTGCTCAAGCTCATAAACCGCCTTCGGGGCCTCGCGAGCCAGATACTCCATCGCATCTGTGTCGCCCAGCCAGTCCGAACCCTTGACGGTGTCATACATATGCCACTGCCAGTTATCGGGACCCATGTTGCTTAGCGAGGCGGCAATGCCACCCTGTGCCGCAACAGTGTGCGAGCGTGTCGGAAATACCTTGGTCACACATGCGGTGCGCAAGCCCTGTTCGGCCATGCCCAATGTCGCTCGCAGTCCGGCGCCACCGGCTCCGACAACTACAACGTCATATTCGTGGGTTTCGTATTGATATGCAGCCATGTCGTCGTCTTCCTTAAAGCGCCATTTTCAGTACAGCGAACACGCCCGTTGCCGCGATGGCATAGGACAAAATCACCGTGGCGATAATCCAAAGCTCACGGGCGAAGCCATGAACGTAATCTTCGATCAGCACCCGTACACCGTTCTTGAAATGCATCATGCCGATCCAAAGAGTCAGCGCGACGATGATCGCCGGCACCGGCTTGCCCAGTGTTCCGGTTACCTCTGCGTATGACGCTCCCAGAAGCGGCCCCATGACACATAGAAACAACGGGGTCAGAACCAGCAACCCATACGAGGAAACTGTCATATTCCAATGACGCACTGTGCCTTCGCGGGCCGAGCCGTTACCAATTGCGCGTTTGCGGTCGGTTAGAAATCTCATCGTCAGTCTCCTTACACCAGCGCAACAGTAATCACGGTCAGTACGACCGATCCGATCAGCGAAGCCCAGCTAAGCATGTCGGCGGTCTTTTTTTCCAGCGCGACGGCTTGATCCCAGATTAGGTGGCGCACTCCACCTAAGGCATGAAACCACAAACCCAGAACCGAAAGGGTCATGACCACGTCACCCAAAAAGCTTGTGATCACAGCGTCAGCATAAGCAAAATAGGTTTCGGATGTTGCCGCCGCCAAAAGCCACCAGACAACAAGAAACGCTGAAACAGCCAAGGCGTTACCCGTGATCCGTACAAGGATCGAAGTCAACATGGTCACGGGCCAGCGGTAGATGGTAATATGTGGAGATAATGGGCGATTGCCCCGGTTCACGTCGGCCATGATCTATCCTTTCGGCATTCCGTCGAATACGTATTAGCGCTTTTTAAACCCGTGTCACACTCCCCATAGGGGGTATGTCTAGGAAAATTTGTAGATATCGCCCCAAATACTGAAATTGTGATCACAGTTATCGCTATCGTGATCACACCCGCGACACCCCCAATGCTGCATCGCCGCGATTCCCGTCAAAACTTTGGGGCGTGCTCAGCGATGTCATTGGTAAATTCGGTGCACATCGTGATCGCGCGCTCTTCCGGGTCGTACCAGGCATTTGCTTCGCCGCAGGCCTCTACATGAACCGTCAAGACCTGGGACAGCTTGAATTCTGCGTTCAGGGCCTCAACCTC
Organism: uncultured Rhodobacterales bacterium; assembly: GCA_964453855.1. Taxonomy (GTDB): domain Bacteria; phylum Pseudomonadota; class Alphaproteobacteria; order Rhodobacterales; family Rhodobacteraceae; genus JASMHC01. Next base: position 23,685 of record CAYVRN010000016.1, read on the forward strand.
TTCCTCTATCAAAGCCCCCGTCATACGCCCCGCGTCTGACGTATGTTCAACCCTTCCCATTCGGATGGTCGTACCACCATTTCCCGAAGTGATCTGATCAAGCACTCCTCCCCAGCTACCGGCCGCCTGCTCATATTCGGCATCACACCACTCGGCGCGTTCGTCTGGCAGGTCCAATTCGCGCGCCACATCTTCCCGCTCATCGGGATTGGCCCCGAAAAACACGCAAACCAGATTATAGTAACGCTGCAAATCCGGACCATGCACATCCCAGAATACAGGCTCATAGCGCTCGGACTCTCCATAAAACCCGAACGCCGAATCATAGGCGATCTGAACTGCGCTTTCCTCTTCCCAAAAGGCATCGATTAGAAACACCGATAACACATCTGCCGCGTCTTCTTCCTGACCGAAAATCGGCAGGCTTTCGATGTCAATTAGGGCATGACCCAGCTCATGGTAAAACACCGAAAGCAAATTACTTTCGACATAACCTTGCAAGTCTTCATCACCATAACGAAACTCGGCGTGGGCTGGCAAAGCGGTGGTCAGGGCCAAAACGGATGCGAATATTCTCTGTCTCATGCCGCGATTGAGACAGAGGATTTCGATTCCCACAAGGGAAACCCACACTTTCATCTTTCCAAAAATACTCCGGGGGGAATGCCGAAGGCAGGGGGGCAGAGCCCCCTCACTGTCAGAGCCGCGAGGCTCTGAACCCTAGATCGGCATCAACGCCCAGTAATCGAGATCCAGCAGAACGCCGGGCAGATATTTCCCATCTTCGCCCTTCAATTCAAACACATTGCCCGACTTATAAGCCACCAAACGCAACCGAACGACGCCAACACCCGGGGCGGCTGTCTCTGCCTTGTCCAGCACCTCGGTCCACGCCCGCACCGTGTCACCGCTGAAACACGGGTTTGCATGTGCCCCGCCGTTTAAGCCCACGATCATTTGCGCATTCGCAAGACCGTTAAACGACAAAGCCCGCGCCATCGAAATTACATGCCCGCCGTAAATCAGCCGCTTGCCATCTTCCCGGTTGGTCGCATCAAAATGCACCTTCGCGGTGTTCTGCCAAAGACGGGTCGCCATCATGTGCTCGGCCTCTTCAATGGTCACCCCGTCCACGTGGTCGATCTTCTCGCCAATCTCATAGTCCCCCCAGCGATGCGGCTCGCCCGCCAAGGTGAAGTCGTAGTTCGAGAAGTCCAACCCTTCCGGAATTACCAGATCACCCGCGTCCACCACTTTTGGCAACTCGGGGATCACCGTCTCAGGCGCGGGCGCATCCAGATCGCGCTTGCGCACCATCACCCAGCGCACATAGTCCAGCACCACCTCGTCGCGCTGGTTCCATCCGCGAGTCCGGACATAGACAACACCCGACTTGCCGTTGGAATTCTGCTTCACCCCAATCACTTCAGAGGTCGAACGCAGCGTATCGCCCGAATAAACCGGCTTCAGCCACCGCCCCTGCGCATAGCCCAGATTGGCCACCGCATTCAGAGATACATCGGGCACCGTCTTGCCAAATACCACATGAAACGCAGCCAGGTCATCCAAAGGGCTTTGCGGCAAACCACATCCAAGGGCAAACTCATCCGAGGAATACAGCGCATGCCGCGCCGGATAGAGCGCGTGATAGAGCGCCCGCTCGCCTCCCGACACAGTCCGCGGCACTGCGTGGTCAATCACCTGACCGACTGAGTAATCCTCAAAAAACCGGCCTGGATTGATTTTCGCCATGGTTTGTTCTCCTAAAAGTCTAGCCGAACGTCGGCAAGCCAAGCGCATAGTGTGCGCCCGCGATTACAGCATATGTGACCGCGGTCGCCACGACCCCTATCACTTCTTTTTTCATAGGTTTTGCTGCGGGCTTCTCCCGATCCGGCTGCGCTGCGTTGATCATCTTCACGCTTGCGATTGCCCAAACCCAGAGCCCGCCAAACAGTATGATAGATTCCAAGTCACCATTGACCAGCAAGTGCCCAAGCGACCACAGACCTACGCCGGCCAACATCGGGTGTCGCATCAGGCGGGCAATGCCCAGCTTCATCCCCGACGCTGCAAAAAGATAAACCGACAGCAGCATCAGCAAGTTGTTGATCCCCACCAACATCGGGCTTCGGTCCCAGAAAACAGGTCCTTCAGCGGCGCGATAGCCAATCACCATCAGGACAATCCCGGCAAGACTGCCTATTGCCACTAGGCCTTTGCCCTTTTCGCCCATACCCTCGCGCACTGAGGGCATCAGGCGTTTGAACAGGTGGGCGAGGCTCCACAACAGAAGTCCGAGGATCAATAGGGTCATGGTGGAAGTTCCTTATCCGAGGTTTGCGATTGCCTCGGACTTTGCCAGTATTTGTCGCGCCGTGGCAACGTGAAGATTTTCGACGATTTTGCCGTCAACAACCGCAACACCGCCTCCGGCGGCTTCGACCTCCTCGAATTCCGCTATCTGGCGCTTAGCCAGATCAATCTCGGCCGCGGACGGCGCGAAGGCTTCGTTGCACACCGCAACCTGCGCCGGATGGATCAATGTCTTGCCGTCAAATCCCATGTCACGGCCCTGATCGCATTCCACCTTCAGGCCTTCGTCATCCTTGAAGGCGTTATAGACGCCATCGACGATCACCAGACCTTCAGCACGCGCTGCCAACAGGCAGATCGACAAAGACGAAATCATCGGCAAACGATCCGCGCGAAACCGCGTTTGCAGCTCTTTCGCCAGATCGTTGGTGCCCATCACAAACCCCGCCATCCGTGGGTGCGCGGCAATCGCCGCGGCATTCAACATACCGCGCGGGGTTTCCATCATCGCCCAGATCGGCAGGTCATCAGGGATCAGAGCCGCCAGAGCATCTACGTCCGCAGGACTACCCACTTTCGGCAACAAAATCGCATCTGCGTTCATTTCAGCAACCGCGCGGGCATCATCAGCCCCCCATTCGGTGTCCAGCCCGTTGATCCGCACGATTTTGACACGCGAACCATACCCGTCTTCATCTAACGCCGCTTTCAAGGTCGTCCGCGCGTTGACCTTTTCATCGACCGCCACCGCATCTTCGAGGTCAAAGATGATCGCATCTACGGGCAGTGTTCGGGCCTTTTCCAGCGCCCGCTCCTTTGAGCCAGGAATGTACAGAACCGAGCGATAGGGGCGCGTGTCTTGGGTCATGGATTCTTCTCCGCAATAATATTGCGCCACACAGACCAAATTCGAACAATAACTTCAACCACAAAATTGCCGCAACGCAGCGTCGATTTTTTTGACTCACAGTTTGAGTTGGCAAGCCGTTTGCATTTGTAGCGCAGTATCCAGTTCCAAGGACCCAACTTTATGACCTATCACTCTAAGACACTCAGCACTGCACTCACCGATCTCGTCGCACAAGGGCATCCGGTCAATCCGGATCCCAAAAGCGTTTGGGTACCGTACGAATGCCTCGTTGCGGATCTGCATGACAAATTCAACCAGTTCCCTGTCGTAGACGGCGAAACCGAAGATGGTCACGCCATCGAGGTTTTCACCTCGATGAAACCCGGCGAGTGGACCATTGTGATGAAACTTGGCAACGGAATGGCCTGCGAAGTTGCCAAAAGCCGGACCCAAATTTCAACTGTCGCAGACTTAGCTGCACACGCCTAAAAAGTTAGCTCAGCGCGTCCCAGATCAGCTTTATGCCGGTCAGGGTAAGCAGAACATAGGTCACGTTGAAGTAAAGGCGCTCTGACAACATGTCGTGGGCCTTTACCCCCAACCAGACGCCGATAAAGGCGAATGGCACCAATATGACATCCGCCATCAGCGTTTGTGGCGTGAAAATGCCGATAAATGCATACGGCACCGCCTTTAGCATATTGATGACCCAGAAAATTAGGACCGTTGAAGCCTGATAACTGGTCTTTGTCACTGGATGGCTCAGTAAGTACACAGCCACAGGCGGCCCCCCTGCGTGACTGACAAAACTTGTGAAACCTCCGGTTGCTCCGGCGGCCAATCCCCCAATCGCGCCGATTGGGTTTTTGACTTTAACGAACCACCCTTTTGCGCTCACAACGCTCCAGATCACAAATAGAATGCTGATCGCGCCGATTAGAAACCGCAGAAGGTCCGGATTTGCATCTTTGTAGAGCAAGGCCCCCAGTGCGACCCCGGGCAATGACCCGAAAATTACAATCCACGAAAGCTTCCAATCCCACTTGCGCCAATAAACTTTGAGCGCATGAACATCCATCACCATTAGAAGTGGCAGCATCAGTCCTACGGCTACGGTCGGTTCAAAAACCAATGCAAGAATCGACGCCGAGGCAAATGCCGCTCCCGATCCAAACCCACCCTTTGACGTACCCGCAAATATGACCGCTGGAATGGTTATGGCAAAAAAAGCCAAATCAAATTGCATTCCGTTCCTGCCCCCGTAAGTCAAAGAATTACGAGGCTTTTAGCGATAACAAAGCCAAACGTACAAGCTTCGCCTAACCATGCCGCAGCGCAGCGCTCTTGCTTTGAGCAACCGAAACGGCTAGCCATTGCGCGATTTCAACCCATTTGGAGTACATTTCCTATGGCCAGACCCAAGATCGCGCTTATCGGCGCAGGCAATATCGGCGGCACCCTTGCACATCTCGCAGCAGTAAAAGAACTCGGTGACGTCGTTCTTTTCGACATCGCAGACGGACTGCCGCAGGGCAAAGCGCTCGACATCGCAGAATCAGGCCCGTCGGAAGGTTTCGACGCCGACATGAAAGGCACCTCGGACTATGCCGACATCGCAGGCGCCGACGTTTGCATCGTGACCGCAGGTGTGGCCCGCAAGCCGGGCATGAGCCGCGATGACCTGCTTGGCATAAACCTGAAAGTCATGAAATCGGTTGGCGAAGGCATTGCCGCCCACGCGCCAAACGCGTTTGTAATCTGTATCACCAACCCGCTCGATGCGATGGTTTGGGCGCTGCGCGAGTTCTCGGGTCTGCCCCACAACATGGTCTGCGGCATGGCCGGCGTTCTGGACAGCGCGCGTTTCCGCCACTTCTTGGCCGAAGAGTTCAACGTCTCGATGCGCGACGTTACCGCATTCGTCCTGGGTGGCCACGGCGACACAATGGTTCCTTCGGTTCGATACTCGACCGTTGCAGGCATCCCTTTGCCTGACCTGATCGAAATGGGTTGGACAACCAAAGAAAAAATGGACGCAATGGTTCAGCGCACCCGTGACGGCGGCGCCGAAATCGTTGGTCTGTTGAAAACCGGCTCGGCCTACTACGCCCCGGCTACCAGCGCGATCGAAATGGCCGAGGCCTATTTGAAAGACCAAAAGCGCGTTCTGCCATGCGCCGCCTATTGCGACGGCGATCTAGGTGTCAAAGGCATGTACGTTGGCGTACCTACCGTAATCGGTGCTGGCGGCATCGAGCGTATCGTGAACATCAAACTCAACAAAGAAGAGCAGGAAGGCTTCGACACATCTGTCAAAGCCGTTCAGGGTCTGGTTGAGGCATGTAAAGCGATTGACCCCAGCCTCGCATAAGCGAAGCACCTACCCAATCTAAAGCCCGCCGAGGAAACCGGCGGGCTTTTTTTATGCCGCTATATTATTCGAATCACTCGTAGCAATTTTGTGATCACACCCCTAAAAACTGTGATCACAAATGTCGCTTTTTTAACGCTAACACAACCAAAACGTAAAAAACCGCTTAGTCCTGCCGTTGTAACCTGCTTAGAACACTGCAAATGCAGCAATCAGGGACAGTTTCATGAACATCCATGAATACCAAGCCAAAGCCCTTCTGCGGACATACGGAGCCCCCGTTTCGGATGGCCGCGTAGTCCTGAAGGCAGACGAAGCCAAAACAGCCGCTGGCGAATTGGACGGTCCACTCTGGGTCGTCAAAGCGCAAATCCACGCGGGTGGTCGCGGCAAAGGCTCTTTCAAGGAAGCAGATGCAGGCGGAAAAGGCGGTGTCCGCCTGACCAAATCGGTTGAAGAAGCCGCCGAGGAAGCCAAAAAGATGCTGGGCCGCACTCTTGTGACCCACCAGACTGGCCCTGCGGGCAAGCAGGTCAACCGCATCTACATTGAAGCCGGTTCCGGCATCGAGCGTGAACTGTATCTTGCCCTTCTGGTTGATCGTCAGTCGTCGCGCATCAGCTTCGTTTGCTCGACCGAAGGCGGCATGGACATTGAAGAGGTCGCCGCGTCGACCCCTGAAAAAATCCTGTCGTTCAGCGTCGATCCGGCCACCGGCTACCAAGCTTACCACGGCCGTCGCATCGCCTTCTCGCTCGGCCTTGAGGGCCAGCAAGTAAAGCAGTGCGTCAAACTGATGGGCCAGCTCTACAAAGCCTTCACCGAGAAGGACATGGAGATGCTGGAAATCAACCCGCTGATCGTATCAGACAGCGGAGATCTGAAAGTACTCGACGCGAAGGTCGGCTTTGACGGCAACGCGGTTTACCGCCACGCTGATATCGCAGAACTGCGCGACACCACCGAAGAAGACCCGAAAGAGCTTGAGGCGTCGAAGTATGACCTCAACTATATCGCTCTGGACGGTGAAATCGGCTGCATGGTGAACGGCGCGGGCCTTGCAATGGCCACCATGGATATCATCAAGCTTTACGGTGCTGAACCGGCCAACTTCCTCGACGTAGGTGGCGGCGCCACGAAAGAGAAAGTGACCGAAGCGTTCAAGATCATCACCAGCGACCCGAACGTCAAAGGCATTCTGGTCAACATCTTCGGCGGTATCATGCGCTGCGACGTCATCGCCGAGGGCGTTGTCGCGGCAGTCAAAGAAGTGGGCCTTCAGGTCCCGCTGGTTGTGCGTCTCGAAGGCACCAACGTGGAAGCCGGCAAAGACATCATCAACAACTCTGGTCTTGATGTAATCGCAGCCGACAACTTGTCGGACGGCGCCGAGAAGATCGTTAAAGCGGTGAAAGGCTAAGACCCATGGCAATTCTTGTAGATGAAAACACCAAGGTTATCTGTCAGGGCTTCACCGGCTCGCAGGGTACCTTCCACTCTGAACAAGCCATTGCTTATGGCACCAAAATGGTCGGCGGCGTGACCCCCGGCAAAGGCGGTCAGGACCATCTCGGTCTGCCGGTCTTCAACTCGGTGCACGAAGCCAAGGCGAAAACCGAGGCGAATGCTTCTGTGATCTATGTTCCGCCGCCCTTCGCTGCGGACAGCATCCTCGAAGCGATCGACGCGGAAATGGAACTGATCGTTTGCATTACCGAAGGCATCCCTGTGCTGGACATGATGAAGGTCAAGCGCGCGCTGGAAGACAGCAAAAGCCGTCTGATCGGCCCCAACTGCCCCGGCATCATCACGCCGGATGCTTGCAAAATCGGCATCATGCCGGGCCACATCCACAAGCGCGGCAGCGTTGGTGTTGTGTCCCGTTCGGGCACCCTGACCTATGAAGCCGTCAAACAGACCGCCGACATCGGTCTGGGCCAGTCGACAGCCGTCGGCATCGGCGGCGACCCGATCAAAGGCACCGAGCATATCGACGTGCTGGACATGTTCCTTGACGACGATGAAACCCAATCGATCATCATGATCGGTGAAATCGGTGGCTCGGCCGAAGAAGAAGCCGCGGAATTCCTTGCCAACGAGCGCAAGAAAGGCCGTTGGAAGCCAACGGCCGGTTTCATTGCTGGCCGCACGGCGCCTCCGGGCCGCCGCATGGGTCACGCGGGCGCGATTGTTGCCGGTGGCAAAGGCGGCGCAGAAGACAAGATCGAAGCCATGCGTTCAGCTGGCATCGTCGTTGCAGACAGCCCGGCGACACTGGGCGAAGCTGTACTCAAGGCGATTGGCTGATCTTGCAACGCGGTCTTTCATATATCGACGGGGGAAATCCCGTTTTTTCGGGGGGTGCATCGCATCCCCCAAAAGACCGTTTGGGGCTTCGCCTAGCGCCCCAGCGCCGCTGTCCAGCGATCCGTCGGAATAGCCGGATCTGCCACACAGGCGGCGATTTCATCTTTCAAAGCATGTCGCAGCAAATCAAACTCGGCCTCGCTAGGGCGATATTCTGTACGGTTCAACCGCGACAATACGCTCTGAATGCCTGCCCGAAACCCTTTGGGCACCAAAATCCGCATCAAAGACACCACCACATCGTTGGTCTGAATCGCGCGCAGAATGCCCGAACGGTATACAAAGCTTTTGTTCGTCGAAGCGACGCTCTCAACCTCGACTGGGGAAAGCCCCATATAGTCGGTAATCTGGTCCGCAACTTCGCGCCCATCCGCAAGCCGATGGTAGTCAAGGATCAGAAAATTATCCCCGAAAACCTCACGATAACGAGCGATCTGGCTGACATAACTGCTTCGAAAAACGTGTCCGAACAGGGGGCTCATACCGCCTGCCAAACGCTTACTCTCAAGCTTCAGCGACTTCTTCAAAGATTTCGTTTCAAGCCCGTCACGGATAGTGTGCTGATACTCGGAAACCGCCCGCAAAACCGGATCGCGCAAAATCGCAACAATTCGAATTTCGCCAACATCTTCGCGTTTAGTGAAATCTGCAATGCGCTGGGCGGAAACGGAGCACGACAGATTATCCGTGCTGCCTTCAAGGCGCCAGGACGCGCTGCCCTCGTTCTCGTATTCCCACTCCAACGTGGTGTCGAAATCACCTGTCATTTCCTGAAAAAACTCCACGCCAGGGCCACTCCAGCGACGCTCGGCAAAGTCAGTGAACAACATGGTTTCTTTATTTTTCGCCCAAGCGATTTCAGGGTGGCGGTTGAGAGTCGCAGCCAGGCTGGTTGTCCCGCATTTCGGGGCGCCGATGATGAAAAGATAATTCTTTTTGCTGATCATATGCCTGTTCTTCCAACCGCTAAAATGCCCTTGGATAACGACTTACGGCACCGCGGGGCTAAATTGCAAGAACACACGAATTGGGGCCGCGCGTGCAACCCCAATAACTTAGGTCTCAACAAAAACGAGGCGTCGATATGACCGACCAATCACCCAACGACCAGTTTCACGCGTCTAGCTTCATGCAGGGCCACAACGCGGAATACCTAGAACAGATGTATGCCCGTTACGCCAATGATCCCAATGCGGTCGATGAGGCGTGGCAAAGCTTCTTTCGACAGATGGGTGACGATGAAGTCAGCGTCAAACGCGAGGCTGCCGGACCAAGCTGGGCACGGACCGATTGGCCCCCTCAGCCGAATGATGACCTGACGGCTGCGCTTGACGGCATGTGGCCTATGCCATCCGAAGCAAAGGGGGCGGGCGAAAAAATCAAAGCCAAGGCTGCCACAGCGGGAATTGAGGTCAGTGAAGACGCCATCAAACGCGCCGTTCTCGACAGTATCCGTGCCCTGATGATCATCCGCGCTTACCGTATCCGCGGCCACTTGATCGCCGATGTTGATCCGCTGGGCATGCGCGATAAAACCCCGCATCCCGAGCTTGACCCGAAATCCTATGGTTTCACCGAAGCCGACATGGACCGTCCGATTTTCATCGACAATGTTCTGGGTCTTCAGGTTGCTTCGATGCGCCAGATTGTGGACATCGTAAAGCGCACCTATTGCGGTACCTTCGCACTGCAATACATGCACATTTCCGACCCCGAGCAATCTGCGTGGCTTAAAGAGCGGATCGAAGGTTATGGCAAGGAAATCAAATTCACTCGCGAAGGCCGCAAAGCGATCCTGAACAAGCTGGTCGAGGCAGAAGGCTTTGAAAAATTCCTTCATGTCAAATACATGGGCACCAAGCGTTTTGGTCTGGACGGTGGAGAAGCGCTGATCCCTGCCATGGAGCAGATCATCAAACGCGGTGGGGCCCTCGGTCTGAAAGAAATCGTCATCGGCATGCCGCACCGAGGCCGCCTGTCGGTTCTGGCGAACGTGATGGCCAAGCCTTACCGCGCGATCTTCAACGAATTTCAGGGCGGCAGCTTCAAACCCGAAGACGTCGATGGCTCGGGCGATGTGAAATACCACCTCGGCGCATCAAGCGACCGCGAGTTTGACGGCAACACAGTTCACCTGTCACTCACTGCGAACCCCTCTCACCTTGAAGCAGTGAACCCTGTAGTTCTGGGCAAAGTTCGTGCGAAACAGGAACAGCTGAACGATCACGATCGCGATCAGGTTCTGCCCGTACTTCTGCATGGCGACGCAGCTTTTGCCGGTCAAGGCGTCGTGGCCGAAGGTTTCGGTCTATCGGGGCTGGTCGGTCACAAGACCGGCGGCACGATGCATATCGTGGTCAACAACCAGATCGGGTTTACCACCGCTCCGCATTTCTCACGCAGCTCGCCCTACCCGACCGACATCGCCTTGATGGTGGAAGCCCCGATTTTCCACGTGAACGGCGATGATCCAGAGGCGGTTGTTCATGCAGCCAAAGTTGCAACCGAATTCCGTCAGAAGTTCCACAAAGACGTAGTTCTAGACATCTTCTGCTATCGCCGCTTCGGACATAACGAAGGCGATGAGCCGATGTTCACGAACCCGATCATGTACAACAAGATCAAAAAGCATAAGACCACACTTAGCCTTTATACCGAGCGTCTGGTCAAGGACGGTCTGATCCCCGAAGGCGAGATTGAGGATATGAAAGCGCAGTTCCAAGCCTATCTGAACGACGAGTTCGAGGTCGGCAAGAACTACAAGCCGAACAAGGCCGACTGGCTGGATGGACGCTGGTCACACCTGAACCGTCAAGGTGAAAAATATCAGCGCGGCAAAACAGCGATCAAAGCCAAAACTATGGCCGAGATTGGCACCGCGCTTACCCGTGTTCCTGAAGGTTTCCCGCTCCACAAAACGGTAGGTCGCCTTTTGGAAACCAAAAAGCAGATGTTTGACAGCGGCACGGGGTTTGACTGGGCCACTGCCGAAGCTCTGGCATTCGGCTCGCTGATGACCGAAGGCTACCCGGTTCGTCTGTCCGGTCAGGACGCCACACGCGGCACATTCAGTCAGCGCCATTCAGGATTGATAAATCAAGATACAGAAGAGCGTTTCTACCCGCTGAACAACATCCGCGAAGGGCAAGCCCGCTACGAAGTCATCGACTCGATGCTGTCAGAATACGCGGTTCTGGGCTTTGAATATGGCTACTCATTGGCCGAGCCCAACGCGCTGGTCATGTGGGAAGCCCAGTTCGGCGATTTCGCTAATGGCGCGCAGATCATGTTCGATCAGTTCATCAGCTCTGGCGAAAGCAAATGGCTGCGCATGTCGGGTCTTGTAATGCTGCTGCCCCACGGGTTTGAGGGCCAAGGCCCCGAGCACAGCTCGGCCCGCCTGGAACGCTTCCTGCAAATGTGCGGCCAAGACAACTGGATCGTCGCCAACTGCTCGACTCCGGCGAACTACTTCCACATCCTGCGTCGACAACTGCATCGAAGCTACCGAAAACCGCTGGTGCTGATGACGCCGAAATCACTTCTGCGTCACAAGCTTTGCATTTCGGACGCCGAAGATTTCACAACTGGATCCAGCTTCCACCGCGTTCTTTGGGATGACGCCCAAAAGGGACACTCGGACACGCAGCTGAAACCGGACGCCGAAATCAAACGTGTCGTCATGTGCTCGGGCAAGGTTTACTACGACCTGCTGGAAGAACGTGACGCCCGCGGTATCGACGACGTCTACCTGATGCGGATCGAACAGTTCTACCCGTTCCCAGCGCTGTCTCTGATCAAGGAACTTGAGCGTTTCAAAGATGCCGAAATGGTCTGGTGTCAGGAAGAACCCAAGAACCAAGGGGCCTGGGGTTTCATCGAACCCAACATCGAATGGGCCCTAACTCGCATCGGCGCGAAACACACACGTCCTGTCTATGCAGGCCGCGCCACCTCGGCTTCGCCAGCCACCGGTCTGGCCTCATCTCACAAAGCACAACAAGCCGCGCTCGTGAACGAAGCGCTGACCATCGAAGGGAAATAACCCATGACCGAAGTACGCGTACCCACCCTGGGGGAATCCGTTACAGAAGCCACCGTTGCTACTTGGTTCAAGAAACCGGGCGACAGCGTGGCAGTAGACGAAATGCTCTGCGAACTGGAAACTGACAAAGTGACGGTTGAAGTTCCCTCGCCAGCCGCTGGCACATTAGGCGAAATTATCGCCGCCGAAGGCCAAACCGTCGGCGTGGATGCCCTGCTTGCCATAATTGGTGAAGCCGGAGCATCGGCAGCAGCCCCCGCCCAAGAGGCCACCCCTGCACCCGCAGCCGCTTCTGACACCATCGACGTCATGGTCCCTGCATTGGGCGAAAGCGTCAGCGAAGCGACCGTTTCAAGCTGGTTCAAGCAGGTCGGCGACACAGTCGCGCAAGACGAAATGCTGTGCGAGCTAGAGACCGACAAAGTCTCGGTCGAAGTGCCCGCCCCCGCCGCTGGCGTTCTGACTGAAATCCTCGCAGCCGACGGCGCTACCGTCGCCGCGGGCGGCAAGCTTGGCGTCATCTCGTCCAACGGAGCCGCCGCGGCCCCAGCCGCCGCACCTGCGGCAACCCCGACCCCTGCCGCTAAGGGTGACGTCGAAGACGCCCCAAGCGCCAAGAAAGCCATGGCCGAAGCGGGTATCAGCCGCGACGCTGTCACCGGCACCGGCCGCGACGGTCGCGTGATGAAAGAAGACGTCGCCAAAGCCGTGGCCGCCGC
>CAYVRN010000016.1:36452-45225 GCA_964453855.1 uncultured Rhodobacterales bacterium
CCGGCCGCGACGGTCGCGTGATGAAAGAAGACGTCGCCAAAGCCGTGGCCGCCGCCCCGCGCGCGCCGGTTGCAGCCAACGACGCCGCCCGCGAAGAACGCGTCAAGATGACCAAGATGCGCCAGACCATCGCCCGTCGTCTGAAAGACAGCCAGAACACCGCCGCCATGCTGACCACCTATAACGAGGTGGACATGACCGCGACAATGGAACTGCGCAAGGAATACAAAGACCTGTTTGAAAAGAAACACGGCGTCCGCTTGGGCTTCATGTCCTTCTTCACCAAGGCCTGCTGCCACGCCCTGAAAGAAGTGCCTGAAGTGAACGCCGAAATCGACGGCACCGATATCGTGTATAAAAACTTCGTCCACATGGGCGTCGCCGCCGGCACACCGCAGGGTCTGGTCGTTCCGGTGATCCGCGATGCCGACAGCATGTCGTTCGCTGAAATCGAAAAAGCCATCGCCGAAAAAGGCCGCCGCGCCCGTGACGGCAAACTTTCCATGGCCGAAATGCAGGGCGGCACCTTCACGATCTCGAACGGCGGCGTCTACGGCTCGCTGATGTCTTCGCCCATCCTGAACCCCCCACAGTCGGGAATCCTCGGCATGCACAAAATTCAGGACCGTCCGGTTGCGATCAACGGTCAGGTGGTGATCCGCCCGATGATGTATCTGGCGCTGTCCTATGACCACCGCATCGTCGACGGCAAAGGCGCCGTGACCTTCCTCGTTCGCGTCAAAGAAGCGCTTGAGGATCCGCGTCGTCTGTTGATGGATCTGTAAAGGGATGAGAAGTCGGTTCTTCGAACCAATTTCATATTTCAAAAAATACTCCAGGGGAGTCGCGTAGCGACGGGGGCAGAGCCCCCACCCCAACCAAAGGCTTTAAGGAGACACCCATGTCCCAATATGACGTCATCATCATCGGAGCCGGCCCCGGCGGTTATGTCTCGGCCATCCGCTGCGCCCAGCTGGGCCTGAAAACGGCTGTTGTCGAAGGCCGCGAAACCTTGGGCGGCACCTGCCTCAACGTCGGCTGCATTCCGTCCAAGGCGCTGCTGCACGCGACCCACAGCCTGCACGAAGCCGAACACAACTTCGCGGCCATGGGTCTGAAGGGCAAAGCCCCGTCAGTCGATTGGAAGCAGATGAAAGCTTACAAAGATGACGTCATCGGTCAAAACACCGGCGGCATCGAATTTCTGTTTAAAAAGAATAAGGTAGACTGGATCAAGGGTTGGGCCACCATCCCCGCAGCGGGCAAGGTTCAGGTGGGGGATACCACCTATGAGACCAAGAATATCGTCATAGCATCAGGGTCCGAAGCCTCTGCCCTTCCCGGCATCGAGATCGATGAAAAGGTCGTCGTCACCTCAACCGGCGCTTTGGAACTGCCAAAGATCCCCAAGAAAATGGTTGTGATCGGCGCAGGCGTCATCGGTCTGGAACTGGGGTCTGTCTACGCCCGTCTGGGCGCGGATGTCACCGTGGTCGAATATATGGACGCCATCACTCCAGGCATGGACAAAGACGTTCAGCGCACCTTTAAGCGTATCCTAGAAAAACAGGGGCTCAAGTTTGTGATGGGCGCAGCGGTTAGTGGCGTCGAAGCCACCAAGACCAAGGCGAAAGTCAACTACGCCCTGAAGAAAACACCTGACACGAATGAAACTCTCGACGCCGATTGCGTCCTCGTCGCCACCGGCCGTAAGCCATTCACCGACGGTCTGGGTCTTGATGCTTTGGGCGTGATAATGACCGAACGCGGCCAGATCGCCACCGACGCCCATTGGGCCACCAACGTCGCGGGCATCTACGCCATCGGCGACGTGATCGAAGGCCCGATGCTTGCCCACAAGGCCGAAGACGAAGGCATGGCGGTCGCCGAAGTCATCGCTGGCAAACATGGCCACGTAAATTACGGTGTCATCCCCGGTGTGGTCTACACCAGCCCCGAAGTTGCAACGGTTGGAGTGACCGAAGACGCGCTAAAGGCCGAGGGTAAAAAGCCTAAAGTCGGCAAGTTCATGTTCATGGGCAATGCCCGCGCCAAGGCTGTGCATCAGGGCGACGGCTTTGTGAAGCTGGTAGTTGACCCTGAAACCGACCGCGTACTGGGGGCTTCGATCATCGGACCAGCAGCCGGTGACATGATCCATGAGATTTGCGTTGCCATGGAATTTGGCGCTTCTGCCGAAGATATCGCCCTGACCTGCCACGCCCACCCGACCTATTCGGAAGCGGTCCGTGAAGCTGCGCTGGCATGTGGTGACGGCGCAATCCACGCTTAAAACGAAATCGGGGTGACCAAAGCCACCCCAATCGAACCCCGCCAGTTCGGCGGGGTTTTTTCTTTGTTTGTGGGTACACTTACCCCTTCGAGAACTCGGGATAGGCTTCCATACCCAACTCGGCCATGTCCAAGCCGTTGATCTCGGTTTCCTCATCAACCCGAAGTCCCATGACTGCTTTGATTACGTACCAAACTACCGTCGAGGCAACTACGGTGAATACACCGACCAGAAGAATACCGACGATCTGGTTTGCAAACGATGCGTCCGAGTTGGTCAGCGGCACAGCCAAGGTTCCCCAGATACCGGCCATCAGGTGTACCGGAATGGCACCAACAACATCGTCAATTTTGATTTTGTCCAGGAACGGAACTGCGAAGACAACGATCACACCACCAACGGCACCGATCAGCGTAGCTGCACCTAGGGTCGGGGCCAATGGTTCCGCAGTGATTGACACCAGACCCGCCAGCGCGCCGTTTAGGACCATGGTCAGGTCAGGCTTTTTGTAGAGTAGCTGAGTTAGAACCAGAGCGACAATCGAACCACCGGCAGCTGCAGCGTTGGTGTTGGCGAAGATACGGCTGATGTCAGCAACGTCACCGATTGAGCCCATGGCCAACTGCGATGCGCCGTTGAAGCCGAACCAACCGAGCCACAGAATAAACGTACCCAGAGTAGCAAGAGCAAGGTTCGAGCCCGGTACCGGAATAACACGGCCGTCTTTGTACTTACCCAGACGTGGCCCTAGAATAATCGCGCCGGTCAAAGCTGCCCATCCACCAACTGAGTGTACGATTGTCGAGCCCGCGAAATCAGAGAAACCTTTTTCCGACAGATATCCGCCACCCCAGCTCCAGCTGGCCTGCAAAGGATAGATAAACGCTGTCAGAACAACAACGAAGGCCAGGAAGGGCCACAGCTTGATACGCTCGGCCACGGTACCCGATACGATCGAGGCCGTAGTCGCCACAAACATCAGCTGGAAAAAGAAATCCGACCCGGTCGAGGCGTAGCCATAGTCGTCAGCGCCCGATGCATCGATACCAACCGCTTCAAGTACCGCGACAGAACCGAACAGACCAGAGAACCAGCCTTCGATGCCCCAGTCGCCCAACGGATACATCAGGTTGTATCCGATCAGATAGTACATGATCGCCGCAAGCGAGAAGAGCGATACGTTTTTGATCAGCTGCATTGTCACGTTTTTCGAACGCACCAAGCCAGCTTCCAGCATGGCAAAACCAGCCGCCATCCAGAAGACCAGAAAACCGCCGACTAGAAACAACAGAGAGTTGAGGATGAAGACCACATCGGTTGGAACCGCAGCTGGAACTACGGCGTCTTGAGCCAAACCCATTCCGGGCAGCGCTATCAGCGTTAATGGAAGAAGTGTTTTAGACAGTTTCATAAGAGTTTCCTTTTCTGCCCGCATTAAATGGCGTCTGCGTCAGTTTCGCCGGTGCGAACCCGCACGGCCTGAGCGACATCAAGAACGAAGATTTTTCCGTCGCCGATTTTGCCGGTCTTGGCAGTCGACACGATGGTCTCGACCACCTGCTCCGCCAGGTCCGCTCCGACAACGATTTCCAGTTTCACTTTCGGTACGAAATTCACGGCATATTCCGCGCCGCGGTAAATTTCTGTGTGGCCGGACTGTGATCCAAAGCCTTTGATTTCTGTTACCATCATCCCGCGCACGCCGATTTCGGTCAGTGCCTCGCGGACCTCTTCAATCTTGAATGGCTTTATGGTCGCTATGATCAGTTTCACCGTTTTTCCCTTTCGGTTGTCAGTCGATCTGCATTTCGCATGTGCAGCAAATCGGCCAAACCAGGGGTTCGGCCAGATTCCAAAGAGCAAATTTTGGGAATTTTCTGATTTTTTGATTATTTTTTAATCTATTTATTATATTTGCATATTATTTGTGCGCTTTTTTCATTCGACTCGAGGAAAGGTCGTCTCAACAAGTGCTCAGAATCGCTGTATAAGATTTTCAATAATAATACTGCCGGGCAGGCATTCATGACTTCGAAAGACACCAAACGGTCGCGGCTTGTGGCCGATAAACGCTTTGGCGAGGCGCCTAGAAAGGCGGCGAAGAAGCCTGCGAAAAAATCTGCTGGCCCGAAGAAGCCAACAGCAAAAAAGTCCTCTCCGAAAAAGCGCAAGGCAGCAAAGCCCGCACGGCACTACCCGCTGCCAATCCGGTTGATCCTTGGATTTCTTCGCATGGTCTGGATGGTGATCTGGCGCATCGGGTGGCGCTTGGCAATGGTGGTGTTTTTGCTGATCGCCAGCGCAATTGCCTACTATATGACTACCCTACCCGCGATTACCGATTTGATCGACGGACGGGCGCGTGGGTCTGTGACCTTGCTTGACCGAAAAGGCGATGTATTTGCCTGGCGTGGGGATCAGTTCGGCGGAATGATCACCACCGAAACCGTCTCTCCTCACCTGAAAAATGCGGTCGTCTCGACAGAAGACCGTCGTTTTTACTATCACCCAGGTGTCGACCCGATTGGGATCGCCAGCGCCGTGCGTATCAACCTGCGCGAAGGGCGTGGTCCGCTAGAAGGTCACGGCGGTTCGACCATCACCCAGCAGGTGGCCAAGCTTTTATGTCTGGGTAAGCCCTATAATCCCCGCAGCGGCCAGACCGAGGCTGAATACGAAGCCGATTGCCGCCAGACAACTCTATGGCGCAAAATTACTGAGGCGACCTATGCACTAGCGCTTGAAGTGAAGCACTCGAAAGACGAAATCCTAACGATCTATCTGAACAGGGTTTTCCTTGGCGCAGGATCACGCGGGTTTGAGGCTGCCAGCCAGCGCTACTTCGGCAAGTCGGCAGCGCAGGTTTCTCCGGCAGAAGCGGCCATGCTGGCGGGGCTTCTGGTGGCACCTTCGCGCTATGCCCCTACAAATGATCTGACTCGCTCGCAGAATAGGGCTGGTGTGATTGTCGATCTGATGGAAGAGCAAGGCTACCTAAGTGCAGTCGACGCAGCGATTGCCAAACAAATCCCCGCCGAACTGTCCGAGGCAGCCGAAGCACAGGCCGGAGGCTATTTCGCGGATTGGGTCATGGCGTCTGGGCCGGACTTCCTGACACGTCGCACCACCGAAGATGTTTTTATCCAGACCACTCTGGATCAGGACATTCAGCGCGCAGCCGAAGAGGCTTTGAAGAAAGTCTTTGAAGAGCGTGTGGATGAAGAATCCGAAGCGCAAGCAGCCATTGTTGTCATGTCGGCCGATGGCGCCGTCCGTGCGATGGTCGGTGGTCGGAAGACCAAAGTCTCGGGCGCGTTCAACCGCGTAACTCAGGCAAAAAGACAGACAGGATCGGCTTTTAAGCCCTTTGTGTACGGAGCTGCGCTTGAGATGGGATACCACCACAACGATATCGTCGTGGATGAGCCGATTACAATCTCGATTGCCGGCTCGGGCGACTGGAGCCCGAGCAACTATACCAATGAACACTATGGTCCAGTTACTCTGACCCGCGCGCTGCAGGATTCATTGAACGTGCCTGCAGTGAAAGTGTCTGAAACCGTTGGACGCGAGGCAGTGCGCCAAATTGCAACGGACTTCGGGCTTGCCGGACCGTTGGCCGAAGGACCTGCGTTAGCTTTGGGGGCCTCGGAAGCGACCTTGATCGAAATGACAGGGGCCTATGCGGGCATTCTGAATGGCGGCTCTTCGGTGCAACCCTATGGCCTGCTTGAATTGCGTCTGGCTGGCGATGACGTGCCCCTGATGGGCAAAGGCGGCGGCATTGGGGAACGGGTGCTGCGCCAACCGGTAGCGGAAGAGCTGATCTATATGATGCGCCATGTTGTAACAGATGGCTCGGGCCGACGAGCCGCATTGCCCGATCGAGAAGCTGCGGGCAAAACCGGAACAACACAGGCCGCGCGCGATGCGTGGTTCATCGGCTTCACCGCGGACTACGTGGCGGGCGTTTGGATGGGCTACGACAACAACAAGCCACTGACGGGCGTGACCGGAGGAGGTTTGCCAGCAGAAATCTGGCGGGAAACCATGGCAGCGATCCACGAAGACATGCCTGCAAAGCCGTTGCCGATGTTGCGCCCGACCGAGACATTTGAAGGTCGTTACTTTGGTCAGGATGCGCCACCTCCCGAAACGCAGCAACGCGAAGATCCCGTCCTGATCCAGATTCTACGTGACCTTCTTGGTGGCTGATTAACCGGCGCTTTTCAGGTCGGCGATCAGCTTATCCAGATCGCCTTTGCGCTTGTCTAACATCGCGCCGATCTCGGTGCGCTCGCTAAGTAGCATGTTCAGACCTTCGATGAACATATTGAAAAACTTTTCCTCACCAGATCCGTCGGACACAAGAAAGGTCACTTCGAAGGGGGCTGATCCTTGCAGATGCGCGATGGTTTTCACCTCAAAAAAGCTTTTGACTGCACGCGCGTCCTGCACCTCGACCTTTCCACCGATGAATTCGCGGAAGCGCTTGCCATATTTCGTGGAAATGTATTTCTGAAAAGCGGCGGTAAACGCCTTAAGCTGCGATGGCGACGCCGCGCGTGCCTCGACCCCAAGTGCATAGCGGGCGATTGTGGCGACATCCGCGTAATCCACGAATATCTTCTCAAAATCCGCAAGCATCTGATCTTCGGACTTACCCGAGTCGATCACCGCGTTAATGTCCGCCACAACGCGATCCACCAGCTTTTTGGCGGATCTTTCGTTCATCGCAAAGGCCAAGTTGGGTATGACACTGGCCGCCATCCCACCAAGTACCAAGGCCAGTCCGCTGCGTCGGTTTATTCCTGACTTATTCGCCATAAAGGTCCTCATATGGGTCGAAATAATCTTCTTCAGCTTGCTCTAACCCCAGCTCGTGCCGTCTGCTTTGCAGGTAGAACAGGCGTGATTGAGAGTAGCTATCAGCACTATCATATAGGACAGAATCAACCGTTGATCCAAACCTACCTCGCTCGCCCAGCATGTCGAGCGTCTTTATGCCGGTGCCAGAAAGCTTCCAATAGTCGGAAAGAAAGGCGGTCATCGGGTTAAACAAAGCGTCTACAACAATACCGGTGGTATCGCGGGTGGTCGATCCCCCCATGACCGGAAGTTCAAGATATGCACCCTCACCGATCCCCCAAACATGCAGGGTTTCACCGAAATCGGAATCGTCGGCATAAAGCCCTACCTCGGCTGCGGCATCATACAGTCCAAGGATGCCCACTGTTCCGTTGATTACAAAGCGGCCAGAATTCTTCAGTGCATTCCCGAGATTGAGCTGTAAAAGATCGTTCACAACATTCCCGGGCATATCCAAAAAATTGCTGAAATTGCTGATGCCAATCAAAACCGGTTTTGGAACAATGTCGGTATAAACGCGGGCGACTGGCCTAAGAACCGCGCGATCCAAAGACTTGTTCAACTCATGAACTTTGCGGTTCGAGCTTTCGTAGGGGTCGGTAATATCCTCAAGCCCCTGAGGTGAGGAGCAGGCCGAAACAAGGGTAACAAGCCCCACCAAAGCCAATCGGGATACACGAACACCGACGTTCGACAAAACTATTGGTGGATTCTGAGACCTGTATTTTCTAAACAAGGTGTTAGGCTCATTTTACTATTTGTTTAAATCCAGATCATATCCGCCTGGCCCGTCTAGAATGACATAATATGGCCCGGTGGCAACCGAAAGCGAAGAAAGACGATAATGCAGAAAAGTCAACTCGAGCGCGGACGGGACGAACTGATTACCGCGCGCAAGGAAAGTCGCCCGCTTTACTGGTTTGTCGCCATATTCAGCTTTTTCACCAATCTTTTGATGCTGACCGGTCCGCTCTACATACTTCAGGTCTATGACCGCGTGCTTGGAAGCCGCTCTGAAGCGACGCTTTTGGCGATGACCCTGCTAGTGGCGTTTCTATACGGCACCATGGGGGTTCTGGATTACACCCGCGGGCGCATCATGGCCCGCGTCGGGGCACGGTTTCAGGACCGTTTGGACAAACGGGTGTTTGAGGCGGCGCTGAAAAAATCCTCTCCTAATGCGCCGCAGAACGTGGCGGCCACCGCCCAGCGCGATTTGGAGTCGGTGCAGCGGTTGATGATTTCACCCGCCCTGATGGCCGTTTTCGATATCCCTTGGACGCCTGTCTTTTTGGCAGGAATTGCTCTGTTTCACCCATGGCTGGGCACTCTTGCGCTAGTCGGGGGGACCATCTTGATCGCAATCACCGCGTTGAATCAGTTGCTGACCCGCCGCCCGATGATGAAATCAAACATCGCCAGCTTCCGGTCGGATTCGATTTCGGATCAATTGCGATCCGAAGCAGAAATGGTTCAAAGTCTGGGGATGCGCGGCGCTGCGTTCCAACGCTGGCAAGTGGCCCGCGCAGAATCTCTGCAAGAGTCGATTAACACCAGCACTCTAGGGTCAGGATGCATTGATTTCGGTTGCACTGCCTGATTCACGGTTCC
>CAYVRN010000017.1:0-42959 GCA_964453855.1 uncultured Rhodobacterales bacterium
TCGCCGCCCCGACCACTTCCTTTAAATGTCAGTAAAATGTCAGTAAGTTGTTTGCGAATCTCGCTGTATGATTGTGCACGGTCAAAACTAGAGATGCACAAAGTTTAGTGTCTCGGTAATGATGCGTGTATAGATGTAGTTGGTCGATATGTTTCTATTACTGATTGCGGATTCGGTGTTCGCTAACTTCAAGCTTCCCCGCTAAGCTTCCATGAAATAAGCAAATATCCGGTTCTGCGCCTTCTTGTTTCGAAGTGAATGATTCAAATCCTTGAATTTTCCTTGTTACGAATGCCGGTTTGGTCAAGGGAAAATACTTCGATTTTAACTAAAAAATCCGTTGACCTGATAGGTCGAAATACGTCAGTTTGTGCAGGCCGACGGGGTGGCTACTAGATATAGTGGTGCGACGGGGCCAACAGGGACTAAACTCATTTCATTTGCGGTGACGCCGCAGCATCTGAAGCTCATGTTTCAGGGTGGTCCTTTGTTTGCTCACGTTTCCCTCTGGCACGACCGCAACGACGGTCTGGGAATTACAAACGCTGGAAACGAGGCAGCCGGAATGAAAATCGAAAGAAAATTCACCAAACAGGGTCAAGACGCATATGCGGAACTGGATTTTGTGACGACCTCATCAGAGATTCGCAATCCGGATGGCTCGATCGTATTCAAACTGGATGACGTAGAGGTTCCAGCGAAATGGAGCCAAGTGGCTTCAGACGTGATCGCTCAGAAATATTTCCGCAAGGCGGGCGTTCCTGTTGAACTCAAGAAAGTTAAGGAAAAGGGTGTACCCGAATTCCTATGGCGCTCTGTTCCGGCGAGCGACACCACCGAGAAAACCGGCGAAACAAGCGCCAAGCAGGTGTTCGATCGCCTTGCAGGGGCATGGACATATTGGGGTTGGAAAGGTGGATATTTTTCCACCGAAGACGACGCGCGCGCTTATTTCGATGAAATGCGCCACATGCTGGCAACTCAGCGTGCCGCTCCGAACAGCCCACAGTGGTTCAACACTGGCCTGCATTGGGCCTATGGCATCGACGGACCTTCCCAGGGTCATTACTACGTTGATTACAAAACCGGCAAATTGACCAAGTCGAAGTCTGCCTATGAGCATCCTCAGCCGCATGCCTGCTTTATTCAGTCGGTTGCCGACGATTTGGTAGGCGACGGCGGAATCATGGACCTTTGGGTTCGGGAGGCACGTCTGTTTAAATATGGCTCGGGCACCGGAACCAACTTCTCGTCCCTGCGTGCAGATGGTGAGGCTCTTTCGGGTGGCGGCAAGTCGTCAGGCCTGATGGGGTTCTTGAAAATCGGTGACCGAGCCGCGGGCGCGATCAAGTCTGGCGGCACAACGCGCCGGGCAGCAAAGATGGTGATCGTTGATGCCGACCACCCAGACGTTCAGGAATACATAAACTGGAAGGTCAAAGAAGAGCAGAAGGTGGCTTCTATCGTCGCAGGCTCGAAAATGCACGAGGAGAAGCTGAATGCGATCTTCGGGGCGATCAAAGCGTGGGATGGCAGCACTGAAGACTCGGTCGATCCGAAGAAAAACCCGCAACTGAAAGACGCAATCCGCGGAGCTAAAAAAGTCGCGATCCCAGAAACTTATGTCAAGCGAGTGTTGGACTACGCAAAGCAAGGTTACGGCAGCATCGAGTTCCCGACTTACGACACCGATTGGGATAGCGAAGCCTATGCTTCCGTGTCGGGTCAGAACTCGAACAACTCGGTTCGCGTCACCGACGCGTTCCTTGAAGCCGTGAAGAACGACGCCGACTGGGAACTGATCCGCCGCACGGACGGATCGGTTGCGAAGACCATCAAGGCGCGTGATCTATGGGAAGACATCGGCCACGCAGCTTGGGCCTGTGCAGATCCCGGCATCCAGTACCACGATACCGTCAACGCTTGGCACACATGCCCTGAAGACGGCGAAATCCGTGGCTCGAACCCGTGCTCGGAATACATGTTCCTTGATGACACAGCCTGTAACCTTGCGTCTATGAACCTGCTGACGTTCCTGAAGGACGGAGAGTTCCAGGTCGAGGACTACATGCATGTGTCGCGTCTATGGACCTTGACGCTGGAAATCTCGGTGATGATGGCACAGTTCCCGTCCAAGGAAATTGCGCAGTTGTCCTACGACTTCCGTACGCTTGGTCTGGGCTATGCCAATATTGGCGGTTTGCTTATGAACATGGGCTTTGGCTATGACAGCGATGAAGGTCGTGCGCTGACTGGCGCACTAACAGCGATCATGACTGGTGTAGCCTATGCGACTTCGGCCGAGATTGCGGGCGAGCTGGGTGCTTTCCCAAGCTATGACCGCAACGCGAAGCACATGTTGCGGGTTATTCGCAATCACCGGAATGCGGCCTATGGCAACGTCGACGGTTACGAAAACCTTGCAATCAAACCGGTTGCACTGGACCACAAAAACGTCCCGGATCAACGTCTTGTCGAGATTGCACAATCTTGCTGGGATGAAGCACTTGAGCTGGGTGAAAAGCACGGTTATCGCAATGCGCAAACGAGCGTGATTGCACCGACCGGCACTATTGGTCTGGTGATGGATTGTGACACTACCGGCATCGAGCCTGACTTTGCTTTGGTAAAGTTCAAAAAGCTAGCTGGTGGCGGCTACTTCAAGATCATCAACCGTTCAGTACCGGCGGCTTTGGAAAAACTTGGCTATGGTCCAGCGCAGATCGAAGAGATCATTTCATATGCTGTGGGGCATGGTTCACTTGGCAATGCTCCGGGCATCAACCACACTTCGCTGATAGGTCACGGGTTCACGCAGACCGAGATCGATAAGGTCGAGGCCGCACTTGGCACGGCGTTCGATATCCGCTTTGTGTTTAACCAGTGGACCCTTGGCGCCGAGTTCTGCATCAACGTGCTAGGTATCCCTGCCACCAAGCTGAACGATCCTACATTCAACCTGCTGCAGCATCTTGGCTTCAGCCGGAAGGATATCGAAGCCGCGAATGACCATGTGTGTGGTACGATGACCCTTGAGGGGGCGCCGCACTTGAAAGAAGAGCACTATAAAGTGTTCGATTGCGCGAATGCATGCGGTAAAAAAGGTAAGCGTTATCTGTCGGTTAACAGCCATATCACCATGATGGCAGCGGCTCAGTCGTTTATTTCGGGCGCGATTTCGAAAACGATCAATATGCCCAACGATGCGACGATTGAGGACTGTCAGAAAGCCTATGAGCTAAGCTGGCAGTTGGGCATCAAGGCGAACGCGTTGTACCGAGATGGCTCGAAACTGTCTCAGCCGCTGGCGTCGGCCTTGGTCGAAGATGACGACGAGGCGCTTGAGGTGCTTGAGAGTGGCTCGGCGCAGGAAAAAGCGGCCGTGCTTGCAGAGAAGATCGTCGAGAAAATCGTAGTCAAAGAAATCATCCGCAATCACCGCGAAAAGATGCCGGAGCGCCGCAAGGGCTACACTCAGAAGGCGATTGTTGGCGGACATAAGGTTTATCTGCGTACAGGTGAGTACGAAGACGGCAGCCTTGGCGAAATCTTCATTGATATGCACAAAGAAGGCGCTGGCTTCCGGGCGATGATGAACAACTTCGCCATCGCGGTGTCGGTCGGTCTTCAGTATGGTGTGCCGCTGGAAGAGTTCGTGGACGCTTTCACCTTCACCAAGTTTGAGCCTGCGGGCATGGTTCAGGGAAATGATAGCATCAAGAATGCGACCTCGATCCTTGACTATATCTTCCGTGAGCTGGCTGTGTCTTATCTGGACCGCACCGATCTGGCCCATGTGAAGCCCGAAGGTGCCACCTTTGATGATTTGGGCCGTGGCGAGGAAGAAGGCAAGTCGAACATCGGTAGTGTGAGTGAAAACGCGGCGCATAAGTCACTGGAAGTTCTAAAACAAATCAGCTCGGCTGGATATTTGCGCAAACGTGTGACGAACGATCATTTGGTGGTTTTGCAAGGTGGCGCAACCGTTGGAGCCACAGCACTGGGCGGAGCGACCGACCCAGTTGCGGCGATCCACACCTTGGTGCCTGAAACCAGCGTTGGGGAAACCGCGCTGGCGACCGGAACGGTGTCGATGGACGCGCGGACCAAAGCGAAAATGCAGGGCTACGAGGGTGATCCTTGTGGCGACTGCGGGAACTACACGCTGGTGCGCAACGGCACCTGCATGAAGTGCAATACCTGCGGAGCAACTTCGGGTTGCTCCTAAGGGTCACCGGGGCGGGTGCGCTCGCCCCTGACGCGGATCAGGCCGCAGGCAAAAATCGATCGAGCGGTATAAAGAGTGAGCCTGATCAGCGAAACTTACAGGGCGCCCCTCACGGCGCCCTTTTTTCTTTCCGGCGTGCGCTTTATGCAAACCGAGGGGGCTTTCGACCCCGTTTTATGCGCCAGCCCCTTAGGCTGGCGGTGCCTTCGGCGAGGATACTTTTGACAAAAGAAAGATCAGGATTCGCGCCCTGCGGCTTTTAGCAAGGCGTGTAGTTCACTGGCCATGGGATGGCCCGTGTCCAGCGCGAAAATATATGCATGGGTTAGGTAAAAGTATTTAGCGTCCTCAGAATTTGAAACAGAGGATGCGTCTTTGTAAAGCTGGACCAGAGCCATGCGATCATCGCGAGCATGCGCTTCCAGAAGGCGCTGGTCCAGATCATGGCTCATTCGGCAGCTTGTTTGGCTGAACGATCCTCAAGGATGCGCTCTGCGCACCAATCGTGGAAGCAGTGTGTGGGACTGTCCATCACTGGCGAGAAGCGTCCGCCGTCAAAGCCGACTGCATTTCGACCGCGCTGCATTCCTTCTACGACAAACACGTCTTCCTCGAAAACGGTTTTCCAAAGCTGGGCGTTTTTAGCGCGCATGCCTTCGTCGGTTTTGGGTTGGGAATAGTAGAGGTGGATATGCTCTACCGTGCGGTCCAGAGATTTCGGTTCAAGTATGATCGCAAAGGTATGGTCCCGTTGAACACCAAGTAGGACGTTGGGATAGACCGCGACGTATTCTGCGCCTTCGTCCCATTGTTCGCTTAGATTTTCGAAATCAGGAAAGACCTCTTCGTTGACGCCGCGCAGTTGGCGGTAAACGTAAGTTCCTTGGCCCGAGTATTTTCCAGCCAGTTCGATGTTGTAGTGATCTTCCAGACGCGAGTAGCTGTTCAAACCCGGATGCACCCAAGGCAGGTGATAGCTTTCACAGTAGTTTTCGACGGCCAGTTTCCAGTTGGTTTTGACATCCAGCGAAAAATAGCTGTCTGCACCACCATGATACAGCGGCTGGTCAAATTCGCTCCAGCGCTTGATCAGGTCGGCGTGGATGTCATCAAAGTCAGCTGCTTGTCCGTCAATGTTTACAAACACCACATCCATCCAGATGTGGCTACGTACTTCAATAAGGCCAAGTTGTTTTTTGTCGATTGCTTCGTGGACGTTCTGTCCTGGTCCGCCCACATGCGGCGTTGAGACTAGTCGTCCGTCAAGTCCATAGCACCATGAGTGGTAGGGACAGCGAATGGCACCTTCGATTTTGCGGGGTTCTTCAACCAGGATCATGCCGCGGTGACGGCAGATGTTCTGATAGACGCGCACTTTTTCATCGCGATCACGCACCAACAACAGGGGCATGCCCAGGAAATCAATCGGCTTGGCGTCGCCGACCTCGGGAACATCGGCGGCTACAGCAAGGCCCGCCCATTGAGAAAAAAGAAGTGACTGGCGCTCTTCTTCAAATACAGTTTGGTCAACATAATGCGCGTTCGGCAGGCCATTTGCAGTGTCAACTGGCTTGCGTACGTCATTCAGATAGGACGTTTCGGTCATCGAGGTCTCCTGTGATCAATGTCTCTCGGTTAAACCTGCCGGCAGGAGATAACTTTGCAATTTGCGACCGATATCGGCGCAAAACGAACGCTATTTGAATGGTTCTGTGATGCGCAAGAGTTTGCGATGGAAGGGGGTAAGTCCCTCTTCGGAGGTGAATCCGACAGACCGCGCTGCCCTTAAGATCGCGTGTGTGTTGTGGTCAAGATGTTCAAACACCATGCGAACAACCCGTCCGCCGTCTATGCCTTCGGGAATTGTCCGGATGGTGAAGCCCACCCAAATATTATTTTGGAATGATGGAACTTTGTTTAGGAAACCAAAGCTGCAGGTCGTTGCGCCGCGGCGTGAGATTAGAAGGGTTATGCCTTCGTCTTGTGCCATGACCGCCCCACGAACCTCGCGGGATCTGGTGTCAAACGGTAGTCCCTGTTCCTTGAAAGCGGCTTTTGATTCAAGGGCGCGAATGAAGGTATAGTCGCCTTCGCGCCAAACAAGCGCCAATGATTGAACGAATTTGTTCGGCTCGACAAAGCTCGGTCGAGTGAATTGATAAAACCCGTTTGGGAACAAGATTTGCGGCACTTTTGTGATGTGATCGCCGAAAAAATCTTTCAAAACCGGATGATGCAGCAGGCTTCGTGCGGGAGCCTCGATTTGATCTACAGATTCCAAAAGTATGCGCGCGTCTTTGCCAAAGAAAGTGGCAATCCGGTGCAAAATATCAGGCCGTGGAAAGCTTTCGCCAGAAAGATAACGGTTGAACTGAGTTCTATTGATCTCAAGTTTACGACAAAGCCCTGCGACAGAATCGTATTCTTTCGCGAGCTTTCGTAAGTTCTCACCAAAAATCTGGCGGAGCTCCGCTGGATTTGAAGGTGGTGAGTGGCCGGATCTGTCGGTCACGTCGCTTTTCCTGTTGTATTTCGGCCTTTTAACGGCTCGTATCGTTATGTTTTCGTCGAGAGACGCTAAAAAGCGTCAGAAAAGACGCTACATGGCGACAGGATTGACTGAACCCGACACAAATTCAAGTTGATAGACGCCAATGTCATGATTTTTTTTGTGTCAGCAGTCAGACATCATCAACTTGTCAGCAATAGGGGGGGCGGACATGTTGGGTGTGGTTCTGTGGAGCGATAAAGACGCGGGTAAAGCGGTAATCTGGTGTGAAGATCAGGGAAAGCTTGCTTATGTCACAGGCGAACAGGCTGATATCTGTGCCGATATGGCACTTCAGGCGGGCGACCTTGTCAGTTTCAGCCTCAAGATGAGCAGTAAGCTGCGTTTTGCTGAGAACCTGACAATCGTCGAGGAGAACAGTCACAAGGGCTTGAAAGAAAGTCTGCAAGCCGAGACTGCGGCAAAACCGGCTCCGGATTCAGAGCCGATTCTGGATCAAGGGGCAGAGATTATTCCGTTCCGCGCAAAAGAGCGGCCACGCCGGTCCGCGCAACCTCTTGCAGCCCAAGTGGGCGCATAAGCTCGGCAAAAGCGTCGATCTTATCGGGTGTGCCGGTGATTTCGAACACAAAACTTTCCAGTGTGCTATCGACCACATTGGCGCGGAAAATATCTGCAAGGCGAAGTGCCTCAACGCGCTTTTCACCTTGTCCGGATACTTTTAGAAGCGCCAGTTCACGTTCTACCGAAGGCCCCTCGACTGTGAGGTCATGCACTTCGTGCACGGGCACAATTCGGGTCAGTTGTGCTTTGATTTGCTCAATAACCTGTGGCGTACCAGTCGTTACCAGAGTAATGCGCGACAGATGACCTGTGTGGTCCACTTCCGCGACGGTCAGGCTTTCGATGTTATATCCTCGGCCTGAAAACAAGCCGATGACACGCGCCAGCACGCCGGGTTCGTTTTCGACCAGAACAGCTAGGGTGTGACGCTCCTGTTCATCCGAGAAATTAGGACGCAGATTATAGGCCGAATGGCTAGTGGAGCCTTTTTTGATTTTCAGAGGAGACATGGTGTTCTTCTTCTTGGCAAAAATACTTGGGGGTGCGGGGGGGAAGTCCCCCCAGTGCGACGTGTCAGACCAGAACCGATCCTTTGGCATCAATGACGCCTTGGGTGTTGGCTTCGCCCAGCAGCATTTCATTGTGTGCTTTGCCCGACGGAATCATTGGGAAGCAGTTTTCGTGCTTCTCCACCAAGCAGTCGAAAATGACGGGACCATCGTGATTGATCATTTCAAGGATCGCATCATCAAGATCAGCTTCATTGTCGCAAATAATACCCTTGGCTCCAAAAGCTTCGGCAAGTTTCACGAAATCGGGCAGGGCTTCGGACCAGCTGTGTGAGTACCGCTCGCCATGCAAAAGTTCCTGCCATTGGCGGACCATGCCAAGACGTTCGTTGTTCAGGATGAACTGTTTGACTGGCAAGCGAAACTGAACCGCTGTGCCCATCTCTTGCATGTTCATCAACCAAGAAGCCTCACCGGCAACGTTGATCACCAGAGCATCCGGATGGGCCATTTGAACGCCGATTGACGCTGGGAACCCGTAGCCCATCGTGCCCAGACCACCTGATGTCATCCAGCGGTTCGGGTCTTCAAAGCTTAGGTACTGTGCGGCCCACATTTGGTGTTGTCCGACCTCGGTGCAGATGTAGCGGTCGTGGTCTTTGGTCAGTGCCTCAAGCCGAGCAACGGCATGTTGCGGACGAATTTTTCCAGCCGAGGGTTTGTAGGACAAACAGTTGACCTTTTTCCATTCCTCGATCTTGTTCCACCACTTCGCTACCGCAGCAGAGTTGGTTTTTCGTCCCCGTGCTTTCCAGATTTTCAGCAAGTCTTCCAAAACATGTGCTACGTCGCCAACGATCGGGATATCAACGCGGATTACTTTGTTGATCGACGAGGGGTCGATGTCGATGTGAGCTTTCTTAGATTTCGGGCTGAATGCATCAATACGACCAGTAATTCGGTCGTCGAAGCGTGCGCCGATGTTGATCATAAGATCGCAACCGTGCATAGCCATGTTGGCTTCATAAAGGCCGTGCATACCGAGCATGCCCAACCAGTTCTTACCGGATGCAGGGTAGGCGCCCAAGCCCATCAGAGTCGAGGTGATCGGAAAACCGGTAGTGTCAACAAGTTCACGCAGAAGCTGGCTTGCACCAGTACCCGAGTTAATAACACCTCCACCAGTGTAAAAGATTGGGCGTTCGGCTTTTTCGAGTGCTTCGACCAATTCTGTGATGGTCGCTAGATCACCTTTGACCGGCGGCTGATAGTGACTGCGAGCCGGAGCCGGCGCCGTATAGGTATCGGTGGCGAATTGAACGTCTTTGGGAATATCGATCAGAACGGGACCGGGTCGCCCCGAGGTTGCGACGTGGAACGCCTCGTGAATGGTCGACGCCAAGTTCGATGTCTCTTTTACCAGCCAGTTGTGTTTTGTGCAGGGGCGGGTGATGCCCACGGTGTCTGCTTCCTGAAAGGCGTCCGAGCCGATCATGAAGGTTGGAACCTGACCGGTCAGAACCACAATCGGGATCGAATCCATCAGGGCGTCCGTTAGTCCGGTCACTGCATTGGTCGCGCCAGGGCCTGAGGTTACAAGGCAAACACCGGGCTTACCCGTCGAGCGGGCATAACCCTCGGCAGCGTGGATTGCACCCTGTTCATGGCGCACCAGAATGTGACGAATATCGTTCTGTTGGAATATTTCGTCGTAAATCGGTAGCACTGCGCCTCCGGGATATCCGAACACGACGTCCACACCTTGATCCTTCAAGGCCTGAACTACCATTTTCGCTCCGGTCATTTGACGTGCCATGTGTCTCTCCGTTTTATGACGCGCTTACTTGCGTTTGATCTATTTCAGCAACAAAAAAGCCCCCGTTTGGGCGGGGGCGCATGTGGTAATAACTGGGTTCCCGTTACCGGCCCATGCGCCATTTTCCAAAGATGACCACGAGGTCGATCATGGGGCCGCTCCTTGCTGCTTTGCGGCACAATATGTTCGGGAAAAGGGGGCGTCAACCGCGATTCGCGAGGATTTATGTCGTGGCGACACTATTTTTTGAACGATAATTACCAATCGCCCCATGCTTCTGAAATTTTTAACAGATGATTTGAGGCACTGCCAAATGGCTGCGTGTTATCCTAAGTGTTACCGCAGTATTCCTGTCCCCTGAAGAACGCCGTGCTCTAATGCGTATTTTGTCAAACCTGCTGTTGTCGAAATGCCAAGTTTTCGCTTCAGGTTGCGACGGTGCGTTTCGACAGTGCGCACTGAGATGTCGAGTTCTTGCGCCACTTCCTTGTTCGATTTGCCCTGCGCCAGTTGCAGAAGGATATTCTGCTCTCTGTTGGTCAGCGGCTCACGGTCTGCGCTATCGTCGGGTTCCAGAGAACCCTTAGCTCCGGTGCAAAGATAGCGTTCGCCCCGCATGACGTTATCTATGGCGGTTTTAATTTCGTCTGTGGGGACGTCCTTTAGAATATAGCCCATCGCACCGTGACGAAGCGCCGTTGAAATATATTCGGCGTTATCATGCATCGACAGGATCAGGATTTTGCTTTCGGGTGAGGATTCAAGGATGATTTCAGTCGCTGAAAGGCCATTCATTTTAGGCATGTTCAAGTCCATCAAAATGACATCCGGCGATATGTCATTTGCCTTTTGGACAGCTTGATCACCATCACAGACTGTGGCCACAACTCGAAGGTCGTCATAACCTTCCAATAAGGCTTCGATACCTTCTGCTACCATAGGGTGGTCGTCGACAATCATAATGCGGATTGGGTCGGTCATTCTGCAGCCTTTTCGTAAGATGAGGAAGCCGATTTGGCGGAGGGGGAGAGAAGTCTCGACAAGGGTACGTGCGCCTCGATCGTGGTTCCGTTTCCAGATGAGCTTATATTCAATGTGCCCCCGAGCTGTTCAATACGTTCTTCCATATTGCGCAGACCGATACCTTTTTGCTCACCAGAGGATTTTGGTTTGCCGCTAATCCCGTGGCCGTTGTCATCAATTCTAAGAGTTGCACCACTTCGGTGCCCGCGAAGGCTTATAGCCACTAGAGTTGCGCCGGAATGCCGTTCAATATTGGTCAATGACTCTTGCGCGATGCGATAGAGAGCAATCTTGGTGTCTTGCTCCAATCGATTTCGAAACACCACGGTTTCAAAAGATACCTTAATACCGGTACGGGCTTCAAAATCTTCGCCAAGAGTTTTTACTGCAGGGCCAAGCCCCAGATCGTCTAGCACACCGGGGCGTAAGTCGCGGCTGATACGGCGCACTTCGTTTGCTGCCAACGTCAGGTTGTCGATCCCTTTGTTCAGGGTTTCAGCTGCTCTATCGTCCCCCTTTGCGTAGCGCCGCTTTGCGTTTTCCAAAGCATATCGAACGCCAACTATAATCTGACTAATGCCGTCATGCAGTTCACGGGCAACACGGCCGCGCTCTTCTTCCTGGGCGTCGAAGACTCGTTGGGTCAGTTCTTTCAATTTGACGTCGGCAAGCCTGCGTTCTCGGATATTCAGGAACAGACCCGAGGCGAATACAAGCAAGAGCGCGGATAGTGTAATTCCGCCTATGTAATAGAATGTGCGTTGCACGCGGGCCTCGACCTCGGCACGGGTGGCGGCCACGCCTTCGACGACATCATCGATAAAAACACCGGTGCCAACCGCCCATCGCCAGCTTTGGAAACCAGTGACGTAAGACACCATCAAAGCGTCCTCGCCCGTTGAGGGTTTAGGCCACAGGTGTTCGACATAGCCCGCGCCTTGGCGCGCAGTTTGGATAAAGTCATTTACCACGGGTTTGCCGTTACTATCGGTTAAGTCAATCCAGTTGTTATTGATCAGGTCTGTCTGTCTAGGGCTGACCAAATTGGTTCCGTCATAGTCGTAGACAAAAAAGAACCCTTCATCGCCATAGATCATCGCCGCAAGAATTTGCATGACCTGCTGTTTTGCAGCCTCGTCATCTGGTGCCGCGTTTCCGTATATATAGTAGAAGCCGTTTTTGGCCTGCGTGACATAGTTGCGAAGCTCTTCTTTTTTTGCTTCGATTAGCTTCGTTTCTAGTTGTTTGATCTCCCGCTCGGCCAAGGCGCGAGACTGGTAGGCGACAATTATCGAGATTGCGGCTACCGCCAAAATCAAAGGGAGGGTGGCAAGAAGCGAAAGCTTTTGCCCGTAGGTTGGCTTCAGGCTGAAAAAACGCCGTAACATGCTTTCCGATACGCCGATTTGGAGAATAATCAAAGACCCAAGCAACGTGTAAACGGTATATAATTGCCGTATTGGTCAAAAAAATTGCCCAAAATACGTCGTCTACGTAATAGTGGGTATTCTCAGATAGGATTTCTCTGGCTAGGGTTGCGACACTTGAAACGATCCGCACAGGGCGAATCCCTGTGCCGACATCTATCGGGAGGACAAAAATGGATCGTCGTTCATTTCTTAAAAACTCAGCTCTAGGCGGTACTGCTGCAGCAGCCACTACTCTGGCAGCACCTGCGTACGCACAGGGCAAGCGCACGCTGACCATGGTAACATCATGGCCGCGCGGCTTTGCTGTTCTGGATGATGCCGCCAGCTATCTGGAAAAGTTCGTTGCCGAAATGTCGGATGGCATGCTGACCATCGACAAAAAAGCGCCGGGAGAATTGGTTGGCGCGCTGGAAGTTTTTGACGCGGTATCTTCGGGTCAGGCTGACATGTATCACTCGGCTGACTACTACTTCATTGGTCAGCACCCTGCATTGGCTTATTACACTGCCGTTCCATTTGGTGGAACCGCTCAGGAAATGATCAATTGGTATTACCACGGTGGCGGTCAGGCACTGCATGACGAAATCGGTCAGATCTTTAACTTCAAAGGTCTCCAGGCTGGTAACTCGGGCTCGCAGTCGGGTGGTTGGTTCCGTAAGGAAATCAACAGCGCGGACGACTTCAATGGTCTGAAATTCCGCATGCCTGGTCTGGGCGGTAAAGTACTTGGTAAACTGGGCGCATCTGTTCAGAACATCCCGGGTGGTGAATTGTATCAGGCGCTGTCGTCTGGTGCTTTGGACGGCCTTGAGTGGGTTGGCCCGATGGCTGATGAACGCGCAGGCTTCCAGGAAGTTGCGAAAATCTACTACGCAGCGGGCTTCCACGAGCCGGGTTCTGCACTGTCGGCCAACGTCAACCTAGACGTTTGGAATGATCTGACCCCTCAGCAGCAGGCGATCATGAACAATGCCGCGATGGCGACCACGCACTATCAGCTGGCCGAAACACTGGCCAACAATGGTGCTGCGCTGGCACGTCTGCAGGCTCAGGGCGTAAAAGTACTGCAGTTCTCGGACGATGTTTGGGATGCCTTCGGTCGCGCTTCGGCAGAAGTTATGGATGAAAACATGAGCGACGACCTGTTCGCAGCGGTTCGTGAATCGTTTGAAGCGTCAATGGCTTCTTCGTCGGCATGGATCGACAAGTCGGACGGTTTCTACGTTCAGCAGCGTAACCGCGTTCTGGGCAGCTAAGCCGCGCTTCGGCAAAATTATTGGGGGCTCCGGGTATCTCGGGGCCCCGCAGCGTAACATCGCTGAACTCATTTCCCGCTTCGCGGAACACTTCGGGGGAATATCATGCAGGAAGAGGGCTCGGTCGGCTTCTTCGGTGCGCTATCAGATGGCGTACTCTGGGTCATCCAGAACATTCTGTCGGCCTTTTACAACTTCGGCTACGCCGTCACCAACCCGTCACTCTGGTTGGATTGGTCTGAAAAACAAGCTGTGATGCGCTTTGTCTATTACGGCGGTTCGACTGAGTTTTTCTTTGTCGTCTTCACGTTTTTCTTGATCCTGACAATCGTCGGTTTTTTCTCGCGCAATTTCCTTTGGGGCGCTGTCAGGCTGTTCGAGGGCTTTGCCAACAAAACGGGCCGTTTTTTCGCCTGGGCCGGTCTAGCAATGGTGTTGCAGCAGGTTATGATCGTATTCTTGCAGCGGATATTTACCAGACCCGACATCGTGATCGGTTTCGGCGTCCCGCTTCAATTTGACATCAGCTGGTACGCAGAAGAACTCAAGCTTTACAATGCGTTGGTCGTGACACTTTGCGTGACTTATACCTTTATCCAGGGTGGTCATGTGCGTGTTGACCTGATTTATGCGGGTGTAAAGTTCCGCACCAAAAAGATCATCGACATGGTGGGCGCGTTGATATTCATGTTGCCGGCGGCTGTCGTGACTTGGATGTACGGCTGGTATTTCCTGTGGAGACACCTGATTGTTCCGAAGCCCTCGGCTTCCGATACGCTGGACCGACTGCTACTCAAGGCCCGCGCAATGCGTTGGAATGTGGAAACCATCGGCTTTTCGCCTAACGGCTTCACCGCATACTTCCTGTTCAAGATCCTACTTGTTGCGTTCTGTGGCATGGTCTTCTTGCACGGCTGGGCATTCTTCTGGAGATCGTACCTTGAATGGAAAGAGGGCGAGGCCAGTGAAGGTAAATATCTCGACAAGGACACCCTTGGCGAAGGCGAAGAAGCCTACGAAGGCACTCACTAATTTAGGGGCAGTAAACCATGCTATTTGGACTTGATGGCGTCGAGATCGGTCTGATCATCGTATTCCTCTGCCTCTTTGGAGGCATTCTCTCCGGCTTTCCCGTGGCGTTTGCCATTGGTGGTGCGGGTGTAATCTCATTCGGTATCATCGCCGTTCTGGACAGCGCAGGGCTGCTGATCCACCAGGCGATAGATACCTCTTCTGAAGCCTATGCGTCTCTAGTGGCAAGCGGGGTGAAAGAAGATATCATTTCGGTCTTCCGATACCCTGACTTGCCTCGAATTGGCGAACCCGTGTTCCCAAGTGGTTGGGAAACGGCCATGGATCGCAACATTTCGTTCATTGTGAACCGAATGAACGAACGCGTTCTGGCGGGGCAGTCGATTGAAACACTTCTCGCGGTTTTGATGTTCGTCCTGATGGGCATCACGTTGGAACGCTCTAAGATTGCAAACGACCTACTGACTACAATGGCCCGAGTCTTTGGCCCCCTTCCAGGTGGTCTGGCCGTGTCGGTTGTTGTCGTGGGTGCTTTCCTAGCTGCTTCGACCGGAATCGTTGGCGCGACTGTTGTGACTATGGGGCTGTTGTCGCTTCCGACCATGCTGCGCAACGGTTATTCTCCGGAACTTTCTACCGGTGTTATCGCTGCCTCAGGCACATTGGGGCAGATCATTCCTCCATCAATCGTGATTGTTCTTTTGGGCACATTGGCCGGCGATTTGTACTCGGCCGCTCAGGAAAGTCGTGCGATTGAAGCAGGATGTACCGATGCTCTAACCTATCTGGGCGAACCTGCTGTGGTTTCGGTTGGGACTCTTTTCCAGGCTGCATTGCTTCCAGGCATCATGCTGGCGTTCCTGTATGCTGCATATGCCTTTGGCTATGCGCTGATGAACCCATCCAAGGCGCCAGCCGTAGCACTGGGCACGTCGTCGGGCGAGGTAATCACCCGAAATGAAGGTTTCACATGGTTCATCGGTGTGCCTGTTGCCCTGATCGGTGGTGCTATGATGCTGTCATCTGTAGGCGTCATCGGATCGCAATCGATCAGCGTTGACAGCTACTCGGATATTGGCGAAGCGGCATCGTTACGGACCAACGTTGGCGAAGCCTGTCAAGCGTCAATGATCGAATTGCATGGTCAAGAAGCCTGGGATGATGCAATTGCCCAACAGCAGGCAATCGATGCGTCTGGTGGTGTTCAGGAAAGCCAGAAGCTGTCCACCGAGGAAATCGCGGCTGCTATCGAGGCGAAAGTTCAGAATGCTGCTCCGATTGGCACCGGTGTTTCGATCATCGCTGTAATGCTGGCGCTGACACTGGCCGTCGGTCGTGGTGTTAAGCCGTCGGCCAACCACGAGCGGATCCTGATCGGGCTGGGTGGCGTCGCGTTGATGTTGCTTGCGGATATCTTCTTCATTGGCCCACGCACCAGTCCATTTATGACTGTTATCTATCTGGCAATTCCGGCAGTGATCGCACTTTACGGAGTAAAGGAAGCGGCGATCCGCATGTCTCAGAACGACCTGATCAAAGTGGTGTTTCCGCCGCTGGTGCTGATCATTGCCGTTCTGGGGTCGATCCTTGGCGGTATCACCAACCCGACGCCGGCAGCTGCGCTTGGGGCTGCAGGTGCCATCATGCTGGCGGCCTATCGCAAACTGCACGACGAGGGCACTACCGGAAAGGTTATTCTGAACTCGACCTTTGCGGTTGTGATCATGATCCTGATCGGTATCAACTTTGATCTTCGGATCAACGTTGAAAGTGTGAGTGTCGAAAGCTGGATTGCATTTTTTGCTGCGCAGATTGCCTGGCTTTATGCAGCCTTTGGACTGGCGTATTCCTGCTGGGTGTTGTGGCGTACGGGCGTTTTGAAGCCGGTTGTTCAAGAAACAGCCAAGGTGACTTCGATGGTCTTTACCATCCTCATAGGCTCTCAGCTTCTGAACCTTGTGGTGATCAGCTTTGGCGGCGAGCATTATATCCAGCTGTTCTTGAAAAGCTTTGACAGCGAGTTCACGGTCTTCCTAATCGTGATGCTGGTGCTCTTCGTGCTGGGTTTCGTGCTCGACTTCCTAGAGATCATTTACATTGTGATCCCGATTGTCGGGCCGGTCATTTACGGGGGGACATTCGATCCGAAGTGGGTCACCATTATGATCGCGGTGAATTTGCAGACGTCGTTCCTGACGCCTCCGTTCGGGTTTGCGCTATTCTATCTTCGCGGGGTTGCCCCCAAAGAAGTGACGACTGCCCATATCTATCGTGGCATTATCCCGTTCGTGTTGATCCAAGTGGGCGGTCTGGCTCTGCTCTGGTTCTTCCCGTCGATTGTGACCATAGTTCCAGCCTTGATCGGACATTGATCAAGCAGATCATGAACAAAAAAGCCGGGCGTGCGCGTCCGGCTTTTTTGTTGGGGTAGGAGATTTATTTGACTGGTCGTGCGTCCGGCAAACGAATGCTTGCAACCTGTTCTGAGATAGGCGGAATTTCAAGCGGATGGCCAATGTCGGCTACACGGTCTTCATCGGATAGCGAACACCATGCGTCATTGCGGTAAACCTCTAGACCGGTGAAACGAGATTTATACCCCATCTTTTGTGATCCCGGCACCCAGTAACCCAAATAGACGTATGGCAGGCCGTTTTCACGAGCAATTCGAACGTGATCAAGGATTATATATGTGCCCAAACTGTTTGCAGAAAGATCGGGATCGAAAAACGAGTATACCATGCTGACGCCGTCATCGAGAACGTCGGTCAAGCAGACGGCAATCAGATCGCGTGACGTGGGGTCGAAGTATTCGACGACCCGTGTCCGGATCGGGGTTTCCTCGATCATA
The DNA here is from genome assembly GCA_964453855.1 of uncultured Rhodobacterales bacterium. Lineage (GTDB taxonomy): Bacteria > Pseudomonadota > Alphaproteobacteria > Rhodobacterales > Rhodobacteraceae > JASMHC01. The sequence continues at coordinate 17,219 of CAYVRN010000017.1, forward strand.
TTGGCGAATTCGAACACATCCATATCTGCCATGCCACCGGTTGCGTGGCGTGATTCAAGGTATTTGCGGAACAATTCGTATTGGTCTTCGGTCGCCCAAGGCGAGCTTGTCCGGCGAGTTAGAAAGCGGTTCCTCTTGTCGATCCGTTTTTGTGATTTCGAGGGCGTAAATTTTGACACGTCGATGCGCGCCGACATACAAGCAATGCATTCTGCGCAGGACGGCCGATACAAAACATTCTGAGACCGACGAAAGCCTTGTTTCGAGAGCGTGTTATTCAGCTTCTCTGCGCCTTCCCCTTGAAGGGCTGTGAAAAGCTTACGCTCTTTTCGACCGTCCAGATACGGGCAGTCCTGCGGTGCAGTTACATAGAACTGCGGGGCTATCTGTAGCGTGTGTCTCATATATCCAGTCGGTTGCTTTCATGCACGTTAGCAACTGAACGGTTAAGGGCCAAGCCTTGTTAGCGCCTGACTAGTATCGAGCAGGACGATTGATCACAACAGTACCCATAAGAAGGTCGGTTAAACCCTGCTTGCGCTCGGTGGTTAGCATCAAAACAACTGAAATCAATTGCAACAGTGGTGCTGCCATGGAAACCGAGTAACCCAGCGTATGAAGGAATGCGTTCCCAAGATTGAATTTACTTCCGTCAGCAGTGCGAAATTCAATTGCAAGTAGGCGCATACCAATGGTCGCAGAGCCGTTTGCGAGCGTAACGACACGATACATAAATCCGATCACTAAAATCAGAAACGGAAAGAAGAATATTCCGGTGAACGCGGTAAAAGGAAGTAGCGCGACGCATAAAACCGAAATCAAGATCATATCTATGATCCACGCAAACAACCTCTTCGTGGGGGTGTCCGCGTAAAACTCGGATTGCAGCACTGGATCGGGTAGGGCGGCTAACGTCATCTTTTTTACCTGTTGGTGTTCGGGGACCCTATCGGGATCCCCTGTGATTATGAGTCGCTTTCATCTTCGCGCTGTTGTCGGGCGCGGGTGGCACGCTCGTCCATGAATTCATCGAACTCGGTCTTGTCCTTGGCGTCGCGCAAGCGATTCAGGAAGTTCTCGAAATTTTGCTGTTCTTCCTGAAGACGACGCAAAGTGTCTTCGCGGTAGGCATCAAAGCTTGCGTTGCCACTTGATTTTTTCGACGTAAAATTCGGTGCCACCTCGGAAACGACGTGTTGAGCTAAATGTTCTGCTGGTCCGCGGCCGCCAAAGGTGCGGCTTCGTGACCAAGTTAGGGCGATAAGGATCGTCAGAACAAGGCCAGCTATCCATGTTGCTGCAAAGGCCAGAGAAACCGCGACTATACTAAAGACGCCAAAAGCTATGATTGTCAAAATTTGAACGGCAAGATGCGGGTCATTTGAACGCTTGTCGTGCGAGTCAGTGCTCAGGTCAAAGCCCTTAGTCATTTGGTGTGTCATGGTCATTTTGATCTCCTGTTGAACTTGGGCAGGCGAGGCCTGCCCAATAGCCGTCGTTCTTAGGCTGTCGTGTTGGCGGATGTGTTTTCGGCATTGCGATCGGCATCTGCCTTGCCGGCGCGCTCTTCCATGAACTGGTCAAACTCTGCCTTGTCTTTGGCTGCACGCAGGCGTCCAAGGAAGCTTTCAAAGTTGTCCTGTTCTTCCTGCAAACGGCGCAGTGTGTCTGCTTTGTATGCATCGAACGCGCTGTTTCCGGATGTGCGGAAAGTTGATTTCATGCTGTGACGATTTCGTGCGCAGTTTTTTCCGAACATTTCCTTGCTCCATATCATATATATCATAAGTGCCAGCCCCACCGGCCAGAAGAAGATAAATCCGAGGATCATGGCCGCGATCCAGGCTCCTTTACCCTTGCGGTCAAGCCACGCTTCGGCGCGCGAAGGCCAATGTTTGCCCTTGCTTTCGAACCATGCCTCGCCCCGAGTGGCCCACTCGGTTTCCGAGGTGGACTGGGTTGAATTGGCATAACTTGTCATTGTGAACTCCGTTGCTGGTGTATGTAAATGTCTTTCACATTACACTAGATTGGAGTTCCGGATTGAAAACGCAAGAGGGAATGTAAAACTTTTTTACATTATTTTTTGACGGTGAAATCTGCCAGCTGTGCCCCAGACAATTCTGGCAATTCATTGGGGCGACAACGGAAGACATGGTGGGGCGTACCAGCGGCCGCCCAGATGACCTCAAATTGCAGTAATTTTGGGTCCATCCATGCGCGTATAGGATTAAGGTGACCGACAGGTGAAACGCCACCAATTGCAAAGCCTGTCTGCGCGCGCACCAAATTGGCGTCAGCTTTGCCAAGTGGTTCGCCAGCGACTTTCGAGGCTTTAACGGGATCAACCGTATTTCCACCTGCAGTAAGAAACAGGACAGCCTGCTCACTGTTAATGCCCTTAAAAATTATGGACTTAACAATTTGGTCAACGACTACTCCCAACTCTGCCGCAGCCATTTGGGCTGTGCGCGCTTCGCCGGTTTGTCTGATTTCTGTATTTATGTCGGAGCTTTCCAAGGCTGCGCGAACACGTTTTAGGCTCTTGCTCATGATGTTGACCTGTTTTTCGGGTTGGCCGCAGTTTTTCATGGCTATAGGCGCTTGACCAGCGCCTTGTGACTACTCATTCATTGCTCATGAGTTTCGAAAACGTGATGACCCGCTGCCCAACCGCCTTTAACGCTGATCGCGGCGCTGAAGTCAGGGTTTTGTATTCTGATTTATCAGTACCGCTACAGGAATTGATTGAGGGAACCGCAGGGTGCAGTCCCTATTTGGCAGGCCACCTTGTCAAAGAGGTAGCGTGGCTGAGTGGTGCGTTTGACGATGCGAATGTGGCGGTGCAGTCGTTGTTTGCCGATTTGAAACAAGTCGCCCCTGATGTGCTTCCAGTTGCGCTGCGGCGGGCAAAGCGAAAAATCGCGGCTCTGACGGCTCTTGGTGATCTGTCGGGTGCTTGGCCGCTTGAAAAAGTCACCGGAACATTAAGCGATTTTGCAGACTTGGCCACTCATCTTGCCATGCGTGCTGCAGTCGGTGCTGAAATCCGCCGTAAAAAACTTCCAGGTGCTTCCGAGGAAGACGCAGAAACAGCCGGTGGTTTGGTCGCCCTAGCAATGGGTAAAATGGGGGCGGGAGAACTGAATTACAGCTCGGACATTGATCTGATCTGCCTGTTCGATGAAAGCCGTTATGATCCCGAGGATTTTGGTGATGCGCGGGCATCTCTAATCCGTGCAACACGCAAAATGAGCGCGATGCTCAATGATTTGACCTCGGAAGGGTATGTATTTCGCACAGATCTGCGCCTGCGCCCTGATCCTGCGGTCACGCCGGTGTGTTTGGGGATGGAGGCCGCTGAGCGGTATTATGAAAGCCTTGGACGCACGTGGGAGCGTGCGGCTTATATCAAGGCGCGTGCCTGCGCGGGGGATGTGCAAGCTGGCGAGCAGTTTTTAAAAGCCTTAACACCGTTTGTTTGGCGCAAGCATCTGGACTTCGCAGCGATTGAAGACGCACACGCCATGCGTTTGCGTATCCGCGAACACAAAGGACTTGGCGGTCCGATTACTTTACCCGGACACCATATGAAATTGGGGCGCGGCGGCATTCGAGAGATTGAGTTTTTTACCCAAACACGCCAGCTGATCGCCGGGGGGCGCGATCCCTCTTTGCGGGTTCGCGGAACTGTCGATGGGCTCAAAGTTTTGGCGGAAAAGGGATGGATTACTGATGGTGTACGAGACGCGTTGACCTCGCACTATCGTTTCCACCGCGAGATCGAACATCGGGTTCAGATGGTCAATGATGCGCAAACCCATTTGCTACCTGGAAACGATGAGGGGTTTGAGCGGCTAGCGTGCTTTGTCGGTCGTCCTCTGGATGAGCTAAAGGCGGATTTGTCCGAGCGTCTTGAGGAAGTCCACGCGATGACCGAGGACTTTTTCGCGCCAGATGCCGCCGCACCCGAGCAGCAACATGCATTCGACGAAGCCATTATCGGGCGTTGGCCTAGCTATCCAGCGATGCGTTCCGAGCGGGCGACCGAAATCTTTTCTCGACTGCGCCCGACTATTCTAGGTCGATTGCAGCAAGCCGCCAAACCGGACGAGGCGTTGGTGGCGTTCGACGGATTCCTTTCGGGGTTGCCGGCGGGGGTTCAACTCTTTTCACTGTTCGAGGCCAATCCCCATCTGATTGACCTGCTTTTGGACATCGCAGGGACTGCGCCTGATTTGGCGCGACATTTGTCTGCACATGCCAAAGTTTTCGATGCGGTGATCGGAGGCGACTTTTTCGCTGATTGGCTGGGTGAAGAGGCATTAACAGACATTTTCAATGCTGAACTAGCCGAGTTTGAGGACTATGAATCGAAATTAGACACCACGCGCCGTCAATACAAAGAGTGGCATTTCCGAATCGGCGTTCACCACTTGCGTGGACTGATTTCCGCCGAGGAAGCCGGAAGGCAATATGCCGATCTTGCAGGGGCAGTCCTGCGGGCCCTTTGGCCCGTTGTGATTGATCAGTTTGCCTTGAAGCACGGGCGCCCACCTGGGCGTGGTGCGATTTTGGTTGGTATGGGATCGCTTGGTGCTCAACGGCTGAATTCTCGTTCAGATTTGGATTTGATCGTGATCTACGATGCTGCGGGTGACGAGTTTTCAGAAGGGCGCAAGCCTTTGGCCTCGCGGACCTACTATGCGCGATTAACGCAAGCGATGGTCACGGCCCTGTCAGCGCCGATGGCAGAGGGGCGACTGTACGAGGTAGATATGCGGCTGCGCCCTTCGGGTAATCAGGGACCAGTTGCCACCAGTCTTGAAAGTTTCCGCGATTATCAGACCAATTCGGCTTGGACATGGGAACATCTTGCATTGACGCGTGCGCGGGTGATCGCTGGCCCGCATGATTTGGGGCAGGAGGTTGAAAACTTCCGTTGTGCACTTTTGGGAAAATCCAGAAATGCGTCGCAGGTCTTTGCCGATACAGCTGAAATGCGCGACAAAATCGCCGCCGCAAAGGGCCAAGGCGGCACATGGGACGCGAAGCTGGGCGTCGGAAAACTACAGGACATTGAATTGGTGTCTCAGGCACTGGCGCTGACAAGTGGCACGCCAGTCCAGTCAGTTGTGGGCGGTCTTTCTGCGGGAGTTAGTGGTGGCCAGATCACAGAGGCACAGTTTGAAACGCTGCACCAAACCTATCGCTTGCAGTGGAAGATTCAGGCGGTCACGAAACTATTGTCTGACAAGCCACTCGAACCTGAGCGCATCGGGCAAGGTGGACGGGCATTTTTATTGCGAGAAACGCTGGAAGAGACCTTGGAAAGCTTAGAAGCGTCGCTTGCGGACAAATCCAATGAAGCCGCAGAGATCATAAGGGGCTTACTTGGTTCTACGAAAGGGAACGCCAGTGAAGGGCGATCGTCATGATCCTAAGGCGCTAATCCGCGAAGCCTTTAACATTGAAGGTATAACAGAGTCTCAATGCCGGTCGATTTTTTTTGACTGGGCTCTTAGCCTGCCTGTCGATGAAGATACACAAGCCAGCCTTCAAATCCTGCTAGACCGTCATTCTGTCGGAAAAGATGATCATCCGATGACGATTGTATTAAAGGACGGCCAAAAAGAATTTAGCCGCCCCAAGCGTCGTGGTGGTTGGCGCTCTCGCCCCCGCGATTAGCGGGGAATGGCAGCCGCTTCGCGGGCCAAAGCTTCGATTCCCGACCAGTCGCCCGAGTTTACCATATCCTTCGGAGCAACCCAGCTGCCGCCGACACATAGCGTGTTGCCAAGAGATAAATAGTCACTCGCGTTTTTAAGCGATACGCCTCCCGTTGGACAAAACTTGACCTGAGGCAGTGGCGCGCCGATTGCTTTCAGTGCAGGTGCGCCACCGTTTGCTTCGGCAGGGAAGAATTTTTGCACAGTGTAGCCTCGCTCAAGAAGACGCATGACTTCGGACGATGTGGCCGCACCGGGCAGCAGTGGCAAATCATTGGCCTCGCACGCATCCAGAATGCGGTCGGTAGCTCCGGGCGACACACCGAATTGAGCACCTGCTTTCTTGGCGGCTTCAACGTCGGCGCTAGTTAACAAGGTTCCGGCACCGACAACGCCACCGTGAACTTTGGACATTTCCTCAATGGCTTCCAGCGCACAGTCGGTACGCAGGGTGACTTCAAGTGCTGGCAGGCCTCCAGCCACAAGAGCTTTGGCCAGTTCTGCGGCTTTTGATGCATCATCAATCACAAGGACTGGAACGACTGGTGCAAGCAGACATACGGCGCGAGCTTTTTCGCTAGCTACTTCAGGGGTCATAATTTTCTCCTCTTGGGCTCAAATTACCCAGACATCTTACTTAAACGACGACGCCTGCGCCGTGAGTGGACAGACCGACATTGCGTCGGAAAACGTCAAATAGTTCCCGTCCAAGACCTTCGGCATTGCCTGACAAATCGGCAGTGGCGGCGTCACGCGCATCAAACCCGTCCTCCAGACATTCTATTTTACCTGTATGGGCATCAACGGTCACAAGATCACCGTCGCGTAGTTTTGCCAGTGGGCCGCCAAGGGCTGCTTCGGGTGAAACGTGGATTGCGGCTGGAACTTTGCCCGAGGCCCCAGACATACGACCGTCCGTCAGTAAGGCGACTTTCAATCCACGTTCTTGCAAGATCGATAGAGTCGGCGTTAGGCTATGCAATTCGGGCATACCGTTGGCTTGGGGTCCCTGAAAACGGACCACAACGATTGTGTCTTCGGTGAACTGACCAGCGTTGAAGGCGTCTTTCACTTGCTGCTGGTCACTGAATACGCGCGCTTTGGCGGTTACAACACGACGCTCGGGCGCAACAGCCGAGATCTTCATAATGCCGTGGCCAAGGTTTCCGCTCAGTTGTTTTAGTCCGCCCGTAGGCTGAAACGGATCCTTGCAAGAGCGCACGATTTTGTCGTTTAGGCTTTCGCGCGGACCGGGTTCATAGGATAAACGCCCGTCTGTCAGTTTCGGCTCTTGCGTATAGCGTGCAAGCCCATCGCCTGCGACGGTGACGGTATCGTCATGGAGAAGCCCGTTTTCCAGTAGATCGCCAATTAGGTAACCAAGCCCCCCAGCCGCGTGGAAATGGTTCACGTCCGCCAAACCGTTTGGATAGACCTTGGTCATAAGGGGCGTTACAGCGCTGATATCTTCAAAATCTTCCATCTCAAGTATGACGCCCGCCGCGCGTGCCATCGCGGGTAAATGAAGAACTAGGTTGGTCGATCCACCAGTCGCCATTAGGCCGACGAGACCGTTCACAAAAGCACGCTCGTCCAAAATCTCGCTTACGGGCCGGAAATCATTGCCCATGGCCGTGATTTCAAGTGCTCGCTGGGTGCCTGCAATTGTCAGGGCATCTCGCAGAGGAGTGTTGGGGTTCACAAAAGACGCTCCGGGCAAATGAAGCCCCATGAACTCCATGAGCATTTGGTTAGTGTTGGCTGTGCCGTAAAATGTGCAGGTGCCGGGGCCATGGTACGAAGCCATTTCTGCCGCCATCAATGCATCACGCCCGATTTCGCCTTTGGCAAATTGTTGCCGGACTTTCGCTTTCTCGTCATTCGGCAGTCCGCTGGTCATAGGTCCGGCTGGCAGGAAAATCGACGGGATATGCCCAAAGGTAGCCGCGGCGATTACCAAGCCGGGGACAATCTTGTCACAGACGCCAAGATAAATGGCCGCATCAAATGTATTATGCGACAGCGCCACACCACTCGCCAAAGCAATGACATCACGAGAAAAAAGCGACAGCTCCATGCCGGGCTGACCCTGGGTGACACCGTCACACATCGCGGGTACTCCACCGGCGACTTGGGCAGTGGCCCCTGCGGAACGTGCAGTTTCCTTGATTAAAGACGGGAAGGTTTCAAACGGTTGATGGGCAGACAGCATATCGTTGTAGGCAGTAATAATGCCGATATTCGCGCTGCGCTCTTTGATCAGCCTATTTTGATCTTCACCCATAGCCGCATAGGCGTGCGCCTGATTTCCACAGCTTAGGTGGGCGCGACGTGGGCCGTTGTCTGCAGCTTTGTTGATTTTGGACAGGTAATTTGCCCGCGACTGGCTAGAGCGCTCTCTGATCCGATCGGTTACCTTTTCAATGGTCGAATTCAACGGCATGACGATTCCTCTTGCGACATGTGTGTGCGTTTAGCAGCAAAAGTTAGCGCTAACAATAGTGTCTGTATTCATAGCATCACTGCTGGCATGCGTAGTCACTTTGTTAATCTAAAGCATATAATATGCCTCGTAATGGCGTTTTATGCACCATTTGAGCCAGATTTCCGAGCGAAATTCAGCGAAAGCGCGGAGTGTGTCCGTGCAGTTTTGGATCAGGAGGCAACCATGCTTCGTATTCGCAATACTCTCTTCGGACTGGCCGCATTGGCCGTAACGGCCTGTGGGCCAATGGAATCGGTCACCAGAAACGCCCCGTTTGAAAGCACCATGCCAAAGGCGCCGGTAATCCAACAGGCAGCGGTAAGCTTTGAAGAAGCACCAGAAATTGTAAGCCGGGCGATTCCTGAGCTAACAGTGAATAGAACGCAGGTCAGTGTTGACAGCTTTAGCGGCTACAATGTTGTGGATGTTATTGTGGATGTTCCGCGTACTCTGACAGTGTCCGAAGCAAACACGTTGATCCCGAACGCAGACATCGTCTGGCAGGAACAAGCTGCCGGTGATCGCTATGCTCAGGTTCAGTCCATTGTCGAAGGCGCTATGGAAGTGGGCACGATGCCCTTCAACGGTGATCTGGATGTTCTGCTTTACGTCGAAGTTAAGCGTTTCCACGCTCTTACCCGTGCAGCGCGTGTTACGGTTGGTGGCGGTCACAACCTTTTGTTTGAATTGACCTTGCTTGATCCGGAGACTGGCGATGTGATTGTACCCGCCTGGAGCTTTGATGCCAGCTTTGCAGCATACGGTGGCGCTGCAGCGCTGGTTGCCGAGCGCGCCGGACTGACGCAAGAGGTTCGTATTTCACAGCATCTGATCGAGTCGATCTACGAAGAGCTGGGCGGAGACTTATCGAACCGTCAGGTTGCAAGCCGGTAAGTAACTCGGCTCTTTTCGAGCTAGAAATAACTTAGTAGGAGGGCTGTATGACACAGCCCTCTTTTCCAATTGTTCGCTTAAAACCGAAAACCAAGCCTCAGGCTATCCGCCATGGCTTTCCGTGGGTCTATGACAATGAGATGGTCACAGACCGTCGCACAAAGGCTCTGACACCAGGAACCATTGCAATCTTAGAGGATGCCGAGCGCAATCCTTTGGCGATTGTGGCGGTTAATCCGAATTCGAAAATATTTTGCCGGGTTCTGGATCTGAATCTTGATACCGACGTGGATCGAACCTGGTTTGAAAAGCGGATCGCCAAGGCTCTGGCTATGCGTGACCGGCTGTTCACGCAACCCTACTACCGACTATGTCACGCAGAAGCAGATGGATTGCCGGGGGTTATCATAGACCGGTTCGGGGATGTCGCGGTTGTGCAACCGAATGCGGCGTGGTCGGACGTACTGATTGATGAACTGGCCGCGGCGCTAGTCGCAGTTTCTGGCGTTTCTACTGTCATAATGAACGGCACAGGGCGCGCACGCAGCTTGGAAGGATTGCCGGAAGAAACCCGCGTTCTGGTCGGCTCTGCTCCAACCGAGCCAATTCCAGTTCCAATGAACGGCGCTTCCTATATGGCGGATCTTATGGGTGGGCAGAAAACCGGGTTGTTTTACGATCAGCGCCCGAACCATGCCTTTGCAGCAGCACTGGCCCAGGGTGCGAACGTTTTGGATGTATTTTCCCATGTTGGTGGTTTCTCATTGGCGGCTCTTGCGGGCGGAGCTTCCTCTGCTCTTGCGGTAGACGGGTCTGCTGCGGCACTGGAGCTGGCCGAAAAGGGAGCGCTTCATTCAGGGGTCGCTGCACGATTTGATACACGCAAGGGCGATGCATTTGCAGTTATGGAATCGCTTGTTCAAGAGGGTCGAAGTTTTGACGTCGTGATCTGCGATCCGCCCGCCTTTGCCCCTAACAAACGTGCGCTAGACGCGGGTCTTAGAGCGTACGAGCGTGTTGCCCGTCTGGGGGCTGCCCTTGTCAGGGAGGGTGGCTACTTGGGCTTATGTTCGTGCTCACACGCGGCTGATTTGCAGAAATTCCGTACTGCCTCGGCGCGTGGCATTGGTCGTGTAGGCAGATCTGCACAGTTGATCCACACAGGTTTTGCCGGTCTAGATCACCCGTTGCTTCCGCAGCTAGCTGAAAGCGGATACCTGAAGTCCTTGTTTTTCCGGCTATGAGGTATTTGCTGGATACTTGCGTTCTTTACCCAACGGTCATGCGGGAAGTTTTGTTGGGTGTCGCGCGGGCAGGGGTTTATACCCCGCTTTGGTCTGATCGCATCTTGGAAGAATGGGCGCGGGCGGCCAAGAAGCTTGGACCAGAAGGAGAACTGCAAGCCCGAAGTGAAATTGCGCTTCTGTACGCCGCGTGGCCTAAATCGACTGTGACGCCGAACGAGGGTCTTGAAAAGCGGCTTTGGTTGCCGGATCCCGCCGATGTTCACGTGCTTGCGGCGGCCATTTCTGGGTCAGCAGACGGGATTATTACGGTCAATGCCAAAGACTTTCCACGGCAGAGTCTTTCAGATGAGGGACTGACACGGATTGATCCCGACGGTTTTCTATTAGGCATCCAAAAGGCACAGCCTGTAATGGTGCGAGAAGTTGTAGAAAACGTACGCAAGGAAGCTGAGCGACTATCCGGTCAGCCATGGGAACTACGAGCTTTGATGAAAAAGGCACGTCTTCCACGTCTGGGAAAAGCCGTTAGCCAATAGTGGCCCACTTGCTTTCAAGCTTTTCGATCGCCGCAATCCGGTCGCGTGTTTTGGGGTGGCTCATCAGCCAAGCGGGTGTCACACTAGCATTGCTGGAAGTCAGTTGCTCAAGCTTTTCAAACAAGCTTTTTTGCGGTTCTGTGCCTATACCTGCTTTGATCAGTAGAGCCGACGCATACTCGTCAGCCTCATATTCATCTCCACGAGACAAGCGCGCTGCCAAAAGCGATGTAATCGCACCGGCAATGTAAATCCCGATCCCCGGTAGAAAGCGGGACAGAATCATACCTAACGCGGCCCGCATGGCGTTTTGACCCGAAAAATCTATCATACGCCGACGGGAGTGCCCCAGGGCGACGTGACCCAATTCGTGGGCGATAACGCTGCTCAATTCATCAGCAGTAACCTTGCCCTTGCGGTATTTTTCGTAAAACCCGCGGGTAATGAAGATGCGTCCGTCAGGGGCGGCCAGTCCGTTCACGGGAGCGATTTCGTAAATGTGCACCTTGATCCGTGGCAAATCCAATGCGCTTGCTAGGTTGGCTACACGGTCAAGCAATTTCGGATCGGCAAGCTGAGTGGACTTTGCATCCAATTCTTTGGATGTTCGAGCCGCCGAAAAGCGGTACATGATCAGGCCATATATCAGAGCCAAAAGAACTGGGGCGAGCTTTAACATAGTCTTTATATGTTTTCGCTGGTCCCTTCTGACAAGCCCTTAGCCAATTGTTCTTTGTGATGTTTGATTGCATGTCGTAGCCAGAACACCATTGCGGCAGCAAGGGCCAATGCAGCCAGAATGCCGACCACGTTGCCTGCAATTTCTGCCACTGTGCTGATATTGGCGGCGAAGGCATAGCCAAGGCCGATATAGACAGAAACCCAAATCGCCTCGCCCAATATGTCCCAAAGGGTGAAGCGTCCCCAATGCAACTTTGCGGCGCCCGCAATGAAGTTCACCCAAGGTCCTAACGGTGCAAACAGCCAGGTTGAGAAAAACACGCCGATCCCGCCATGCTGATCGATGGTCAATTGTGCGCGATCTACCAATTTGCGCCGAGAGGGGCGGCGGGACAGACGTTCAACGACCGGCGATCCACCCCACCGGCCCAGATGGAACCCTGTTTGATCCCCTGCAACAGCGCCAAAGAATGCTGCGCTGTAGACCTGCCAGAAAATCAGATCGCCTGCGGCAACAAACGCTCCGGCCGCCAACATCATAAACGATGTTGGGATCGGTATCGCCAAACACGATAAATAGGCGGACGCAAAGACAACTATGGCACCGTAACTTGTGACAAGGGCGAATAAAGTGTCGGTCATTTTTCAGAGTTTTCCTGCGACCGAAACTCGGCAATCGCACTTTCAATGGTTTTGATTAGCTCTTCGACTGGGATACCCCGCTCGATGGCTAAGTGATCCAAGTTTTGCATACGGCCGCTTCTATTGGGTTCAATCTGCAAAACGGCAGCCATCACATCGGGCGGAATATGCCAGCTGTGGGCGACGAAACCGGGGGTCATCCACGGTTCGATTGTCACGTCCTTGGGCGGAGGTGGGCGCAGAAAGAACATGGTCAGGCGCAGTGTGAACACCACAAGCAATATAATGCTGATGCTCAGAAGTGCCGTTGCAACAGGTGCCACGTGCCAAAAATGTTTGTATTTTGCCAGCATCTAACCAGATCCGAGATTGTTCTGATTAAACGTAACCTTTTGGATATTCCGTCGAAAGGTAAAAGTTATTTTTGCAGAAATTCTAAGGAGTGGCGTGACAAGCGTTCAGTTCCGTTGTCCGTACATAAAACCGTGTGCCCATAGCACATGGCCTGACCAGCGTCGCTGTCCATTAGGATCATATGAAGAAAAAACGCTTGATTGGACTGCATAATCAACGGGTTGTTTTCATAGAACATGGGGAATTCGACCCAGATCGGTTGGAATATGGCCCCCATTCCGTAGCCACAAGCATTCAAGCGGGCATGTTTCAATCCGTGGGCGTCAAAAACGCGTGCGTGGGCATCGAAAACATCTCCCATTGGGGCACCCGGGCGGATCGCGTCTTCGCAAGCTTCTAGGGCTTCCACCGCTGCCGAGTGCATTTTGCGCTGCCAGTCAGTAGGTTCTCCGACGACAATGGTGCGCATCATTGCCGCGTGGTAGCGCATGAAACTGCCAGACCATTCTAGTGTCAGTTGGTCAGATGCATCCATATGGCGCTTTCCGGCGTAAGAACGACACATAAGTGCCCCGTCGCCCGACCCAAGTATAAACTCGTTTCCGGCGTATTCGCCACCTCCCTTGAAAACCGCGCCTTGCATGGCGGCAAGGATATCGCCCTCAAAAGCACCGGCACGGGTTTCGCTTAGAGCGGCGTCCAGCGCGTCATCTGACAATTCAGCCGCGCGGCGGATACAGGCGATTTCGGCATCAGATTTCACTCGCCGCAGAGCAGGTAGAATATCCGAGCCATCTTTTAAGTTGGGTATTTCGGAGCGTACCATTTCGCCGTTCCAATGTGTCAAACCTGCTGTTTTTGTCTCCCAAGCCAGGTTGTTTTTTTCGACGCCCAACTTGTCCAGTAATGCAATTAGGTCTTTGACAGGATTCACGCCTTCGACATCTTTCCAGATGTGAATCTGCTCGTCCGTCAAGACTGATGTAAACAATGCCTGCCGCCAGTCCGGCGCGCGCGTTAAAAGATGCAAGGCGCCATCCGCTGTCAGCACCATGCATTGAAACATTGCAAAGCCAAACGTGTCGTAGCCGCACAGCCAATAGTGGCTTTCCGGTGAGAACATGAGCAAAGCATCGTGTCCTTCATCAGCAATCGCTTTAGCTGCACGGGCTTGGCGATCAGCGTATTCAGCTTGGGAAAAATGGCGTGGCATGGGCATCCTTTCACATAGGACGTCCATCCAAGGGGCTATCAGAGTTGCAGACAAGCCAGTTTGCGACATTGGCAAAAGAAAACGCCGCCTCGAACAGATCGAAGCGGCGTTTTGACTTTTGTTTAGAACAATCAACCCTTCAGGATCGAACGCCCTGCGTATTCTGCGGTTTCACCAAGCATTTCCTCAATCCGGATCAGCTGGTTGTATTTCGCCAGACGGTCCGAGCGCGATAGCGAGCCGGTTTTGATCTGGCCGCAGTTTGTGGCAACCGCCAAATCCGCGATGGTCGCATCTTCGGTTTCGCCCGAGCGGTGCGACATGACGTTGGTGTAACGCGCGCGGTGGGCCATATCGACGGCTTTGAGGGTTTCAGACAACGACCCGATCTGGTTGACTTTAACCAGCATTGAGTTGGCCACGCCTTGCTTGATGCCATCCGCCAAACGGACAGGGTTGGTCACGAACAGGTCGTCGCCGACCAGCTGAACCTTATCGCCGATTTTATCGGTCAGCAGTTTCCAGCCTTCCCAATCGTCTTCAGACATGCCGTCTTCGATCGAGATGATCGGGTAGTCTTCGCAAAGTTTCGCCAGATAGTCAGCGTTTTCAGCCGATGTCAGGGAAACGCCTTCGCCCTTCATCTCGTACTTGCCGTCGACATAGTATTCGGTCGAAGCACAATCGAGCGCCAGATAGATATCTTCACCTGGTTTGTAGCCGGCTTTTTCAATCGACTGCATGACGAAATCCAGAGCCTTGCGAGTGCTTTCAAGGGCAGGGGCAAAGCCGCCTTCGTCGCCGATGCCGGTGTTGTAACCAGCGGCAGAGAGTTCTTTTTTCAGGGTGTGGAAGACTTCGGCGCCCATGCGGATCGCTTCTTTCACATTGGCGGCGGAAACTGGCATGATCATGAATTCTTGAATGTCGATCGGATTGTCCGCGTGTTCGCCACCGTTGATGATGTTCATCATCGGAACTGGCAGAACGCGGGCCGAGGTGCCGCCGACGTAGCGATAAAGCGGCTGTGCGGTGTAATCTGCCGCGGCTTTGGCACAAGCCAGCGATACGCCAAGGATGGCGTTTGCACCAAGACGTCCCTTGTTCTGAGTGCCATCCAGTTCGATCATTGCCGCGTCGATCAACTGTTGCTCAGTGACGTCCATGCCAACCAATACTTCCGCAATCTCACCGTTCACTGCGGCAACGGCGTCAAGAACACCCTTACCTAGGTAACGAGACTTGTCTCCGTCGCGCTTTTCTACGGCCTCGTGTGCACCCGTTGACGCGCCTGATGGAACAGCGGCACGGCCCATGGTGCCGTCTTCAAGAATGACGTCTACCTCGACTGTCGGATTGCCCCGACTGTCTAGAATTTCGCGACCGATGATGTCGATGATGATGCTCATTTGCATTGTCCCTTGGATCAGCAATAAATTTGCGCGCTCTATAACAGGCTATTCCCCCAAGGGAAACAGGCTTTGTTAGCGATAACATTAATGCATCGAGGGGCAAGAACGAAGTGTTAGCGTCGCAACCTGTTTTCGCGCCAAATCGTATAAACACCGCTAGCGATAACAATCCCCGAACCGACAAGCGTGAGAGAATCAATGTTTTCCGAAAACACAACTACGCTGACGGATAAAGCGAACAGAATACGGGTATATCGGAAAGGCGTCACTGCAGAGATCTCGCCCACGCGCATGGCAGCTGTGACCAGATAGTAGGCGCCAACACCAAAACTGGAAATGCCAAATAGATAGAGCCATGTGGTCGGATCTGGAGTGACCCATGGTGCAGAAAAGGGTCGCATCAACAAGGCAGTGGGAATGAGGGCCACGAATCCATACAGTCCCAACTGATAGTTTGAAAGGCTACGAGGCGCCGCACGTGTGGATAGATCGCGGACCGTTAGACCCACCAGACCCAAGATTGAAAGAAGGGCGGCTGGTTCGAATCCGTCAAAGCCGGGGCGGATGATCAAAAGAACGCCTAAAAAGCCTATGATGATTGCCGCCCAGCGTCTTGGCCCGACAGTTTCTTTAAACACAACTGCCGCGCCTAGAGTGACTGCCAATGGCGTCGCCTGTAATACTGTGGCCACCACCGACATGGATGCCAATGCAAGTGCTAGGCTGTAAAATACGCGCCCGATAATCTCGCCAGTCATGCGGAACAATATCTGTTTAGAGAAGGCCTCGGGTGGGAAAAAGCGTTCACGCCGCATTATCAAAAGGGCGGAAAAAACCGCGATACCGCCAATTCCCATGCTTAAAAGGATTTGCCAAACAGGTAGGGACGTTGACGCCAATTTAATGAATACGTCTTCGACGGCGAAGAGCGCCATCGAGACCGTCATCAGCAGGATGCCTGTGAGGTTATCGTTTTGCATGTGATATTTGTCGCTCGCGGGTGAATGTGTAAATTCCGCTCAACACCACGACTATTGCACCCAGAATTGTCATTGTATCGGGAAATTCGTCGAAAACGACGATTCCGATGAATATGGCGATAATCAGTCGTGAATATCGGAAAGGAGCGACAAAGGACACTTCGCCAATCCGCATTGCAGCAATAATTGCCCATGTTGCAGCAAAGGTCATTATGATTGCCACAATCAAATAGCCTGCAGTTTCCAAAGACACGGTTTGAATTGATCCGCCGAAAGGTATCATCAGTAATCCGGCCAATCCGGCGTTTACGAAAGCAAGAAGCGTTAAAAGGTTAGTGGAGATATTTTTGTGTATTGCTTTGGTGGCCAAATCACGGCCCGCCAAGCCAACAATGGCCAAAACTCCGAAAAGACTGTTTGGGTCAAAACTTGCTGCGCCTGGTCGAATGATAATTAAAACACCGATGAAGCCAACTAAAATGGCGCTCCATCGTCGCCACCCTACGCTTTCGCCAAAAAAAACTGCCGCACCAAGTGTAACGGCAAGTGGAACGGCTTGTATGATGGCGGACAAGGTTGCCAGCGGGATGAGGCCTAATGCCGTGATAAATCCGACAACGGCAATAATCTCAAATAATCCACGAATAAGAACAATTGGGTTCAGTATGGCGCTTTTTCTAGGCAGTCCCTCGCGCCAAATTACATAGGCCGCGGCTGGAATGGCTCCACCGCAACCGATCAAGGCTATGATCTGACCAGTCGGCATTGTGCCGCCAATCATTTTAATGATCGCGTCTTCAAGCGCAAAACCCGTCATGGCCAAGACCATGAGCAGCGCGCCCCGCAAGTTGTCCATTTTGTGCCTTATTAAAGTTCTCGGTAAACCCTTAGGGCCACTGAAAGACCACGAAAAGTATTATTTTGTATTGATGGGAACGCCGTAGAGTTCAAGCTTGTGACCCTTCAGCCTGTATCCCAATCTTTCGGCAATTTTTTCTTGTAGCGCTTCAATCTCGGGATCGACAAATTCGATCACTTCGCCCGAGTTCATGTCAATCAGGTGGTCGTGATGTTCGCGCTCAGCATCTTCATATCGCGCTCGTCCATCGCCGAATTCGACCTTTTCCAGGATGCCAGACTCTTCAAATAGCTTTACCGTTCGGTAGACCGTAGCGATCGAGATATTGTCATCCCGTGCAGAGGCGCGGGAATAAAGTTCTTCAACATCGGGATGATCATCAGACTCTTGTAGCACATCCGCAATTATCCGGCGCTGGCCGGTAATCCGAAGCCCCTTTGCTTCGCAGCGTTCGATGATTGTGTCGTTCATGCGTTCAACAGTCCCGTTTGCGATGACGCAGGACTTAGCGAAGGGGCATAGTTTTCGCAATACTGTTGGTGGCGACAGGGCGGCTGTTTGAGCGCCCTGTCATTTCAATTAGACGCTTTTCAGCTCTTTTTCGTGCATCCAGGCTGCGTGCTTGGGTGCTTTTTTGGTCTTCGACCATTCCTCAAGCATATCCCACTTTACGTCATCTAGTTTGGCCAGCATCGCTTCTTCGCCCGGGTCAGGGCAGGCCAGCTCGATACGGTGGCCGTTCGGGTCAAAGAAGTAGATCGAGTGGAAAATCGAGTGATCGGTGACGCCAAGAACTTCGACACCTTGGGCTTCAAGATGTTCTTTGTATTCGATCAAAGCGTCTCGATCCTTGACTTTGAACGCGATGTGCTGAACCCACTTCGGAGTGTTCGGATCACGACCCATTTCCGGTTTGGTCGGCAGTTCGAAAAACGCCAGAACATTTCCGTCTCCGGCATCTATGAAGATATGCATGTATGGATCTGGTTCATGGGTTGATGGCACATGGTCTTCGGCGATGGCCAAGATAAAGTCCATTTTCAGCATATCGCGGTACCAAAGGACGGTCTCCTTGGCGTCCTTGCAACGATAGGCCACGTGGTGGATTTTTCGATTTTCATAGCTGTATCTTACTTCTGTGAAGCGGCGCTCAAAGCCGCTTTCAAGGTTGCATTGTCACCGATGTGATTGGCGAGAACCAAAATCAGGCGCGCATTGAAGGCGTCACTTTCGTCTTTGGTCAGACCTTCGTGCGCGTCGATCAGATCGGCGTAGAAGTCATCGCTACGGTTTATGTTTGGGGATAGTTTCAGGTCTGACATCTTGTCACTCCTTTCCAATGGCGCGGCGGATATCTGCGCGAATTGTCTTCTCGTCGAAAGCGGCGTGGCGCGCTGCCACGTGTTGGTCCGGGCGGATCAGATAGACAGCCGACTTGGCGTCGCCAAGGTAACGTTCTTTGACGTACCCTTTCGGGTCGTCCGCTTCCGTCAGTTTTAAAGTTCGGGTTGAGATGCCGGATTCTTCAAGTGAGTCGGGACCATCTGCATTGATGCAAAGAAGCACGAAGTCGTTGCCCAGCTGGCTTAGAAGGAATCCGTCCGCAAGTTCTGCATCAGGGCAGGGAGATCCGGGACGGGTCCGTTCGGGTCCGCCCAAATCATCTGGCCCATTCAACGGAGATCCATCATATGTACACGGCACGGACAAACGGCCTGAGTTCACCAATGGACGCGCGAACTCGTAAGCGCCAGCAAGCGATAATACGGCATCCCTGAAAACTCGGCTTATCTCGGACTTAGGCGTGATGAAATCAGTCGAGCGGGTTGAGTTCAAGATGTTCTCGTCCGCGCCGTGGATGCGCTCGATATCATAGGTCTCCAGCAGATTTTCATCCGCGGTGCCGTTGATCACCAACCCAAGCTTCCAGCCAAGGTTGTCCACGTCCTGCATGCCTGAATTGGCGCCACGCGCACCAAACGGAGAAACCTGATGCGCTGCGTCACCCGCAAATATGACACGACCATTACGGAAGGTATCCATGCGTTTACATTGGAAGGTATAGATCGAGGACCAGACCATGTCGTACTCGACGCCGTTACCAAGGAAGGCATCCAAACGACGGCGGATGTTTTCCTCTTTCAGTTCTTCCTTACGGTCTACATCCCATCCGATCTGGAAATCGACACGCCAAACATCATCGGGTTGCTTGTGTAGCAGTGTTGATGCGCCCTCACCATGCGATGGCTCAAACCAGAACCAGCGCTCGGTCGGGAATTCAACATCGCCTTTCATTTTGATGTCGGCGATCAGGAAGCTGTCCTGGAAGACTTTACCGCTGAAATCCATATCCAACATACCCCGCAACGGAGAACTTGCCCCGTCACATCCAATCACCCAATCGGCCTCGATTTTATAAGGACCGTCAGGGGTCATCACGTCCAGAACCACATGATCGTCACGAACCCCTACGCCATCCACGCGGTTTTTGCCGCGAATTTCGATCGGGGCGCCTTGTGCCTGCAGTTCTTCAAAGCGATCTAGCTGAAAGCTTTCATAGTATGGTTGTTGCAAGTTGATGAATGCCGGATATTTATGGCCTTCTTCCGGCAACAGGTTGAATTCGAAGACCTTGTCGTCCTTGTGGAACACTTTACCAAGGTTCCAGACAACTCCTTTGTCCAGCATTGGTTCGCCGCAGCCATACCTGTCCGCCACTTCCAAGCACCGCTTGGCAAAGCAGATTGCGCGGCTGCCCATGCCAACGCCTTCGTGGTCATCTAGCACCAAGGTCGGAATTCCCTGTAGGCCCAGATCAATTGCAATCGCAATGCCGACCGGACCTCCGCCCATCACTACAACAGGATGGCGAACGGCCTCGGCTGCATCTTGATCAGGGGACTTTTTGTAGGGATACCGCTTATAGGCTAGGGTATATCTGTCGTCAAACATACTTCATCTCCTCCTGAAGTCAGGGCGCATGTATGTGTGCCATGTCTCATGCATGACGCCGGTAAATTGTCATTTAACTCGTACATCGGGCCCAAACTTTGAACGCTCAGACTCGGTGAACGAGAGTATTACCCCTGCAAGGCTTCCCACATGTCCAGATCGCGTTGCGCAGTCCAGACGCGGGGGGTGTCGATGCCGCGGGCTTCGTCGTATGCGCGGGCTACGTTAAAGGGCAGGCAGTGTTCGTAGATGGCGTAGTCGGCGAACTTCGGATCGCATTCCGCGCGCACCGCGTCCCAGGCCTCTTTCAGGCTGCCGTTGCGAGCTGCGACCCGGGCTGCGGGGCGATAGGTGCTTTCCACAAAGTCGCGGGTGTTTTCAATGGCGGCGTTGACCATCTCTTTGCCTACCAACGCGTCGCCGCGCCCCGGAGCGATGGCATCGACATCGAACCATTTGATCGCGTCCAGAGTGTCACCCCAGTCGTTGAAGTGCCCGTCACCACAATAACACGCGCTGTGGTATTCCACGATGTCACCGGTGAACATGACGTTTTGGTCTGGCACGTGGATCACGATATCTCCAGCCGTATGGGCGCGGCCCAGATGCATCAGGTTTATCTGACGGTTGCCCAGATAAACCGTCATGCTGTCGCTGAAGGTGGTGGTCGGCCAGGTCAATCCGGGGATGCTTTCATGGCCTTCGAATAGACGCGGGAAGCGTTGGAATTCACTGTCCCAGTCCTCTTGTCCGCGCTCGACAACCATCGAGCGGGCAGTGTCGCTCATTATGATCTGCTGTGCACCAAATGCCGAGGCCCCCAAAACACGCACCGCATGATAGTGGGTCAGAACGACATGGGTGATCGGTTTATCGGTGACGCTGCGCACGCATTCGATCACCTTATTGGCAAGGCGCGGAGTGGCCTGCGCTTCAACAATCATTACGCTGTCATCGCCAATGATAACGCCCGAGTTCGGGTCACCTTCGGCGGTAAAGGCATAAAGACCCTCGCCAATTTCGTCGAAGGTGATTTTCTTTTCTGTCATGTCGCCTTGTGATGCGAATGCTTTTGCCATTTTATCAGTCCTTTATCGCGCGTATGGGTTTTCGAGGGCAGGCAGAACCGTTCCGGTACAGTCGCCAAAACCAATTGTGTAGCCGTCGCCTTTGGCTTCCCCGTGTAGGGTCAGTGTATCGCCATCTTCGATGAAACTACGCTCCTCACCCGTGTCCAGCGTCAGCGGTTCCTTCCCACCCCAGCTAAGTTCCAGAAGCGAGCCACGGGTCATCTTTTCCGGTCCGGAAATCGTGCCCGAGCCCAAAAGATCGCCCGGGTTCATCGGGCAACCACTGGTCGTGTGATGCGCCAATTGTTGGGCCGCTGAATAGTACATTTCTTTGTAGTTGGTCCTGGAAATCACCGTTTCCGACCTTCCGCTTGGCGCAATCGAGGCCTTCAACTCGATATCATAAAACATCGGCCCGACGTCTTTCAGATAATCAAGCAACTCGAATTCCCGCTCGGGGGCGGCCAAACGGAACGGCTCAAGAGCGGCTTTGGTCACGATCCAGGGGCTTATCGTGGTGGCGGTCGCTTTGGATTGGAACGGTCCAAGCGGCTGGTATTCCCATGCCTGAATGTCCCGCGCCGACCAGTCGTTCAGCAGCACATAGCCAAAGATCATGTCATCGGCTTCTTGCACCGTCACCGGCCCGTCCGAGGCCTGGCCGACAATCGCGCCCATCTCCAACTCATAATCAAACCTGCGGCAGGGCAGAAACGCGGGCAAAGGTTGATCAGGTGATTTCAACTGCCCCCAAGGGCGGCGCACATCGGTGCCGCTGACCACAACCGAGGACGCTCTGCCATTGTAGCCGATCGGAATATGCAACCAGTTCGGTGGCAAAGCATTCGCCGGATCGCGGAACATCGAGCCGACGTTGAAAGCATGGTTCCGGCCAGCATAAAAGTCCGTATATTCACTGATCAGAAACGGCAGATGCATTTGCGCATCGGATTGCGCCACTAGCATCCCCTCAGCGACGGCTCGGTCTTCGCTGCCCTCAGCCAGAATGTTGGTCAATCGTTCCCTAAGCTTTGCCCAAAGTTCGGTACCTTCTTCCATGACTTCGTTCCAGAACGGCACGTCAAAAAGCGGTCCCCCCATGTCGATCAAACCGGCCTCTTCTGCGGACCGACAATCAAGGATCAAATCCCCGATGGCGACACCGCAACGCGGGTCCTCATCATTGGTCGAGAACACCCCGTAAGGCAGGTTGTTCAATGGAAATGGATGTGTCGGGTCGTTCGCGCTCTGAACCCATGACTTCAAAAGTGCCAAGTCGTATTCCTTTTCTTTCGACGCTCACAGCGCCTATTTCATCTTGCCCGAAATACTCCGGGGTGAATGGCCAAAGGCCAGAGGGGCAGCACCCCTCACTTTGTCCCGGGTGTTCCGTCAAATTTCTTCTCAAGGTCAACCCAGCAGTCGATATAGTCGTCCTGCAAAGGCGCTTCCAATGCAGCGAACTTTGTCAGATGCTGCGGGAAACGGGTTTCAAACATAAAGCTCATGGTGTTTTCCAGCTTATGCGGGCCTAGGTTCGAGTTTGACGCCCCCTCAAAGGCGTTTTTGTCCGGTCCATGCGGCAGCATCATGTTGTGCAAGCTCATTCCGCCCGGCACAAAGCCCTGTGGCTTGGCATCATACTGACCGTAAATATTGCCCATCAACTCGGACATGATGTTCTTGTGATACCAAGGCGGGCGGAAAGTGTTTTCGGCCACCATCCAGCGGTCACGGAATAGAACGAAGTCGATATTGGCGGTACCTGGAACGCCCGATGGCGCCGTCAGAACCGTAAAGATCGACGGATCGGGGTGGTCAAACAGGATCGCGCCAACAGGGCAGTAAGTCTTCAGATCATACTTGTAGGGTGCATAGTTGCCGTGCCACGCGACAACATCCAGCGGTGATTGGCCGATCTTTGTCTCGTGGAACTGGCCACACCATTTGATCGTCAGTGTCGAGGGCGCCTCGCGGTCTTCAAAAGCCGCCACCGGCGCCTTGAAGTCACGCGGGTTGGCAAGCGCATTGGCGCCAATCGGACCGCGAGCTGGCAGTTCAAACTTCTGGCCGTAGTTTTCGCAGACAAATCCGCGACATGGGCCTTCCAGAACCTCGACCCGGTAGACCAGACCACGTGGGAGAATGGCAATCTCTTGCGGCTCCAAATCAATGATCCCCAACTCGGTCGCAAAGCGCAAGCGACCTTCCTGTGGCACCACCAGCAGTTCTGAATCCGCCGAGAAGAAATAGCTGTCGACCATCGAGTCCGTGACCAGATATACGTGGCTCGCCATGCCCACTTGCGTGTTCACATCGCCAGCAGTGGTCATCGTGCGCATCCCTGTGAGCCACGTCAGACCCTCTGCATGCGGCACCGGATCCCAGCGATACTGGCCCAAGCTAATCACGTCTGGATCAACATTCGGCGCAGACTTCCAATAGGGCAGGTCGATCTTGGTGTATCGCGCCGAGTGCTTTACTGAGGGCCGGATACGATAGGTCCAGGTCCGCTCGGGCGGATGCGCGGTAAACGCCGTACCCGACAATTGCTCGCCATAAAGACCGTAGTTGCACTTCTGTGGGCTGTTCATCCCCTGAGGCAACGCACCAGACAGCGCCTCGGTTTCAAAGTCATTCCCAAAGCCTGGCATATAACCGTTTGTCGTGCCGACAGTCGTCGAAGCTTGAAGCAGGCCCGAAGCCTCGGATCGCTTATTCATCAGGTTCTCCCATTCGCTGGAATCAGGGGGTAATAGTTGAAAATGTAACTAACAAGGGGTAGAACAAGTATATGAGTAAAAAAGATGACTTTGACCTGATGCTTTTCCTTCCCTACCTGCTAAATCAGGCGGCCGAGGAAAGCAGCCTTGGATTTCAGCGCCATTACAAGGACCGCTACAGCATGCTGCGAACCGAATGGCGCGTGCTGTTTCATCTTGGATATTACGGCTCAATGACAGCTCGTGAGATTTGCGAGCGCTCGAAACTTCATAAAACAAAGGTATCCCGTGCTGTCGCGGCCCTTGAAAAGCGCCGGTTTCTAACTCGTGAAAAGATCGAACAAGACCGGCGCAGTGAGTTGATTACATTATCTATTCAAGGTCAGAGCGCGTACCGAGATTTAAAGGGAGTTGCCAAGACATACGACGACTTGTTGACTCAGGATCTAAGCGAAGAAGAGTTGCATATCTTACGAACGTTGCTTTTGCGGCTCGCACAGCTTTAGTTTGACTCAAACAAATCCAACGAGGGGCAGGGGTAGGCAGTAAGCAACTGATCAATTTGCGAGCGACATTCCCTCAAACGACACTCACCTGGAATAAAAACATCGTCTACGTCCGGGTGGCTTAAAACAATGCGACGCCAGTTGTGGACCAACAGGGTTCTCAATGTCGCAATCTTGAAAGGATCCGACATTTCCGGGATTGCAGCTGAAAGGTCAGCCAGTCGTTGGTTGAGATGTGCGTATTTATGTTGAAGCGCTTTAGGGAAAACGGACTGAAGAACCCATTCTGGAGCAGTTGTCGGGTCAAAGGGCGCACGCAGTAGTTCGTCGCCAGCCAAAAACGCTGGAGCAATGACTTCGTTTGGCGACACGTTAAAGGATGACCGGCTTTCCCTAATGCGCTCAAGTTCGTCACGGGATGGTTGAGAATTGGGCGAAGCGATGAATATCGCCCATTGACCGATATTTGGACCCGTTCTCCGATAAATCAAAGGGGCAGCTTCGGTACTTTGGGTGCGACCAAAATCAGTTAAGCCAATCAAACTATTTCTACCTTGGCGTTCTGAAACGATCCAGCCGTCTTTTTTCAAACGATGCAACGCGACCCGAAGAGCTTCTGGTTTAACTCCAAGCGGTTCGGTGATGCGTGCCAATGTCTGCATGCTTAGCGTGTCTCCAGTGCCCTGCGCGAGATCACCGAAAATAGTAACTACCAGGGACCATACCCTATTCCGGTCGCCAGCAGCCAGAATTTCTATACAGCGATTGAAGTCATCCATAGCCGCAACTTACTTTGCTGTGGGTCTGGCAGCCAGTCGAAAGTGCCTAGTAAGAAACCATGGTCAGAAGCTCATATTCAGCGACCAATTCAGCGTTTTGATTGGTCAGAGTGACGTGCCAACGGACTTCGCCATACTCATCGTTGCGCGGCGTTTTGTGCTTTACCGTCAGGCGCACTTTAAGGCTGTCACCTGGGACGACTGGTTTCATAAAGCGCAAGTTGTCCAGACCGGTGTTTGCCAGAACCGGTCCCGGGTCGGGTTGGACGAACAATCCCGCTGCGAAGCTTAGCAGAAGATATCCATGCGCAACGCGTCCGGGGAAGAATGGGTTGGCCGCAGCAGCTTCTTCATTCATGTGCGCATAGAATGTGTCGCCGGTGAAATGCGCAAAATGCTCTACGTCGTTGAGCGAGATCTCGCGGGCAGGGGAGTAGAATGTCTCGCCCAGATCAAGCTCGCCGAATTTGCGGGTGAAAGGATGCGCGCGGTCGGTGATTTCTTTCGCACCAGGCACCCATTTTCCGCCGATCGCCGCCAGAATATCGGGGCTGCCTTGAATTGCAGTGCGTTGCATATAATGCATCACCCCACGGATACCTCCCAGTTCCTCGCCGCCGCCAGCACGGCCAGGACCGCCATGAACCATATGCGGCATAGGAGAACCGTGGCCGGTGCT
>CAYVRN010000018.1:0-41867 GCA_964453855.1 uncultured Rhodobacterales bacterium
CAATCGTCTAAATCGGTATCAGGAACAGCGTGATCGCTGGGAACATCACCAACAACGCCACACGTACCAGATCAGATCCTACAAACAGGATCACCGCTTTGTAGGTCTCGACCATCGGCGTTTTACGGTCCATTGCGTTGATGATGAACAGGTTCATGCCGACCGGCGGCGTGATCAAACCAACCTCGACGACGATCAGGACAAGGATACCGAACCAGATCGCGACCTGCTCAGCCTCGATCCGGTTGGCCATGCCGCGGCTCATTCGGATATCCAGCGCGCGCATCTGCTCGCGGGTCAGTTCTGCTCCATTGGCAATTGCCGCTTTGATATTGGCCAGCATCTCGCCAGTCACCGCCTCGGGGATTATCCCGCCGTCGATCACCGCCATTGCCTTGATCGCCTGCAATTCGGCCAGTGAGGTGAAGTTGAAATCAAGCGCCGTGATCACCGGAAAGAAGATCGGGATGGTCAGCAGGATCATCGACAGGCTGTCCATCAAACAGCCAAGTAGCAGATAGAATACAAGGATCATCACCAGAACCAACCACGGGCTATATCCCTGTCCGACTACCCATTCTGCGATTTCCTGAGGCACCTGTGTCAGCGCAAGGAACCCGTTGTAGAACCCAGCCCCCAGCACGATGAAGAAAATCATCGCGGTAGAACGGGCCGTGACCGTGAAGCTTTCCACCAATGTTTTACGCGTCAGACCGCCGTTGAAATAGGCGATGACGCCTGTCCCAAGCGCGCCCACTGCAGCGCCTTCCGTCGGGGTGAAGATACCGCCATAGATCCCCCCAACCACGGCAATAAAGACCAAGAGCACCGGCCAAACAGCAACAAGGTCTTTAAACCGCTGACCATAGGGGATGCGCTCGCGCGTACCGGCGCTTTCAGGGAACAAACGCACGTAGATCGAAATCACCATCACATAGCCCAACGCCGCCAAAATGCCCGGTACAAAGGCCGCTAGGAACAGTTTTGCGATGTTTTGCTCGGTCAGAATTGCGTAAATCACAAGCACAACCGACGGCGGGATCAGGATACCCAAGGTGCCGCCTGCCGCAAGCGTAGCGGTCGAGAAGCCGCCTGCATATCCGTAGCGTTTCATCTCGGGCAAAGCCACGCGGCTCATCGTGGCCGCTGTTGCCAATGAGGATCCGCAGATAGCTCCGAAACCCGCACAAGCGCCCACGGCAGCCATAGCAACCCCGCCTTTGCGGTGCCCCAGCCAGCCTTCGGCGGCTTTAAACAGCGCTTGGCTCATGCCGCCTAGCGTCGCAAAATGCCCCATCAGCAAGAACATCGGAATGATGGACAGCGAGTAGCTTGAAAAGGTCGTGAATGCCTCGGATTTGATTTTGGCAAGGGGGATGTCAGTCGCGCCTGTGACCATAGACAAACCGACGAACCCAGTAGAAAACATCGCAAGTCCGATCGGCACTCTTAGGAAAATCAGCAGAAGTAGGATCGGGAAGGACCAAAGTCCGATTTCGATATTGGTCAATGCTCTGCCCCTTCATCGACAATAAGTGTTGAGCCGGTCAGCACTTGATAAACGCGTGCTAAAGCCGTGTAGACCCCGACAATCGCTGCGGCCGCAGCCCCGATCAGGCTAAAGGCGTAGGCCCACCAAACCGGAAATTGCAGCAAAAACGTCGTCTGACCGCGGTCCATCTTATCCAACATGCCATGCATCAATTGCCAAGCAATCATCACCAGAACACCAGCGAATATGATTTCAATAAGTGCGAACAAAACCCGCTGAACGCCCACCGGAAGCCCATTGGTGAAAATGTCCACAGTCGCGTGTCCTGCTGTTATCTGGGTAAGCGGGAGAAACGAAAAGATGCAGAAGGCAATACCTGCTTCAAGCAGTTCGTAGTCTCCGTTGATCGGCCCCAAACCCCAATCAATCAACGTTTGTGCGAATCCGCCCAATAGCATCTCGGCAAAGCCTGAATGCAGGATGCTGTTCAACGTTCTACCGATGATCGACACGCAGACCATCAGAATAATAGCCGACAAAACAATCCCCCCAAGGATCGCCATCAGCCGCGAAAGTGATAGGAAAAAGCGGTGCATTCTTTTGCCCCCAGAAATGCAAATACGGGCCGCCGCAGTTCCGCAGCGGCCCGCATGCTTTGATTTTCTTAGTCTGCCGAGTACTCGGCCATCAGTGCACGGGCTTCGTCAATCAGAGCCTGACCGTCTTTACCCTGAGCTTCCATATCTGCGATCCAAGTGTCGTAGATAGGGGAAACCAGTTCCTGCCACTCTGAGGTGTCAGTGATGGTAATGATGTTGTTGCCAAGTTCTTCAGCAACGGCGCGCGCCTGCCAGTCAGCATCCTGCTGGGTCGCGCCAGCGAAGATCGAGAACATCAGACCCGAATGGTTGTCGATCATTTCCTGAATGTCGGCAGGAAGCGATTCAAACTTGGCTTTGTTCATCGCCAGGAAGAAGGTCAGAGTGTAAAGTGCCGGACCTTCGAACTGGGTGTGGTTTTCAACCAGTTCTGGAACTTTCAGCGACGCCGAAACTTCCCATGGGATGGTCGTTCCGTCGATCACACCTTTAGAAAGCGCTTCTGCCACCGCTGGAACGGGCATACCAACCGGTGTCGCACCAACGCGGGTCAGCAGGTCGTTGACAAGGCGTGAACCACCGCGGATTTTCATACCTTCGAGGTCAGCAGGCGACTCAACCGGATCGGCTGTGTGGAACATGCCAGGACCGTGAACCCAAGTACCCAGCATTTTCAGGTCTTTGGTTTCGTCGTCTTTCATGTGGCGTTCGTGCATTTTCCACAGCGCATACGAAGCAGCGTCCGCGTCTTCAACCATGAACGGAAGTTCGAAAACTTCTGTGGTTGGGTAGCGGCCCGGAGTGTAGCCAACCACAACCCATCCGATATCAACGATACCGTCCTGAACGTGGTCGATCAGCTCTGGAGGCGTGCCGCCAAGCGACATCGTCGCATAACGCTCGATTTTGATGCGGCCGTTCGAGTTGCGCTCCAGGTTGTTCGCCCATACGTCCAGAATTTCTACAGGTACGTTTGCACCCGCAGGCAGGAAGTGCTCAAGCTTTAGGGTAACTTCCTGAGCGAAAGCAACGCCTGCTGAGGCAACTGCAATAGCTGCGCCGCCCATCAGGCTCATAATTGTTCTACGTGTGGTCATCGTGTCCTCCCTGTGACCTCATCATTTGGGCTTCCGCCCACTTGCCCGGCAATCATGCGCCAGGCATTTCAATAATCAAGACAAATTAGAAAAAACTAATACAATCGGGCAAGAAGTTATAGTTTATAACTAACCTGTTCTATTTGCGGTATCGCATAGGACAAGACGGAAACGCAAGATAAATCCGACCGGTCGTTCGAGAAATTTTATTGCGCCCAGAGGTGGCAATCTATGCAATTGGATCAAAAAGGGGGACTTAGCCCCCTTTTAACTGCTGTAGCAGAAATATCTCGCTGTCAGGTTTGACAGCGATGTGATGTGCATCCGTGATAACCTCACCGTCCACAGCAATCGAAACGCCAGATTCAATCACGGGTTCAAGGGCTGGATACGCCGTCACCAACGCATCCAGCATTTGCCCTACGGTTTTGGCCTCAACGGTCACCACCAACTCTCCGTCAGTGAACCGCCGCAGGCCCGACCAAAGGTTGACCTCAACCATTGACCCTTTCCTTGATCGCCTTCAAGACCTTGACTGGTGTCATCGGCAAATGACGCATCCGACAGCCTGTTGCATCTGCAATCGCGTTTGCAATCGCAGGAAGCGGTGGCGTTATGCCAGTTTCGCCAACACCGCGAACGCCATAAGGGTGTCCGGGGTTTGGAACCTCAACAATCACAGTGTCGATCATCGGCAGATCCGATGCAACCGGCACGCGGTAGTCCAAGAATACAGGGTTCTGCAATCGGCCCATATCGTCATAGACGTATTCTTCGTTCAGTGCCCAGCCTATGCCCTGTGCAGCACCGCCCTGATATTGGCCTTCCACATAAGAAGGGTGAATCGCTCGACCAGCGTCTTGAACCACTAGGTAGCGGAGAATAGTGGTTTTTCCGGTTTCCGGATCAACCTCTACGTCCACGACATGGGTGCCAAAGCTTTCGCCAACTCCGCCCGCAGTGGTTTCATGGTGACCCGAAATCGGTCCACCAGAGCGGCCCATCGACTGTGCGATCTTTTTGATCGTCATCGGCGGGAATTCACCCGCGTTTGGACCTGCAGGATGGGCAGCACCATCTTTCCATTCAACCGCGTCTTCGTCGATGCCCCACTTCTTGGCGGCACGTCGGCACATTTCCTTGATCGCCTGATTGCACGACTCAACCGCAGCCTTGCCGGTGGCAAAAGTCGCGCGGCTACCATGCGATGGCTCGTTAAAGCCCAGCGCGCCGGTTTCGACGATATTTACACGCACATGATCATAAGGAATGCCCAAAGTTTCGGCGACCATCAACGCAACCGATGCACGACTTCCACCAATGTCCGGTGTGCCCGCAGACACAGTAACAGTGCCGTCGTTACCCAGCGCCACAGTTACAGACGTTTCGCCGCCGTGGTTAAACCAGAAACCGCAGGCAACTCCGCGCCCTTGGTTAGGACCAAGCTCAGCCTGCAAGTTAGGATGCGCTTTGGCCGCTTCCAACGTCTGCATCAGACCGATTTGCTTGAAAGTCGGACCATAGCTGGCTTTCGTGCCTTCCTTGGCGCCGTTTTTCATTCGGACTTCGATAGGGTCAAGTTTCAGCTCGCGGCACATCTCGTCAACCAGACTTTCCACGGCGAAGGCTGCCATCGGCGACCCTGGCGCACGATAGGCTGCTGCCTTGGGGCGGTTTGCCAACACATCGTAGCCAACATGATGTACCGCTGGCATGTCGTAGCTGGCAAAAGCACAGTTCAGCGCCATACCTGTCGGAGCCATATCCGGCCACGCACCGCCTTGCATACGGAACTCTACGCTACCGGCAGTGATCGTACCGTCCTTCTTCATGCCAATTTTAACATCCATCGACGTCGAGGCAGTCGGACCAGTCGCCCGAAGCACTTCAGAACGGGTCATAACCAGCTTGACCGGACGGCCGCCCGCCTTTCGGGACAACGCCAGCGAAATAGCTTCCGAGAAGATGGTTGTCTTACCACCGAAGCCACCGCCAATTTCCGAAGGGGTCACGCGCAGGTTGGATGCTTCCAATCCCAGAACGGCCGCACACATTTTGCGGATAAACCACTGACCCTGAGTACAGACCCACATTTCGCCTTTGCCATCTTCGCCCAATTGGCCAACGCATGCATGAGGTTCAATGTAGCCCTGGTGGGTTGCTTCCGTCTTGAAGGTATTCTCCAACACCAGATCCGCTGCCGCAAAGCCCGCCTCAAGATCTCCGTGGCCGAACTCCATGTAGTTTACGACGTTGGGGTGCATGCCTTCCGGCACAGTCGGCCCCTGATCCCCTTCACGGATGACAGGCGCGTCTGGCTTCATGGCTTCATCTACGTCTATGACGTGAGGCAGCAGTTCGTATTCGACCTCAATCAGCTTAACGGCGTCTTTGGCCGCCAAGGCTGAAGTCGCTGCCACCGCCGCAACGGCGTGTCCGTCATAATAGACTTTATCGCGGGCCAGCGTGTTTTCCTGCAAGTGCAGATCGCCACCTGTCAGACCTTCGGGTAAGTCGGTGCCGATGACTACGGCCTTCACGCCCTCGGCAGCTTCCGCTTTTGAGGTGTCAATTTTTACGATGCGCGCATGGGCATGCGGAGATCGCAGCACCGCTGCGTGCAACATGTTGGCAACAGCATGATCCGCGCCGTACTTCGCGCGTCCGGTGACCTTATCCAAACCGTCAGGACGGTTCGGACGGGTGCCTACATATTTGAATTCCTTGTTCGAGTCATAGGACTCGCCGGTTTCAACGACTTGTTTTACTTCGTCCAAAGCCATTACGCAGCCCCCCGCATTTCTTCTGCCGCGTCCATAACGGCACGGATGATTTTGTCGTAGCCTGTGCAACGGCACAGGTTGCCCGCCAACCAATAGCGTACCTGCTCTTCGGTCGGGTCCGGGTTCTTTTCCAGCAGGTTCTTGGCAGCCACCAGAATCCCCGGCGTGCAAACACCACACTGAAGCGCAGCGTGTTCGATGAATTTGCGTTGAAGGGGATGCAGTTCGCCACCCTCGGCCATACCTTCAATTGTGGCGATCTCTTTGCCCTCGGCTTCGGCGCCCAGCATCAGGCAAGAGCAGACCAAACGTCCATCTACCGTGACCGAGCATGCGCCACAGTCACCTGTTCCGCAGCCTTCTTTTGCGCCGGTCAGGTTCAGCCGATCGCGCAGTGCATCCAAAAGAGTTTCGCGGGGATCGCACAGGAACTCGACCTCGTCGCCGTTTACTTTTGTGCTTACGTGAATCTTGTTACTCATACCTTTTCCCCTTTCGCGCGGGCATAGGCGATTTTCGCGGTGCGCTTTGCCAGCACTCCGGCAACTTCGGTGCGGAACTCGATCGTCCCGCGTTTGTCATCAATCGGGCTACATGCGGCCTCGGCAACCTTGGCAAGTGAGTCCAATGCAGCATCGTCCAGCGTCGTACCAATAATCGCTTTCGCAGCATCCGCGACCAGCAGAACGGTCGGTGCCACGGCGCCCAAAGACACACGCGCTTCGGTGATCACATCACCATCAACCCGCAGACTGATGCCGCATCCGACAACCGCAATGTCCATTTCGGTACGTGGAATAAAACGCAGGTAAGCATCACCAGCGTTGTCTCCACGTGCGGGAACATGCAACGCCGAGATCAATTCGCCCTTTTGTAGTGTCGTACGACCGGGTCCTGATGGAATGTCTTCCACGGCCACGTCGCGGGTTCCGTTCGGTCCGGTGACTGTAACCGTCACACCTGCCGCGATCTGAGCCGGAACACTGTCCGCTGCGGGAGAGCCATTGCACAGGTTACCAACCAATGTTGCGCGTCCCTGCACCTGAGTTGAACCGATCAAATCCATCGCTTCGACCAAGCCGGGCCATTCTTGCCCCAACGTGGGATGCTCTGTCATTTCAGCACCGGCAACAGCAATGCCGATTGTCCAGCTACCATCGGCATTTTGGGTGATGTCTTTGACCCCATCAATATGCTTGACGTCGATCAAATCTTCCGGCGTGACAATGTCCGAGCGCATCTGCACAAGTACATCCGTCCCGCCGGCCAGAAATCGTGTTACGCCTTGAGCTTCTGCCGCGATGGCAGACGCATCGGCGAAACTTGCTGGTGTATGATATTTCATAAGTACCCCTCAACCTGTTCAGGCAAGTTTGTGTGTCAATCTCGCAGACAATATTTCCCATCGAGAAAATGTCTATCCTAATCCAGCAAAAACCTGATCAAATTTCGCGAAGAATTGGAATGTCTTCGTTTCTCAACCCGCAAATTAGAATTTGCGGTATAAATCTCGCTTTTACTTGCTGTGGAAACCTGCATGATCCGCCCAAACAAGACAAGGACCTCAATCGTGTTATTTTCTCCTGTGCTTCTGAACGAAGTCCGCTCGAAATTCGCCCATGTCGACGCCTGTCCGTTCACAGGTGATCGAATTTTTTTCGAAAACGCGGGCGGCGCTTTGACGTTAAAATCAGTTGTTGAAACAACCGCGATCTTTGCCGCCATTCCCGACAATCAGGGGCGCGACAATCCCGCCTCGAAAGAACTTGTCCGGGTGATTGACAAAGCGCGGTCTGACGCCCGCATTCTTTTAAATGCACCAGACGGCCAAATTGTGTTCGGGGAATCCGGCACCGAGATGCTGTTTCGTATGATCCGAAATGCCGCAACTGGCACTCAAGCAGGCGGCGCAATCATCAGCAGCACGCTTGAGCATCCCGCGTCCCGCAGTGCTGCCGCGCACTGGGCCGCGATCACTGGGCGCGAGCACATCGTGGTTTCACACGACGATGCAACTGGGACGATCACTGCCGATGCCTATCGGGCAGCCTTGCGTCCTGATCTGCGCGTTGCCACGATTATCCACACCTCACCCGTTACAGGAATGGGCGTGGACGTGGCGTCTATTGCCGCTGAAATCCGTCAAATTGCACCAGAGTGCTTGATCATTGTCGATGGCATCCAGCACGCAGCACACGGGCACATTGATATTCAAAGCTACGCCATCGACGGCTACGCAATCTCGCCTTACAAAATGTTCTCGCGCCATGGGTACGGCATGTGCTGGGTGTCAGACAGGCTAAGCGCGTTGCCCCACGAAAATTTACACGGCGGACCCGAAGCGGCTTGGGAGTTGGGCACACGAGATACAGGTTCTTACGCAACCCTGTCAGATGTCGTCAGCTATCTGGAATGGCTCGGCGGTGAGGTTTCGACAGAAACCGATCGCCGCGCCCGTATCGAAGCCGCAGCATCCGCGATCAACAAACATGAACACGACCTTACCGAGGCGGCAATCCATGGCATCGGCAATCATATCGGGCTTGCCAAAATGGACCGTGTACACATCATCGGAGGAACCGATAATCCTGCACGTGAAGGGCTTGTATCATGCTGGGTCGACGGCATGGCGACCGCCGATGTCGTGACCGCCCTTAACGCACGCGGTATCCGAACCCATACGCGAAAGGCCGACCATTATTCTGGGAACATTCTGATCCCTCTTGGTCAGCCGGACTGTGTTCGCATATCCTTTTGCCACTACAACACAGAAGAAGAAGTCGCTCGCCTGCTGGATGCGATGGCGGAAATCACCGCGTGAACCAATCTGCCTTGGCTTAGGTTTAAAGCAACCTCAGTCTTTAAGGTAGTTGTAGGTTCGCACGTTCTCCATCGCTGCTTGTCGCAAAAGAACCATGTCGATCTCGGGAACGATGAACTTGGCACCAGCGTCTTTAGCAATGTCCAAAAGCTCTTTGCTGCGCGCCAGAAAGCCAGCCGGTTTTCCAGCGGCGGTTACCCGTTCGATTGCATCACGGATAGCAGCCTTCATCGGTTCAGAGGTCATCTGCCCGGGGTAGCCCAAGCTGGCAGAAAGATCGGCGGGGCCGATGAATATGGCGTCGATGCCGTCAACCGCAGCAATGGCTTCAAGGTTGTCCAAACCCTGCTGCGTTTCGATCTGAACAATCAAGCAAATCTCGTCTCGCGCTTTGGCAAGATAGTCGCCATACGCACCGAAACCTGTTGCCCGAGTGCCCCCCGCAACACCACGGATTCCGTTCGGCGGGTATGCCACCGAGGCGGCCGCGAGTTTGGCCTCTTCAACCGTTTGAATATACGGGATGAAGATCGTCTGGACACCCGCATCAAGAACGCGCTTCACAACAACAGGGTCCAAACCGGGAATACGCACCGTCGCATGAGCAGCCGTCGGTCGCAGAGCTTGCAGCGACGAGACCACCTCAGCTAACTCGTTTGGCGCATGCTCGCAGTCTATCGTAACAAAGTCGTACCCTGTATCGCCTATCATCTCCATCACGATGGCATCACGAATGTTCGTCCAGATTCCCAGTTGAACGTCTCCGCGATTGATGGCGGCTTTAAATGTGTTTTTCGGCAGATCAGCCATACGACTATGTTCCCTTTTTCTCGATGCATCGGACCGTGTCGGCGCAAACCATGTCCCCACAGCTGTACGCTGTCAATCTGTCGAGAACTTCGCAGAGTCTTGCAACTTCCGCAGACTCCACTATTTCTCGACAGGCTTAACGGAAATCAGGTCATGATCCAGTATTCATTGAAATGCGCCAATGATCACAGCTTTGACAGCTGGTTCCAGTCGGGATCTGCTTTCGACAAGTTGCATTCAGCAGGAATGGTAAGCTGCGCAATTTGTGGATCGACGGACGTAAGAAAACAAATCATGGCACCGCGCGTCTCGACATCACGCACTAAAACAGCGGATCCTGTTAAACCGGCTCAACCTTACCCCAATCAGCAACCAGCGCACTCTTTGTCCACGCCATCCCATCCGGCCGAACAAGCGCTTAAGGACTTGAAAGCTCAGATCGAAAAGAACTCCACCTACGTCGGAGACAACTTTGCCACGGAAGCTCGTGCAATGCATCTGGGCGAAAAACCCGACCGGCAAATTCACGGGGAAGCACGCCCGGAAGAGGCTAAGAAGCTGATCGAAGACGGCATCCCTGTCATGCCGCTTCCTTTCATGACCGGACGTAAAACAAACTGACACCGGCAATCTGCACCTTGACGTTTACCAGTGCCATCGACACTGTCGCGCGATGACTGACATTATTATCCTGACCATCGCAGCATTTGCCGGAGGTGTGCTGAACACCATCGCCGGAGGCGGCACGTTCCTGACCTTTCCAGCGCTAGTGTTCGTTGGCGTTCCACCGGTCATGGCCAATGCCACAGCCACCTTTGTTGCGCTACCCGGCTATGTCGCTGGCGTGGCTGGTTTCAAGCAAGAGATGGTCGAATACGGAAAAGCCAAAACCCTGCGCCTGACACTGATCGCAATGATAGGTGGCGCTGTTGGGGCGCTATTACTTAGCATTTCTTCGAACGAAGCCTTTTCATTGCTGATCCCCTTCCTACTACTCGCAGCGACGCTGGTCTTCACCTTTGGCGATGCAGTCCGCGCATGGGCGGCGAAACACGCCCGTGACGTGGCCCCAGAGGGTGCCGCTGGAATCTTCATCGTTTCCCTATACGGAGGCTACTTCAACGGCGGCCTCGGCATCGTCTTTCTGGCGCTGTTCACCATGTGGGGGATGAGCAACATCCACCTGATGAACGGGTTAAAACTCTGGGCCAGTTCGGTGATTGCGCTGATCTCGTTTGTGATCTTCGCGGGCGGCGGCCTGCTGGATTGGAAGAAAGCCCTGATCATGATGGTCGCGATATCCATCGGCGGCTATCTGGGTGTACCTTTGTCGCGGGCATTGCCTATTAAGCGGGTGAAGCAATTCATCTCGCTGACCGGTTTTGTGATGGTTGTGATTTTCTCTGTGCGACTGGTGGTTTGAGGGGCAGGTTAAACAGCGTCTTATAATACGTATGCCAGAAATGCGGGACAAAGCTGCCGTCCAACTATGGCAGCTTGTCGACCAAGATAGCGTTGAGAGAAGAACCGGATCGTCGTAAAACCGCGAGCGCCTGAAATTCATCTGAAGCCCAAAATCGTCTTGCATGTTCCCGGTCAGGGAACTCGATGATAAAGGCAGCATCTGGCAATTTCTTTGCCCCTTCTAGATGTTCGGGGTCCCCACCGCGCACCATAAACTTGCCCGAATTATCAGCTACCACAGTGGGGATTTTTGCAAAATACTCATCCATCCAGTCACGGCTGTGGATGTCCATTTGCCCAATTACGAACGCAGTCATTTTTTAATACTCCTCACAGTAGTTGTTTGCCTTATCTCACAACAACTTACATTTAAGATAACAATTTCCGACCTCCGAATTCCCAGGATCTGAACACCGGAATGTATCAGAAAAATGGACTCTTTCCGACCTTTCGCCCCTTACTGTTACATAATTCCCCCACAGCCCCAACCACATCTTGCCCTCGCGGCCAACCCCGCGTAAACCCGCGCGCAACTGACTGCACGGGAAGAATCCATGCCTACGCTGGTGATGAAATTCGGCGGCACTTCTGTCGCCACGCTGGATCGCATTCGTCGCGCTGCCAAGCGCGTCGGGGTTGAGGTGTCCAAAGGCTATGATGTGATCGTTATTGTTTCTGCCATGTCAGGCGAAACAAACAAGCTTGTGGGCTTCGTTAACGAAACCTCGCCGCTGTATGACGCACGTGAATACGATGCCGTCGTATCATCGGGTGAAAACGTGACGGCTGGTCTGATGGCCTTGACGTTGCAGGAAATGGATGTGCCTGCTCGCAGTTGGCAGGGCTGGCAGGTTCCGGTGAAAACGACCGATGCCCACGCCGCCGCACGAATTGAAGAAATCCCTACAGACAACATCAACGCAAAATTTGGCGAAGGTATGCGTGTCGCGGTTGTTGCAGGTTTCCAGGGCATTGGCCCCGATGGCCGCATCACCACCTTGGGGCGCGGCGGTTCAGACACCACAGCCGTTGCCTTTGCGGCCGCCTTCGGAGCAGAACGTTGCGATATCTACACCGACGTTGACGGCGTTTACACCACCGACCCACGCGTCTGTGAAAAAGCGCGCAAGATGGACAAAGTCAGCTTCGAGGAGATGCTTGAACTTGCGTCACTTGGTGCGAAAGTCCTGCAAACCCGCTCGGTCGAATTGGCCATGCGCTATAAGGTCAAGCTGCGGGTCCTATCTAGTTTTGAAGAACAGTCCGACGAAGCAGGTACGCTCGTCTGCGACGAGGAGGAAGTCATGGAAAACCGTCCTGTATCCGGCATCGCCTTCAGCCGAGATGAATCCAAAATGACGCTGGTTTCGGTCGCTGACCGCCCCGGTATCGCGGCAGCTATCTTCGGCCCTCTAGCCGAAGCTGGCGTGAACGTGGATATGATCATCCAGAACATCGCCGAAGAAGGTCGCACCGATATGACCTTCTCGTGCCCCACCGATCAGGTGAAGCGCGCCGAGAAGGCGCTGAACGACGCACACGAACGTGGGGAAATCAATTTTCATGACCTGGTCGCAGATACCGGCGTGGCAAAGATATCCATGGTCGGAATTGGCATGCGCTCGCAGTCCGGTGTTGCAGCTAAAATGTTCAAGACGCTCTCTGATGAAGGCGTGAACATCAAGGTTATTGCAACCTCGGAAATCAAAATCAGCGTTCTTGTTGACCGCAAATATATGGAATTGGCCGTTCAGGCTCTGCACGACGCCTTCGAGCTTGAAAAAGCCTAACCCTAATCATTCTGTTCATATTTTAAGCGGCGCTCCTTTTGGGGCGCCGTTTTGTTTATTCAGTTCCCATGCGAACCGTCCAACCGGCATTTTCCCGCACAGGTTTGTTGAAATGGCTTTCCTATCGCTAGGGAAACCAAATATAACGGCCTAGACCAATGGGACGAGGACAGGATGGCAGACGGCTTTGAAACGGAAAGCCGCAAGCTGCTACGGCGCTTGCGCGATGCAATGGCTTCCGAGGCTGCCGGTCAGGAACGGCTGGACCACATTACCAACATCATCGCCTCATCCATGGGAACCGAGGTGTGCTCGATCTATCTGTTTCGAGACAACGACACGCTTGAGCTTTGCGCAACTGAAGGTCTGAAAGCCGAAGCAGTTCACCAAACCCGTATGCGCATGGGCGAAGGCTTGGTCGGGCGTGTGGCAAAGCGCGGGCGCATAGTGAACACAGCCGACGCCCCGTCTGAAAAAGGGTTCCGTTATATGCCGGAAACGGGCGAAGAAATATACTCGTCTTTCCTTGGCGTACCTATTCAGCGCTTGGGCGATAAGTTGGGTGTCCTTGTCGTACAATCCAAAGTAGCCCGCGAATTCACTGCCGACGAAATCTATGGCCTTGAAGTCGTCGCCATGGTTCTGGCCGAAATGACTGAACTGGGAAAATTCGTCGGAGAAGGCGAAGCGTTGTCAGCACGGCACCAACAACAGGTCGAGTTCAACTGCACTTCCGCACAGGAAGGGGCCTCTGAAGGCCATGTCTGGCTACACGAGCCCCGCGTGGTGGTAACAAATCCGATTGCCGAAGATCCGCACCGAGAACTGGAACGGCTTAGCGAAGCGGTGGAATCGCTCCGCGTTTCTGTAGATGAAATGCTCGATACAGCTGCCAATACAGGGGATAATGAACACCTAAAAGTTCTTGAAGCCTACAGGATGTTTGCCAACTCCAAAGGCTGGATGCGTCGCATGGAAGAGGACATCAGTCGCGGCCTGTCGGCGGAGGCTGCCGTTGAAAAAGAGCAGTCAGCCGCGCGCGCCCGCATGAGCCAGATCACAGATCCCTATTTGCGCGAACGCCTGCATGACTTGGACGATTTGTCCAATCGCCTGTTACGTATCCTGACGGGGCAAGGCTCGGAAACGGGGGCAGAAATGCCTGCAAACCCCGTGCTTGTTGCCAGAAATATCGGTCCAGCCGAGCTATTGGACTATGGACGCGGTCTTAAAGGCATTGTGCTGGAAGAGGGCTCGGTTGGCAGCCATGCTGCGATTGTGGCACGGGCGCTTGCGATTCCGCTTGTGATCCATGCCAAACAAATCACGACCGAGGCTTTAAACGGCGATCATATTCTTGTGGATGGCGATGCGGGCACTGTGCATCTACGCCCTGACGATAGCGTGGCATCCGCCTTTCGTGACAAGATGGCCATGCAGGCCAAAGCCCAAGAGCGTTATACGTCAATCCGCGATTTGCCCGCCACGTCGAAAGACGGTGAAACTGTTTCACTGCTCATGAACGCGGGGCTTTTGGCCGATCTTCCCAGCCTGATGGGATCAGGGGCAGAGGGCGTCGGGCTTTTCCGCACCGAGCTTCAGTTTCTGGTCCAAAACAAAATGCCTCAGCGGGCAGAGTTAAGCGCTCAGTACGAGCGTGTCCTGAAAGCCGCGCAGGGGCAGCGCGTGGTGTTCCGAACGTTGGATATCGGCTCGGACAAGGTTCTTCCCTATATGAAAACTGTCGACGAGCCAAACCCGGCTCTTGGCTGGCGTGCCATCCGCGTAGGTCTGGACAAACCAGGTGTGCTGCGCATGCAGCTACAGGCACTGATCCGCGCTGCCAATGGTGGACCTCTTACTGTCATGTTCCCGTTCGTTGCCCAATACAGTGAATTCACAGCCGCCCGCGCCGAAGTAGATAAAGCGATGGAACGCGAACGCCGCCTGGGGCACCCGCTGCCGTCCAGCTTGGAAATCGGAGCGATGCTCGAAACACCATCGCTTGCCTTTGCGTCGAAGAAATTCTTCGAGGACGTGCATTTTCTGTCCATCGGCGGAAACGATTTGAAACAGTTCTTCTTCGCCGCAGACCGCGAAAACGAATTGGTTCGCCGCCGCTATGACACGCTCAATGTATCTTTCCTGAGCTTTCTGGAAACCATCGTTGAACGCTGCAATGACACAAAAACCTCGCTCAGTTTCTGCGGCGAGGATGCGGGACGACCGATTGAAGCGCTTTGTCTTGCCGCCATCGGGTTCCGCTGCCTTTCGATGCGTCCGGCATCCATCGGGCCGGTCAAAAGCCTGATCCGGCGCACCGATCTATCTGAAGTGCGCAAAGTAATCTGGGATGCCCGACATCGGGGCGACCAATCGGTGCGCGGGGCTGTGATGGAATACTTGCGTAGCCAAAACTAGGCCACCGATAGACGATCCTGCAATTTCGCGATCAATCCTTCCACCGGTTGATCTGTTTCGATCGCCAGCTTGCGAATACCGAAATGCACATGCGCCATTTCACGGTAATAATTCGCGTACAGCGCATTGATAGAAGCCCCCGCGGCTGCCCCCATGACTGGCAAAGCCTGCGCCGCGATCTTTTTGCCGAACACCACCGCCAAACGCGGGGCGACCTTGCCTGCCAATGCCTGTAGCGTCGGTCCTGTCAGTGCCATGCGCGTGGCCATAAAGGTCAAGTCCGCCTCCTCGGACGCCAATGGACCGTTCGAGGCAAAAATTCGGACGCTGTCAAACCGCACGCTTTCAGATTTCGGGTCGAACCCTTCTGACAGTGCCGCTGCTTGTATGGATCGCAGAAATAGGGTCGTCGTCAAAGGCAATT
Source organism: uncultured Rhodobacterales bacterium (assembly GCA_964453855.1). Taxonomy (GTDB): domain Bacteria; phylum Pseudomonadota; class Alphaproteobacteria; order Rhodobacterales; family Rhodobacteraceae; genus JASMHC01. Next base: position 15,702 of record CAYVRN010000018.1, read on the forward strand.
CGGCCAAGGCAGTGCCAACCCCGCCGACGCCACCTGCCGCGCCCATGGCTGCCGCCACAACACGGGTCAGTCGCGCATCTTCACGCGGTAATAGTCGATGAGACATGTCTGCCGCTCGAACCGCCACGCCCAGCGCTTTTTCTGTGGCTGCAAATATTCCGTCTTGTACCGGCTTCGGCAACTGTCCTGTCAGACTATCCGCGCGTTGGCCCACCTTGCTTAACAAGGCCATGCCCGGCCCGACCGCGGTGCCATATCGCTTGGCCAAGCGGTCCAAGACTTCCGCCTCTGACAAAGGCCTGTCGTTTGCTGGATGTAATATTTCGATCATGCCCCCGTCTCCTGCCCAATAGATCGGGACCAAGATGGCAGATTTCAACCTGTAGATCCCTCAAACCGCGTCACTTTTCCTGTCACGCCATCCCACGCTCCGCTGTGCAGTTCGTATCCCAAGACACGATCTGGGTTGGTCGGCGGCGGCATTTCCACGCCAGTTAGCTTTTCAAATCCGAAACGGTTGTAGTAGGGAGCGTCGCCAACCAGAAGCACGCGCTCCCAGCCAATTTCACGGGCCTTGCTTAGACTGGCCCTCATCAGTAACGCGCCCAACCCTTCGCCTTGACGTGTGGGGTGCACCCCGATCGGACCCAAGAGAAGTGTTTTCGCCCCACCCACCAACACTGGCCAGAAACGGATCGCTCCAGCTACGATGTTGCCGGGATCACGAGCCACCAAAGACAGCGCGGTCACCTTCGGTACGCCGTCACGCAACCGATACGAAGAAAGCGCCTCGCGGCCCGGCGCAAAACACAGGTCGTAGAGGGCTTCCACCTCCCACCAATCTGCCTCGGTTTCTTCTTTTAGTTCGAACATTGTGGTCTTGATACACGTCGGGGTGGCCTTTGGACTATCATGGCGCTAGGTCATGGACAAACGCAAGAAAGGACAGGAAAAAATGTTCTACCGCCCAGAAGACGGCCACGGCCTGCCCCACAATCCGTTCAACGCGCTGATCGTTCCCCGCCCGATTGGCTGGATTTCGACCCGCGACAGCAAAGGGCACGACAATCTTGCCCCTTATTCGTTCTTCAACGGCGTGGCCTATACGCCCCCGCAGGTCATGTTTGCCACCACGGGTACAAAGCCCGACCGTGACAACACTAAAGATTCGCTGGCCATCATCCGCGAAACGGGCGTGTTCTGCGTTAATGTCGTCAGCTTTGCACTGACAGACGCAATGAACATCAGTTCAAACAGCTTTCCCGCCGGCGTTGATGAATTTGAACAAGCCGGATTGGACAAAGTCGAGTGTAAAACGATCAACTGTCCTCGTGTCGCCGCATCACCGGCAGCCTTAGAATGCAAACTGACCAAGATCGTCGATGATCTGCCCGGCGCATCAAATGCCGCCGTGTTCGGTGAAGTCACCGGCATCTACATCGACGATACCTGCCTGACCGAAGGGTTGTTTGATATCGCCAAGTTCCGACCACTGGCGCGCCTTGGTTACCGCGACTACACGACAGTAGACGGCAGCTTCACACTAGCTCGTCCCGACGATTGATCCGAGGGGTCAAAGCCCCTCGAATTCGCAAAGGACATGGACGTCCATACCCATGTCCTCAAGTTTCTTGCGGCCACCCAATTCAGGCAGATCGATGATGAAATCGCAACCTATGATCTTTCCGCCCAATCGCTCGATCAGGATAATCCCAGCCTCGGCCGTGCCGCCCGTGGCGAGCAGGTCATCGACCAACAGGATAGTCTCACCCGGTTGAATGGCATCATCGTGGATTTCCATGATCGCTTCGCCGTATTCCAACTTATACTCCTGAGAGATCGTTGTCCCCGGCAGCTTGCCTTTTTTACGGATCGGTACGAACCCACAGCCGAGCTGGTGCGCAATCGCACCGCCAAGGATGAACCCCCGCGCCTCAAGCCCCACCACTTTGTCGATCCGCTGCCCAGCATAAGGGTGCAACATCTGGTCCACAGCCATTCGAAACCCGCGCGGGTCTGAAAACAGAGTGGTCACATCGCGGAACATGATCCCTTCATGCGGGAAATCAACGATGGTACGGATGTAGTCTTTAACGGTTTTGGTATTGTTCATGACAGAACCCTCCCAGCAACGGCTTTTAATTTCTCAACCATCACCGGATCACGTTTATCTGGGGCGGTCAGGATGGCATATTCCAAGGCGCGATCACAGCCGTGTTCACATGGCGCGCGATCAGATCCGAGAAGGGCAGGCAAACGACTGACTAGGGCACGGCCTTTATCAGCGTTGCCGGTCAAGGTGGCGATGATCTCGGAAATATCCACAGCGCCGTGGTCGGGGTGCCAGCTGTCATAGTCGGTGATCATGGCGACCGACGCATAGCAAAGCTCGGCCTCACGGGCCAATTTCGCTTCGGGCATATTGGTCATGCCGATTACATCCGCGCCCCAGCTTTCGCGGTACATCTTGGATTCCGCCACGGAACTGAACTGCGGTCCCTCCATCGCCAGATAGGTGCCACCCATATGCACGGTGATACCCGCATCTTTGGCCGCCGTATAACAGGCCTGCGACAAGCGCGGACAGGTCGGGTGCGCCACGCTGACATGGGCCACGCAACCAGTGCCAAAGAACGACTTTTCTCGTGCAAAGGTGCGATCGATAAACTGGTCGACGATCACAAAATCCCCCGGTGCCATTTCTTCGCGGAACGATCCACAGGCCGAAACGCTGATCACATCGGTCACGCCCAACCGTTTCAGAGCGTCGATATTGGCGCGGTAAGGTACGGTGGTTGGCGAATGCACATGGCCGCGCCCGTGCCGTGGCAGGAACGCCATTTTAACGCCATCCAGCTCGCCGGTTAGAATGCTGTCAGACGGATCACCCCACGGGGTCGAGACCTTGGTCCATTCGGCCCCCTCAAGCCCGTCGATATCATAAACGCCCGAGCCACCAATTACGCCAATCATCGTGTTTGACATGACAGAAACTCCTTATGCGCCAGTCTCGATTATTTCGTGGTCATAGGTCAGCTTGGCCGACATCGCCATCATCGCCGAAGCCGAGCAATACTTATCAATCGACAGGCTCAGCGCCCGTTCAACCCGTTTGGGGTCCAACCCACGGCCTTTGACGGTGAAATGCATGTGAATGCGAGTATAAACCTTAGGGTCGGTTTCGGCGCGGTCGCCTTCGATATCAACGATCACATCTTCGATCTGCTGACGGGCCTTCTCGAGAATGCTGACAACGTCATAGGCCGAACACCCGCCGGTGCCCATCAGCATCAGCTCCATCGGGCTGGGTCCCGGTTTTAACCCGCTGTCCCCGATCCCGCCAAAGGCAATTTTGTGACCGGTCGAAGATGTCCCGATAAAGGCCCGCTCCTCGTCCCATTTCACCCGTACTTTCATTTTCGCTTCCTCGGCTAAAACCACATATTTCCCGAGATATGAACGGGTTTGCCCCAAAGGAAAAGAGGCAACACCGACGCAAGCCCCCTCTCATCCCCCGATCACTTCACTAAAGGACTGTTAGGACGAACGGACTTCGCCTATAGGGGCGCATGTCCAACCTGCTGCCCATATCTTTTGCCCTGTTCGCGGCTCTGCTGTTTGCAGTGAACTTCTATGTGCAACGTCAGGGGTTAAAGGCAACCGACCCCGTGACCGGTGCGTTTATCTCGGTCGGAACCATGGCGGTAATGTTTTGGGCATTGTCACCACTGTTTCTTGAACCCCGCTGGCTTCGCGACCCGACGATTTTTTACTTTCTGGCCGCGGGTTTGACGTTCCCGGCCATGGGACAATTCCTGCAGATCAAATCCGTTTCAGTGGTCGGACCCGCCGTCACATCGGCTGCCGGTTCTCTGATGCCGTTATTCGCCGCCCTACCGGCAGTGGTCTTTCTGGGCGAAAGCTTTGGCTGGCAACTTGCAGCCGGCTTTGCATTGATGACGGTCGGCGTTGCCCTAACCAGCCTGATCGGCGGCAAACTGGCCCGCAGCTGGCCGCTATGGGCGCTACTTATCCCCATCGGTGCCTCAGCCGCCCGGGGTCTGGTCCACCCGCTGACAAAGACCGGCCTTCAGGATATTCCCAGCCCGCTGTTTGCCACGATGATCATGGGCAGCATGTCGACACTGGTCCTGCTGGCCATCGTCCTCGGCACCGGCAAAGCGCAAAAACTGCGTACCATGCCCAAAGGCGCTTGGTGGTTTGTGCTGGCGGGCATTATCAACGGTACCGGCATCCTGTTTGTGAACATGGCCGTTGCCGCAGGCGATATCACCCGCGTTTCCCCCTTTGTCTCGACCACACCGATCTGGGTTTTGCTTCTAGGCTGGGCCTATTTCCGCGTCGAAAGATTGGGGCTGGTTCATCTGCTGGCTGTCGCCTTGGTCTTTACGGGATCGATCTTGATCGTTTTGCGCTAGAACATGTCGGCCATGCGCTACATGGGGTGGCGTTTTCCCGCGTAGCGCCCTATACGACCCGTTCGCGCCGCAACTCACAGGACTGACCCTTGAAAGAGACAACTTTGGGTAAATTCGCCCACCGCATCGCTTCCGCCGACCTTGGCCTCACCACCGACGAAGGCTTTTCGGTCGGACGTCTGAGAACCGAGATCCTTTCCGGCCTGACCGTTGCGCTAGCGCTGGTTCCCGAAGCCGTGGCCTTTGCCTTTGTGGCCGGTGTCCACCCGCTTGTGGGCCTTTATGCGGCTTTTCTGGTGGGTTTGATCACCGCCCTGTTCGGCGGACGCCCGGGCATGATCTCGGGCGCAACAGGCGCTTTGGCCGTAGTCATGGTGGCGCTGGTTGCAGAACACGGTGTCGAATACCTGTTTGCCACCGTCGTTCTGATGGGCATTTTGCAGCTCATCGCCGGTGTGATGAAATGGGGCAAGTTTATCCGACTGGTCCCGCATCCCGTTATGCTTGGGTTTGTGAACGGGCTGGCCATCGTTATTTTCTTGGCTCAGATGACCCAGTTCAAAGTTCCGGGCACCGTTGAAAGCAGCGGACATGGTACGACGGGCGGCGAATGGCTGTCGGGCGGCCCCTTGATGACCATGCTGGCGCTTGTGGCTCTGACAATGGCCATCATTTGGGCGATGCCAAAGATCACCAAAGTCATCCCTGCCCCACTGGCAGGCATTGGCATTGTAGCCGCCGTTGTGATTGGCTTCGGCCTTGATGTTCCCCGCGTAGGCGACATGGCCGCGATCAAAGGCGGATTACCTGTATTCCATATCCCATCGGTTCCGCTGAACTGGGAAACCTTTGAAATCATCCTTCCCTACGCAGTCATTCTGGCCGCCATTGGCCTGATTGAATCGCTGCTAACCCTGAACCTTGTCGGCGAAATGACCAACAAACGCGGCGGCGCATCGCAGGAATGTATCGCCCAAGGGACTGCAAACGTCGTCACGGGCTTCTTCGGTGGCATGGGAGGCTGTGCCATGATCGGTCAATCGATGATCAACGTGAAATCGGGGGGACGGACCCGCATTGCTGGTATCGCGGCGGCGCTTTTCCTGCTTAGCTTCATTCTGTTTGCATCGCCCCTGATCGAGCAAATCCCGCTGGCCGCACTGGTGGGCGTGATGTTCATGGTCGTGATTGGAACCTTCGCGTGGAATTCGATCCGCATTCTGACCAAAGTGCCGATGACAGATGCCTTCGTGATCCTGCTGGTGACCGGCGTAACCGTGTACTCGGACCTTGCGGTAGCGGTTGTTGTAGGCGTAATCGTCTCGGCTCTGGCCTACGCATGGAACAACGCCCGCCGTATCCATGCAATTGAACGCATGTCTCACACCGAAGAAGGCGCCAAGGTGTATGAAATCCAAGGACCACTGTTCTTCGGCTCGACCGACGGGTTTATCGAACTGTTCCACATCCACGACGACCCCGACGTCGTCATCGCCGATTTCGCCGGAAGCCGGGTGGTTGACCAGTCTGCATTGCAAGCCATCGAAGCCGTTGCCTCCAAATACGAAACCGCCGGCAAGACCCTGCGCCTGCGCCATCTGACCCGTGATTGTCATGAACTGCTGACCAAAGCAGGCCACCTGATGGTCGATAGCGACGACGATCCTGATTACTCGCTCGCAGTGGACTATGACGTGCGCACCGGAATTCTGGGCGGACATTAACTTCAAAGGGGGCTACCTAGCCCCCTTTTCACATCCAAAGAACAGTCTTGTGATACTAAAGCTCGTTGCGCCAGGGCGGGTTTGCACCAGCACGCGAAACGGTCACAGCAGCTACTTTTGCTCCGAAAGACAGGGCTTGTTCAACAGCTGCGGATGAAGCGCCGCGCAATCCTGCTTTTGTCATCAAACCCTGCTCGGCCAAGCTGGCCAGAACGCCCGAGTTGAACGTATCCCCTGCCCCGACCGTATCAACTACCGTGACCTTGTTAACAGGCACAGAAACGTCAAAGCCATTCGCCAAAAACGCACTGGCCCCTTCGCCTCCGCGCGTCAAAATAACCACAGACGGTCCTGCCTTACGAAGTTTTTCAAGCTTTTCGGTCAGCGCTTCAGTACCGGGATAGATCCAGTTCAAATCCTCGTCAGACACTTTCACGATATCCGAAAGGGCCACCATCCGGTCAAGCCGCGCGCGATATTTGGCAATATCCTGAATGAACCCCGGTCGGATATTGGGATCAAGCATAACCACCCGATCCCCCGCTTCACGCTGAAGCAGCGCCTCATAGGTGGCTGCAGCAGGCTCGGCGCAAAGGCTGATCCCTCCGAAGTAGAGTGCGCTAACATCATCTGACAATGCTGGTAAATCGTCAGCGACAATCATCCGACCAGCCGAGTTCTCATCATAGAACGTATAGGTCGCGTGTCCGTCTGTAAGTTGAACAAACGCCAGAGTGGTTGGTCTGTCGCTTCTGATCAAGGTTGCTGTATCAACGTGGCTTGCCCCCAAGGTCGCAACCAGTTGTTGACCGAACAAGTCATTCGAGACACCAGACAACATGCCAACCTGAATGCCCAGTCGACCAAGCCCGATGGCGGTGTTGAACACCGCGCCCCCAGAATATGGCACAAACCCGTCCCGCTCGACATGCGTCGGTTTTGGGATCATATCAATAAGGGCTTCCCCACAACACAAAATCATAAGAGACCTCCAAAGTGCGCTATGTTATCGCTAACATTGGCGATATACTGACCTATCGACTTAAAGCCAAGCCTCATCTTTTGCGCAAAACCCGAATTGCTGTTGCTGCAAAAGCCCCCGCTGCGATGCCAATCAGATCAGCATAAAAGTCTTCAACCTCACGGCCCCGGCCGAACTGGGGTTGGATCACCTCGATCGCCCAACCAAACGCCGCTGCCAGCGGGACCATCCACAAGAATCCCCAGCGGTGGGCAAGAACAGCAGGAAACACCAATGCAAAGAATGCCGCCGCATGGGCAGCTTTATCCCAGTCGCCAGGCATACTGCCGTCAGGAATCTGGGAAAGAGTAAGATAGGCAATGGCAACCGCTACCACGAATGTCATCACATCCGCCATCTTCCGAAAGACACGCCCTTTGGGTGACTCTGACAACTTCGCCTCGCCTGCTTCTTGTTTCCGCCAATCTAGTCATCCTGTTACCCAATGACGAGAGCAAAAGAAGCGGGCACTTCGATTTGGCGAGACCTAGCCGTTTGGCAGTTTACGGATCGCGACAGGCGCTTGCAGAACAACATCCCGCAGACGGCTCATTTCCGCATCCTCGGACACATCCGCGATACGGCACCAGCAGGCACGGAACAGCAGCTCACAGGTCAGTTTTGCGAAGTCATGGGCCAGTTCAGCGGGAGCGTCCGAAGTCAAACACGCCGCCCGCCATAGCCGCCAGTGTTCCAGCAGTTGGGTAACTTCCGAATGACCAGACAAGCGCGTAACAAGTGCTTCAAACGCATCGGCACCGGCGCCCCCTTTCACTCGCAACCCACGTGTTGCCAGAGCCAGTGCGTGAATACCATTCGCACCCTCGTAGATCGCTGTTATCCGCGCATCGCGCCATGTCTGTGATACCCGGTATTCGGTCAGGTATCCGTATCCACCCAGAACCTGAATGCCCAGATCGGCTGCTTCCATGCCCGCTTCAGTGCAAAAAACCTTGCAGACCGGGGTCAGAAAATCGACCAAATCAGGGGCGTCTCCCTTTTCCAGCTCAACCAAAGTCAGATGCGTCATGGCGCGGGCACCCAACGCCAAACTGCGCTGACGATCCAACATGCGGCGCACATCGGCATGATCGGCCAGAACCGCTGGGCTGCCATCCGACTTGCGCCCCTGTGACCGTTCCGCTGCGTAGGTCGCGGCAACGTCATAGGCGCGTGAGGCGTGAGCCACTCCTTGCAACGACACATCAATCCGTGCGTGGTTCATCACGGTAAACATCGCCGCAAGTCCGCCGCCGAGTTCCCCCACCAGTTCAGCTGGTGTAGCGTCAAAAGCCATCTGACACGTGGGCGAGGCATGGATGCCAAGCTTTTCTTCGATCCGCGTGATCTTAATCGTATCGCCCGCCATCGTGCGACCGGTTAAAAACAGGGAAAGCCCCTTAACACCTTCGTCCGACGTGCGCGCCAGAACCAGATGCAGGATATCATCTGACATATCCTGATCGCCGCCGGAAATGAAAATCTTCTCGCCACTGATCTGCCACTGATCGCCGTCCTGAACGGCCTTGGTCCTGATACGTGACAGATCGGACCCCGCACCAGGTTCGGTCAGACACATGGTAGACAGAACTTCGCCCGCCGTCATTAGGGGGATCCATTCCTGCTTTTGTGCGTCCGTGCCGAATTTCAACAACGTCGATATCGCGCCTGGCACCAGATTGCAGACCATTTGCATCGCGTGATTGGCCCCCGAGAATATCTCGGATACCGCCGCCGCAATCAGGTAGTTCTGCTCCATCCCGCCGAACTCTTCCGGAGCGGACAACCCTTGCCAGCCGCCTTCCGCCAAAGCCCGATAGGTGGCCACAAAGCCGTCCGGCATCTTGACCCGCCCATCTACAAGACGGGCACCTTGCGCATCGCCGCTTTCATCCAAAGGCGCAATCTTGCCCTCGGCAAAGCTGGCAAAATGACTGATGATATCCGCAGCCGTTTCCGCGTCCCAATCTGGCAACTGGTCAGCTCCAGCCACCTTGTTCAGCGAAAACAAGATATCATCGATAGGGGCCTTGAACGGCGTCATTCCATTAGACCCAACAGGCGCGCCGCGTTGTTCTTGATGATGTCTTCTCGCAATTCATCCTTGATGTCGATTTTCGCGAAATCCTCAAGCCAACGCTCAGGCGTAATCATCGGCCAATCCGAACCGAACAGCACCTTTTTGCGCAGGATCGAATTGCAGTAGCGAACCAGCAGTGGTGGGAAATACTTCGGCGACCAGCCAGACAGGTCGATATAGACGTTGGGCTTGTGCTGGGCGACAGCCAGCGCCTCTTCCTGCCAGGGAAAACTCGGGTGCGCCAAGATTATCTTCATGTCAGGGAAGTCGACCGCAACATCGTCAATCACCATCGGGTTTGAATACTTCAAACGCATTCCATTGCCGCCCGGCATTCCCGAGCCTACACCGGTCTGACCGGTATGGAACAGGGCAATGCAACCATGCTCGGCCAACACTTCGTAGAAAGGATAGGCCATCCTGTCATTGGGCCAGAAGCCCTGCATCGTCGGATGGAATTTGAACCCCTTGATGCCGTGTTCTTCAATAAGACGGCGCGCTTCACGCACAGCCATTTTACCCTTCCATGGGTCAATAGACGCAAACGGGATCAGAATATCGCTATTGCGCTTTACCTGCTCAATCACCTCGTCGTTCGAGAACCGGCGATAGCCAGTCTCTCGCTCGGCATCGACAGGAAAGATTACTGCCGCCACGTTCTGCTCGCGGAACTTCGCCGCTGTCTGATCAATAGTTGGCTGAACAACCTTGGCACCGAAGTACTTCGCCATCGCAGCCTGAAGGTCGTCGTATCCATCGTCGGAGTGACAGCCACAGGGTTCTTCGGCGTGGGTATGAATATCAATCGCACGAACTTTGGAAATATCTACCATTGGTGTCTCTCTCAGAATGTCAGCGTGGACGGGTCGTCGTTATCGTAAAGCCGCTCAAGAAGATCGGCGCGTCGGCTCAGAATGGCGTTATAGTTCAGGCTGCCTTTGGCGGTGATCTCACCGTCTCCGACATGGGGCGGTTCGGACAACACGATCGCGCGCGCTATGCGAGAGGCCGATCCAGTGGCCTTTGCAGCCAATGCGGACAATTTCTCGGAAATCTCGGCCAGATAGGCTTCATCCCGAACGGTTCCGTCTTCTCCGGTTAATCCGCGCGCCGCGGGTGGGAAGACAAACAACCCGATCTCACGTCGATCGGCGCCCGTGATCACCACATCCTGCACTAACCCCGAAAGGGCCGCCATTGCCTCAAGGCGCAAATTGCCTGACTGAACCCATGTTCCGGTCTGCAGCTTGAAGTCCTCAGAAATGCGCCCGTCGAAACGCACCCCTTCCGCACGATTTTCTTCGTCCACAAAACGTACGGCATCCTTGGTGATGAAGAATCCTTCTTCGTCAAAGGCCTCTGCAGTTTTTTCGGCATCGTTGAAATACCCGGGCATGACATTCGGTCCGCGCACACGGATTTCATACCTACCTGGAGATTCCGGGATCAGCTTGGCCTCAAGCTGGGGTCCGGGAACCCCGATCATGCCGGTTTCTGCCCCGCCCTGATAATGGATCAAGGCCATCGGCGCCGTTTCGGTCAAACCCCAGCTTGATGTCATCATCGGGATGCGTCCAGTTTCGGCCATCGACATTTCTTCAAGGGCTTTCCAAACGTCCGCAGGCAGTGACGCACCGGCGTAGAAAATCATGTCCAGTCCGCCAAAGAAATGTGCACGCAATTCGGCATCATCGCGCATGGCATCGACAAGCATGGCATAGGCAATGGGCACGTTCAGACTCATGGTCGGATTGACCATTTTCCAGTTTTCGAGCGTCCGCTCAAACAGACCTTTCACCGGCTTTCCGTCGTCTAGATAAAGCGTCCCGCCATTGGCCAAAATCATGTTAAAATCCGAGCTTCCTGCGAAAACGTGGTTCCACGGCAGCCAATCAAGCATGACCGGAGGATGGTCCTCGAGAAACGGCAGGCAAGCCTGATACTGGGCTTGGTTCACACACATCATTCGCTGCGTCTGCGGCACCCCTTTTGGCATTGAGGTCGACCCCGATGTGAAGAGGATTTTTGCAAGCGTTTCTGGTCCAACTGCCGCGTTGGCCGCATCCAGCGCAGCATCAGGCACACCTGAAAGAAGATCGTCAAAGGGGATGCAGTCATCGCCTGCGTTTCTACCGACCAGCTTCACCAGCCCGTCCATCTGACCAAGTCCCAAAGCCGCGCTGTAGGCAACCCCATCCTCGGCGTAGACCATCGCTGGTCCGGTTTTTTCCATCGCGTAAATCAGACGTGAATGGGCTTCCGGAATCAGCGAGTACTGCTCGGCCAAAGGAACCAAGGGCATGCCGATATACTGCGTTGCAAGCGCCAGAAGCCCGTGATTGACTGACGGCCCGGACATAACAACAATCGGTGTTTCCGGTCCCATACCCCGTGCCAAAAGCGAAGCCGCAATCGCACGGACCTTTGTCAACGTTTCTGAGTAGGTCACGGTCCGCCAACCGTCGCCGTCGCGTTCGGCGATAAACACCCGATCAGGGGACTCCTTGGCCCACCTGTGCAACCAATCGGTTGTCCGCTCGACCACTGGTCCCATCTTTAAGCCAGACGTCAGAATCAACGCTCCATCCTGGCGCGTTTCAATGTTCAATGAATGAGGAATATAGTTGCCCGTCATGACAGTCTCCCTGTTGTCATAGACTCGATTTTTTGGAGTGCTTGGTGCAGATTTTTAAGCTCGTCCCCAGTCAACCCCGCGAATACCTTTCGATCATGTTCGGCAACGGCTTCGGTGGCACGTGCCACAAGATCCTGACCCAATTCCGTCAGAACCAATGCATGTGCACGCCGGTCCGTGGGCGCCGGATCGCGCCGGATCCATTTTTTGCGCTGCAACTGATCAATGATTCCCACCAGATTGGGGCGCTCCATATCCAGCGATTTGGCCAGTTCAGACTGACGCATGCCTGGGTTATCCGCAACAATTGTCAAAGCCGAATAAGTGATCATGCGCAAACCGAATGGTTTTAGGACATGACTCAAATCCGCCTGCACCACATTAAATGCTCGCTTCAAACGGTAGCCGCTAAACCCGCGCAAGGTTGTGTCAGATATCTTATCGACCTTCGTCCCTGCCATGAGCTTACCGAAACTTCGGGGCACGTTTTTCAAGGAAAGCTCTCAAGCCTTCTTCGGCATCCGGCGTCGTCTGTGACAATGCCGCTGCAAGCGATTCTGTAAACAGTCCATCCGACTGCGACATGTCATTGATCCGCGCAATCGACTGCACCATCAGATAATTCGACATCGGTGCATTCCTCGCAATCTTACCCGCCAGCTGTTCAGCCAGCGCCAAGGCCTCGCCCTCTCCGACCGAATAATGCGCCAAACCCAGCGCAAGCCCTTCGTCTGCTGAATACTTGCGGCCAGTCAGCATCATCTCGGTCATCCGGTCAGCGCCAATAATCCGACCAACACGCGCCGTGGCCCCGCCGCCCACAAAGATACCGCGGCGCCCCTCGGGCAATTGAAAAATCGTCGAGGGCTCAGCAATTCTGACATGGGTCGACGAGGCCAGCTCAAGCCCGCCACCAATCACGGCGCCGAACAGCGCGGACACGGTAATCAAACCGCCGAACTGGATTTTCTCCATGACCCCGTGCCAATAGCGAGAGTGATGCAGGTTTTCCTCGGCCGAGCGATGCACATGCTCGGAAAGATCAAGCCCCGAACAATAATGCCCCTCGATACCTGCCAGAATGACGACCCGAACATCCTTGGGCGGGTTAAAGTAAAACGCCTCCAGTGCCTCGATCAACTCTTGACACATGGCATTCCGCTTGCCCGGACGATTCATTGTAAGCTTTGCGATCGGTCCATTGACCTCGGTCATAAGGATAGGGTTGGACATGCGGACTCCTGTCAGCAATGGGGTGAATTTCTAACTGCCGTTATTTGTTATATATCATAACTAAATTTGCAATATTAATTTCATGTCAATGGAGTAAGAAAAGGCACCCCGATTTCGCGGGATGCCTTGTTCAGTGAGTGCTTGAAGTGCCTTACGCCAGATCAAAACGGTCTGCGTTCATGACTTTGGTCCAAGCCGCGATGAAGTCGCTGATAAACTTCCCGTTGTTATCGGATTGCGCATAAAATTCAGAAAGCGCCCGAAGTTGAGAATTGGAGCCAAAAACCAGATCAGCGCGTGTTGCTGTCCACTTCACGTCACCCGAGGCCCGATCACGACCCTCAAATGCCATTTCGCTGTCCGAGGCCGGGGTCCAAACGGTTCCCATATCAAGGACGTTGACGAAGAAGTCATTGGTCAAAGCCCCTACTCGATCGGTAAACACACCGTGCTTCGAGCCGCCGTGGTTATTGCCCAACACGCGCAAACCACCCACCAAAGCCGTCATTTCCGGCGCAGTCAGACCAAGCAGATGCGCTTTATCCAGCAACATTTCCTCGGTCGAGGTGGTGTAATCCGCCTTTTGATAATTGCGGAACCCGTCTGCTTCCGGCTCAAGAACCGCAAAGCTTTCAACGTCGGTCTGCTCTTGGCTGGCATCCATGCGACCCGCTGTAAACGGAACCGAAACATCGTGACCAGCCGCTTTAGCACCTGCTTCCACAGCGGCGACGCCACCCAACACGATCAGGTCAGCCATCGAGACGGTTTTACCGAAGCCCGATTGAATGCCTTCCAGCACGCCTAGAACCTTGGCCAATTGCTCCGGCTGATTAACCTCCCAGTCTTTCTGAGGGGCCAGACGGATGCGTGCGCCATTTGCGCCGCCACGGAAATCAGACCCGCGGAAGGTCGATGCCGAAGCCCAAGCCGTTTGAACCAGTTCGGACACCGTAAGTCCCGAAGCCATGATTTGCGACTTCAGCTCGGCCACATCCGCATCATTGATCAGCTCGTGATCGCAGGTCGGGATCGGATCCTGCCACAGCAGGTCCTCAGCAGGCACTTCTTTGCCAACGTAGCGGGTTTTCGGACCCATATCGCGGTGGGTCAACTTGAACCACGCCCGCGCAAAGGCATCCGCCAACTGGTCCGGGTTTTCGTGGAACCGCTTCGAAATCGGCCCGTAGATCGGATCAAAGCGCATCGACATGTCCGCGGTGGTCATCATCGTGGTGACCTTTTTCGACGGATCATGAGCGGCCGGAGCCATGTCTTCTTCTTTCACGTCTACCGGATGCCAGACAATGTTGCCGGTGCCGGTGGTCGCTTTTTCCCATTCGTAACCGAACAGCAAATCGAAGTAGCCGTTGTCCCATGCAATCGGGTTCGCGGTCCAAGCGCCTTCAAAACCCGAAGTCGTGGTGTCGTCGCCCTTGCCAGACCCGTACGAATTCGCCCAGCCAAAGCCCATCTGGTGCATCGGCGCACCTTCGGGTTCACGGCCTACGTCACCTTCCGGACCAGCCCCGTGGCCTTTACCAAAGGTGTGACCTCCGGCAACAAGCGCAACCGTCTCTTCGTCGTTCATGCCCATGCGGGCAAAGGTTTCGCGCACATCGCGGCCAGACGCCAGAATATCCGGATCACCGTTTGGACCCTGTGGGTTTACGTAGATCAGACCCATTTGAACGGCGGCCAGCGGATTCTCTAGCTCGCGGTCACCCTCGTAACGCTTGTCACCCAGCCATTCCGTTTCTGCACCCCAATAAATGTCTTCTTCCGGTGCCCAGATGTCTTCACGACCGCCCGAGAAGCCGAACGTCTTTCCGCCCATCGATTCAATCGCCACGTTGCCCGCCAGAATGAACAGGTCCGCCCAGCTAAGCGCATTGCCGTATTTCTGCTTCACCGGCCAAAGAAGGCGGCGTGCCTTATCCAGGTTGCCATTGTCCGGCCAGCTGTTCAGCGGGGCAAAGCGTTGGTTGCCAGTATTCGCGCCACCGCGCCCGTCACCGGTCCGATAGGTACCTGCCGCGTGCCACGCCATGCGGATCATCAAGCCACCGTAGTGACCATAGTCCGCTGGCCACCAGTCCTGACTGTCGGTCATCAACGCCGTAAGGTCTGCTTTCACCGCATCCAGATCCAGCGCCTCAAACGCGGCGCGATAATCAAAGTCTTCGCCCATCGGGTTCGACTTGCGATCATGCTGGTGCAGGATGTTCAGGTTAAGGTTTTCCGGCCACCAATCACGGTTGGAGTTCACACCCTGTTTGGTGTGCATCACAGGGCAGCCGCCCTTTGGTGCATCAGATCCGTCCATATCAAATCTCCCATTGGTTATAAAAAGTTCACGCTTAGCGACCGAGTCGCCTTTCCCGAGTGATAACCTAGCGCAGGAATGCGATTGGTAAAAATTGCATTTACTGATATTTGTGATAAGTTATACTTATGAAAAACGTGACCCTCAAACAATTCCGCTATTTTGAAGCCCTCGCCCAACACCACCACTTCGGACGCGCTGCTGATGCCTGCGCGATCTCCCAGCCCGCCCTTTCCATGCAAATCAAAGAGCTGGAAGAAATGGTCGGAACACCTCTGTTCGAGCGGGCATCACGCGACATTCGCCTGACAGCATTCGGCGAAGACTTTGCTGGCCACGTCCGCAACATCCTGCAAGCCATCGAAGACCTGGGCGAGCTTGCCCAAAATGCCAAAGGGCGCTTGGCTGGCAGGCTTCGAATAGGCGTCATCCCAACCATTGCCCCCTATTTGCTTCCGAAACTGATTGCCAATTTGTCCCGCGAATATCCGGGGCTGGATATTCACGTGCGCGAAACCCTAACCTCAAGACTGATCGAAGAACTCGGCAACGGACGACTAGATGCAGCCATTCTAGCTTTGCCGATATCGAACCCGGCGTTCGAGGAAGCGCCGCTATTCTCGGAAGAATTCGTTTTGGTGCGCCCCAACAACGAACAAAATCTGCCAGTCCCAAGCCCTGAAATGCTTAGCGAAATGCGTCTGTTCCTTCTGGAAGAGGGGCACTGTTTCCGCGATCAGGCCCTGGCGCTTTGTAACATGCGCTCTGCAACCCCGCGAGAAGGCTTTGACGGCAGCTCTCTGTCAACGCTGGTGCAAATGGTCGGCGCCGGCATGGGGGTAACGCTCATTCCGGAAATGGCGGTCAATGTCGAAACGCGATCTGCAGACGTCAGCGTGGCGCGGTTCAACAATGCAGTTCCGGCACGTACTGTCGGAATGATTTGGCGGCGCACCAGCCCACTTTCTCAGCAACTTTCAAGGGTGGCCGAGATTGTCCGCATGGCCGGTCAATCGTGATGCACTGACGCCCCCTTGTGGCACAGCATCGAAGCGTCCATATAGAGCACAACACAGAATTCGAAGGGGTATATCCATGATGGAACTGGGCATGAACGCGGGCGCAGCCCCGACAGGTGATCTGATCAAAGACGTCTCGGAAGCGACCTTTATGCAGGACGTTGTCGAGTTGTCGCAGACCGTTCCTGTGATCGTTGACTTCTGGGCTCCGTGGTGCGGTCCTTGTAAAACCCTCGGCCCCGCGCTCGAGGCCGCCGTGACCGAAGCCCGTGGTGCGGTGCGCATGGCGAAAGTCAACGTTGACGAAAACCAGATGATCGCCGGTCAGATGCGGGTTCAATCAATCCCGACCGTTTATGCTTTCTGGCAGGGTCAGCCGATTGATGGCTTCCAAGGCGCATTACCGCCATCAGAAATCAAGCGCTTCGTTGAAAAAGTCGTCGATGCTTCGGGTGGCGACGCAAGTGGCGGATTGGACGAAGCAGTCGAAGCCGCTGAAGAAATGATGACGGACGGCGCTTTTGAAGACGCAGCCCAAACCTTTGCCGCGATTCTGGGCGAAGATCCGAACCACGCCGCGGCCTATGGCGGGCTTGTTCGGGCGCATATCGCTTTGGGTGATCTGGAACAGGCCGAGGCGATCCTGAACGGCGCCCCTGCCGAAATCGCCGAAGCGGCGGAAATGAATGCCGCCGCAGCGCAACTGGATCTGGCCAAACAGGCGGCGAACTCGGGCCCTCTGGACGAGCTGAAAGCCAAGCTGGACGCTGACGAAAACGATCATCAGGCGCGTTTTGATCTGGCCGTGGCTCTGAACGCGGCAGGTCAAACCGAGGAAGCTGTGGATCAACTTCTGACCTTGTTCCGGCGTGACCGCGAATGGAATGACGGGGCTGCGAAGACACAGTTGTTCACAATCTTCGATGCATTAAAGCCGAACGATCCGGTTGTTCTGAACGGAAGACGGAAACTTAGCTCGATGATATTTGCCTGATCGGGGTTACCGAACTAGGTTTGAGGTATGAAACTGAGTAAAGCCGACCTTCCGGAAAACATACCCGTATTTCCCTTACCCGGCGCGGTGGTTCTGCCGCGCGGGCATTTGCCATTGCACATTTTCGAGCCGCGCTATCTGGCGATGCTCGAAGACGCTCTGAAAACGTCGCATCGCTTGATCGGCATGGTCCAGCCTGTCCCAGGGGGTGACAGCAAGGGCCTGCATCGCATCGGGTGCGCGGGGCGCATTACGCAATTCACCGAAACCGACGATGGCCGCTATATGGTCACTCTGACCGGCATCAGCCGTTTTCGTATCCGGCGCGAGGCTGCGGGATTTGCCCCGTATCTGCGTTGCGATGTGGACTGGGCAGGGTTTGAACGTGACCTCGGCAAATCAGAAACAGACCCCGGATTGGACCGAGCCAGCTTTATGAAACTCCTTGGCCGCTATTTTGACAAAGAGGGGCTGTCGACTGATTGGGAAAATCTGGAAGAGGCCGAAGACGAAATTGTCATCAATAGCCTTGCCATGATGTGCCCGTTCGAGGTTGAAGACAAACAGGCTCTTTTGGAATCCCCCTCTCTGCAAACCCGCCGCGAAACCCTAGCGGCGCTCATGGAATACGCCCTGCACACCGGTGGCGAGGAGACAATGCAATGACAGCCCCCGCCCACGACCGCCACATGCTGGAAGCTCTGATTTGCCCGCAGACGCAAGCCCGGCTTGAATATGACGCTGAAAATCAGGAACTGATCAGCAAAGCCGCAGGCCTTGCCTATCCGATCCGTAACGGCATCCCGATCATGCTGATTGATGAGGCACGCAAGCTCGAAGAGTGAACGCCGCACACTGCGATTAAGTCCTTCTCAAAACCGCGCTCTCGGGTAAGCTATCAGGATATTTAATCCGAAGGCGACACATGTCCTCTGCTCCGCTTTACCACGTCGATCCCAAAACATTTTGGATCGACCCTTATCCCGACCTGAAACGAATGCGGCAGGACACGCCGATCTGCTTAGTGCCCGAACTAAACGCCACCCTAATCACCCGCCGTAACGACATTTTCAACGAAGAGAAAAAGATCGAGATATTTTCCTCGGAACAACCGAACGGCTTGATGACGCGCCTGATGGGCCAGAACATGATGCGCAAAGACGGGAACGCGCACCAATCAGAACGCAAGGCGATATTTCCCACTATATCACCTAAGACAGTTAAAAACGTTTGGAAATCGCAGTTCGAAGAGGCCACAAAAGCCTGTCTTAGCGATATCGCGCCCACTGGCCATGCCGATATGGTCAAAGACATCGCCATGCGCATATCCGGCGAGGCCCTAAAGTCCATCACCGGACTTACCAACATGACGTGGCAGGAAATGGACCGCGTCAGCCAAGGCATGATCGAAGGCTGCGCCAACTATGCGGGTGATCCGGACATTGAAGCCAAATGTCATGATTGCACCGCCTCGATTGATCGGCATATCCAAGAGATGATGCCTGTTTACTTGGACACGCCCAACCAATCCTTGCTGTCCGTTCAAATGCAAGCAGGTCTGCCCGAAGCCAGCATTTTCGCCAACATCCGACTGGCCATCAGCGGCGGCCAGAACGAACCCCGCGATGCCATTGCTGGTGTTGTTTGGGCACTCCTGACCCATCCCGAGCAGCTTGGCATGGTCCTAGATGGGCATGCCACATGGCTGCAGGCTTTCGAAGAATACGCCCGCTGGATATCCCCGATCGGCATGTCCCCGCGCGAGGTAGCAAAGCCGTACAAACTCCACGGCATAGAGTTCACCCCGCGCGAGCGGGTGTTCCTGATGTTCGGCTCGGGCAACAGGGATGAAACCGTGTTCGAGAATCCCGACGTTTTCGACATCACCCAAAACAGTGGCCCCTCGCTGGCTTTTGGCGCCGGTCCGCACTTTTGCGCGGGCGCTTGGGCATCACGCTGCCTGATCGCCGAAGTTGCCCTGCCGATGATATTTGACCACTTACCGGGGCTACATCTGACGGGCGATACCCCGTTCGGTGGCTGGGCTTTCCGAGGACCACTTAAAATGCCGGTTGCGTGGAGCACTTAACGGGTTAGGGCCTGCCCTTTAACAGTAATGCGATGCATCAGGCGGGCATGACCCTGATAGTCTGCCGTTGCAAAATGCTGCACCAATCGGTTGTCCCAGATCGCCACCGAACCCGGTTTCCAGCGAAACCGACAGGAAAAAGCGGGCTGCGTACAATAACGATAAAGATAATCCAAAAGTGGGCGACTTTCTTCAACCGTCCAGCCGTCAAAACGGACAGTGAAGTCCCCGTTTACAAAAAGCGCTTCTTGTCCCGTTTGCGGATGACGAATGATCGCCGGATGACTGATTTCTCCTTTGAAGGCATCGGCGCCAATACTGTCGATGATGGACTGCGAAAAACTGTCATCGGAATGAATCGCGTTCAATCCCTGCAGGGTGTCACGCAGACCACTGGACAAATGCTTAGCCGCCGCAACTTGCGAGGCAAACAAAGTATCTCCTCCGAAAGGGGGCAACTCGCGAGCAACCAGAATTGAAGCCATCGCCGGACGTTCATCATAGGAATGATCCGAATGCCAAGTTCCGCCAATAACCTTGCCCTGATCAGGATTGGTGCGCACCTCTGCGATTTCCGGAAACCCGTCGACAGGGGTGAAAAAACGGTTCACGTCAATCTCGCCGAAACGCTTAGCTAATGCTATGTGATCAGTCGGGCTGACGGTCTGGTCCCGGAAAAAAACAACACCATGATCAAACAGGGCGCTGCGAATCGCATCGAATTCGACATCGGTCAGCGCCCCCAAGCGCACATCAGAAATCTTTGCGCCGACCTGTCCTGAAACCTTGGTGACTTTCATCTTACACATCGCTTCTTAACGTGGGTCAGATTTCGCATCATATCACTCTGAGTCAATCGGTTTTCACATCGGAAGCAATAAAGCCCGAAAATCAATGAAAATAGCCAATCTAGCCGCTTGCACTGCAAGGGCGGCAGGTTTACGTTGCGCAGTCATAGAAAGTCCCACCATTGAAGGAACAAAACCATAGCCCGCAGACCTCACAACGCGCCTCCGCAGCGCGAAACCGGCCCCCGCGTTAACGACCGTATCCGCGCACCCGAGGTGCGCCTCATCGGGGCCGAAGGTGAAAATATTGGCGTTGTACACCCCGCCAAAGCCCTGCAACTGGCCGAAGAGGCTGAGCTGGATCTTGTAGAAATCTCGCCAAATGCCAATCCGCCCGTGTGTAAAATCATGGACTTCGGCAAGTTCAAATACGAACAGCAAAAGCGCGAATCCGAGGCCCGCAAGAAGCAGAAGGTCATCGAGGTCAAAGAGGTAAAGTTCCGCCCGAACACCGACACCCACGACTATGAAGTCAAGATGCGCAGCGTGTTCAAATTCCTTGAAAAAGGCGACAAGGTTAAAGTAACCCTACGCTTCCGCGGTCGCGAAATGGCGCACATCAACCTTGGCCGTGACCTGCTTGAGCGTGTTGCCGAAGACGTCAAAGACGCGGGCAAAGTGGAAAACATGCCGAAGATGGAAGGCCGCCAGATGGTCATGATGATCGGCCCGATTCCCAAATAATCCTTTATAGTTACAGCTTTGAAACGCCGTCCTTTGGGGCGGCGTTTTTATTTGCGGCGGCGTGGCTGTGGGCGCGTCAGGATTTCTTTAAGCAATCCACCTACCCCCATTCCGGCGATATCCCTTGCAGAAACAGGTACCCCGCAAATCACGCGCGCCAGAACCCAGTCCGCCCCGTTTAACGCAGGGGATCGGGCGCAACCGGGCAAACCGATCACGGGGGTCGACCCGTGAGTGCCCAAAAACAGCAGATTGCCTGGATCGACGGGCATGCCGAACCTTTCCATATGTCCACCCGCCTGCCGCAGCGCTTCGGGAGCCACATCAAACGGGTCAGACGTAGCGGACCCTGTCAGGATCAATTTCAGGTCAGCAGCGCTGTCACCAATCGCATCGGCAATCGCTGTCCGTGTGTGCGAAACCCGAACGATGTCCGCCAATTCAACGTTCAGTCGGGCCAGCCGCGCACGAATAGCCTCGACGCCCTTCATGCCGTCCACACCGTCGATTTCGCTGACAATCAACTGCGCAGACCGCACCACAGGGGCGGCAACGCGAATAGCGCCGCGCAATAAGTCGGTTGCCGCGGCAACCGCCGCTTCCGGAACCGCGAAAGAGATAATCTTGATGGTGGCCAGCATCGTGTCAGTATCCACTTGATGCAAATCGGGTACCGTCGCTACCGTGATCATCGGGTGCACAAGATTGAACCTGTTGATTCTTTCTGAATCTATCAAGGCAACCCCCGGACCGGATGCCACGACATTAACGCGACCAGTGAATGCCTCGGTAAGCTTGCATCCGACGGCATCAGACAAACCGCACGCCAATCGCTGGGCGGCCTCGTTTTCGCCAAGTTCCCCATCTTCCAGGCGCGCCACAACAACCTCGGAAACCCCGTGATCCTGCAACAAACGCACGTCGTTTTTGCTAAGCACTGCCCCCTTTCGCAGTCGCCCATTGGTCAGCTTGACCGAGTGCGCCAGGATCGCACCAGCGCATTCCGAGACTGGGCAGGGGCCAAAGATCATTCCTGTTTCCTTAAAACGGCCGCGATTTCCCCCAATATCGACAGGGCGATCTCAGAAGGACCGCTCGCCCCGATATCCAAGCCAACCGGCCCGTGGATGCGCGTGATTTCAGTATCAGAAAATCCAGCCGCCTGCAACCTTGCGACCCGAGCGGCATGGGTACGCTTTGATCCCAAAGCCCCGATATAAAACACCTCGGACCTCAACGCGGTATGCAAGGCGGGGTCGTCCAGCTTGGGATCATGGGTCAACAGGACCAAAGCCGTACGGGCATCGAGCCCGATCTGTTGCAACGCCTCATCCGGCCAATCGTGCATCAATTGCACTCCGGGAAACCGCGTATCCGAGGCGAAAGCCTCGCGCGGGTCCACCACCACAGGATCATATCCCACCACCCGCGCCATTGGCACCAGTGCCTGCGCGATATGAACCGCGCCAACCACGATCAACCGCAAGGGCGGATTGTGGATCGCCACGAAGCTTTCGCCATCCTCTTCCATGCCGGAACGATCTTGCCGGAAGTGCTCAGGGTACGCATCCTCGCCGATGATCCGCCGTGAATTGCTTGCCAGATGAACCCGATACCCGATCGCGCGGCGTGCCTGACGGGCCGCCACAAGGGCTTCCAGATCGTCCACAGATAACCCCGCATCGCCGATCGGGTCCAACCAGATACGGATCGTTCCACCGCAGGCCAGTCCGACAGCAAAAGCATCTCCGTCAGACACGCCATATTCAAGCATCCGTGGCTGGCCGTCCGCGATCGCCTCTAGCGCCTCGGTCACAACAGCCCCCTCGACGCAACCACCAGACACCGAGCCTTCAATTTCCGCATCAGAGCTGATCGCCAGCATCGAGCCGACACGCCGCGGCGCACTGCCCCAGGTTTCAACCACCGTTGCCAAAGCCGCGCCTTTACCAGCGCGAACCCAAGCCAGCGCCTGTTCCGGCATATTTTCAAACTGCGTCATCACAACATCCTCTGGTGCGAAACCGATATTGAGCCCGCCACGCTGAAGTTTCAACTCGGGCTGGTGACCTTTTTCAACCAATCCCGAAACGCGGCCAAGGCTGGGTAGTCAGCGCCGCCTTCCGGCCAGACAAGATAATACGCCCCGTCATGCACAGGCAGCGCGTCTGGCAGGGTCGCAAACCGGCCGTCCTCGATATCAGATTGAACAAGATACGTTGGCATCAATCCCACACCCAACCCCGCAAGAACAGCTTTGTGCATGGTCGCAAACTGGTCAACAACAAGCGCAGGCGCTTCAACATCCGCAATCCCGTGCGCGTCTAGCCACATGCGCCAAATAGATCGGCGGGTCTGTAGCTGCAATCGCGGCAATGCCGCCAGCTCTTGGGCGGTCATTCCCTGCTTGTACAACTCAGGCGACATGACCGGCAGAACTTCCTCGTCCCACAGCTTCAAGGCACCTGCATTCGGCCAATTGGCTTTGCCGTGATGAATCGCGCCATGAAAGTCTTCCGCCGCAAAGTCAAAAGGCTCGATCCGCGTGGCAAGATTCATGGTGATACCGGGATTGACGCGCAGGAACTCTGGCAACCGAGGTGCCAGCCAATGCGCTCCGAAAGCAGGCAAAATCGCTAGATTAAGTGCCCCGCCTTCGGGATTGGCCTGAAGCGCAATCGTGGCATTGCTGATCTGGTTCACCGCCCCACGCACTTGCTCAGCGTAGATCAATCCTTGCGGTGTCGGCACGACTCCGCGCCCTGATCTTTGCAACAGATCCACACCCAGAAGCTGCTCTAACTTCTTAATCTGTCTGCTGACTGCGCCCTGCGTCAGACTTAGCTCGTGTGCCGCCTCGGTGACCGAACCAAGCCGCGCCACGGCTTCAAAAGCGGTCAGCCATCCAATCGGGGGAATATGTCGTCTAGAAATGCTCATATATTCCATACTGTAATGTATTTATTCCATTTAGTCGATTTTTCTGAAAATCATATTCCTATAAGGCCGCATAAACAGCTTTCAAAGGATGCCTCATGTTACTTCGCGCCAAAGACGCCCCGGACCTGTCCAGCTTTAACTGGGAAGACGCGCTGCGTCTGGAAACCCAACTGACCGAAGATGAACGCATGCTGCGCGATGCAGCCCGCCAGTTCGCGCAGGATGAGCTTCAGCCGCGTGTGATCAAAGCCTATGCCGAAGAAACCTCGGCGCCCGAGTTGTTCCCGTTGATGGGACAGGCTGGGCTGCTAGGCGTCACAGTGCCGGAAGAATACGGCGGAATTGGCGTGGGTTACGTGGCTTACGGCCTGATCGCGCGCGAAATTGAGCGTGTTGACAGCGGCTATCGTTCAATGATGTCGGTGCAGTCGTCGTTGGTGATTTATCCGATTTATGCCTACGGTAGCGAAGAGCAGCGCAAAAAATATCTGCCGGGCCTGTGCTCGGGCGAATTGATCGGCTGCTTTGGCCTGACCGAACCGGATGCGGGTTCTGACCCCGGAAGCATGAAAACCCGCGCCGAGAAAACCGATACCGGCTACAAGCTGACCGGCAACAAAATGTGGATTTCAAACGCTCCTTTTGCCGATGTTTTCGTGGTCTGGGCAAAGTCCGAAGCCCATGGCGGCAAAATCCGCGGCTTCGTTCTGGAAAAAGGCATGAAAGGTCTGAGTGCTCCGAAAATCGAAGGCAAGCAAAGCTTGCGCGCCTCGACGACTGGCGAAATCGTCATGGACTGTGTTGAAGTTGGCGAAGACGCACTGCTGCCAAACGTTCAAGGCCTGAAAGGTCCGTTCGGTTGTTTGAATCGTGCCCGCTATGGCATTTCTTGGGGCGTTCTGGGTGCTGCCGAATTCTGCTGGCACGCTGCGCGTCAGTACGGGTTGGACCGCAAGCAGTTCAACAAGCCCTTGGCGCAGACACAGCTGTTCCAGAAAAAACTGGCCGACATGCAGACCGAGATCACCTTGGGCCTGCAAGCCTCGCTTCAGGTGGGCCGCCTGATGGATGCCGCTGATGCCGCGCCAGAGATGATCAGCCTTGTGAAGCGCAACAACTGCGGCAAGGCTTTGGACATCGCCCGCCATGCACGCGACATGCACGGCGGGAACGGTATCTCGGAAGAGTTCCAGGTGATCCGCCATATGATGAACCTTGAGACGGTGAACACCTACGAAGGCACGCATGACGTTCATGCGCTGATCCTGGGCCGCGCGCAGACTGGTCTTCAGGCGTTCTTTTAAAGGCTTCGGCGGGCGTTCGCCCGCCTTGTCAAAACCCCAGCTCAGGGCTGGGGTCTGACTACCTTGGCTCAGTCGATATAACAAACCTCATCAAGCGTCATATCGTGATCGGCTGCCCATTCCTCTTCCAGTTCAAGCGCCTCTTCGACCAATTCCTGAAAACGTTCGGAATGCACTTCGGGAACATAATCCTCGCTTAGGAAATACCCGCAGTGCAACCGAAATTGCAGCAAGGCATTATAGTTCCAACTTTCCTCATCGGAAACAAACTCAAAGACCTGTTCCAGTGTCTGGGACATGATCTGCATGTACCAGTAAAACCCTTCGTACTAGAGATCCGTCAACGGCTCATCCCGCAAACCCGGCTTGGAATAAAGTGGGTTGTTCATCGAGATTTCCATGAAGTCGTAATAGGCTTGCTTGGCCTGCCGCTCGTTTTCGATTTTTGACTGGGTCACGTATTGGCCATAAGCGATGACAAATGCACCAATGGTGATCCCAGTGGCAATGATCCCACCCATCGTATCAATAGGGATGTGGTATTTCTTGAACCATTCAATCATGAATATTCCCTTTTCTAGGCAATGCCGGAAAAGCCTAACATGGAAATCATATTTGGCACCCCTGCATTGACCGCTCCCCCCTACACATGCAATTCTGACGCGAAGCGACAGACGCCTGATAAAAAGGCGCATCATGAGCAGTATATCGAGGCACAGATCATGCGGATAACCGCGGTCACGTGCGTGAAAAACGAGGGGCCTTTCCTGCTGGAATGGATCGCCTACAACCACCTGCTTGGCGTGACCGATTTTCTGTTTTACTCGAAT
>CAYVRN010000019.1:0-8851 GCA_964453855.1 uncultured Rhodobacterales bacterium
CGCCAAAGATCGCGCCCTGGTAGACGCCCAGCAGCAGGATGATCGCCGGGATCGGTTCCATCGTGAAGGTGACCGGTATCAGCAGTGCGATGGCCATGGTGGGCCCGAGGCCAGGTATCGCACCGATGATGATCCCCGAAACGATCCCGACGAGCGCCGCGACCAGCACCCAAAGGTTCAAAAGTTCGAGAAAGGCGTTCTGTAGCACGGGTCTTTGTCCTTGTCAGGGAAGAGGGATACTCAGCCCATGCCGCCCGCCATAGGCGACGATGGCCGCGATAAGAATGGGCAGGATAAACAGAAGGGGGCGTTTCTCGCCCAGCACCAAAGTCACGACAATCCCGGCCCCCGCTGCACCGATGAAAAAGCCAAAATCTGGCATCAGCCACAACGCACCGCCTGTGCTGGCCACCACGGCCAGCACCCGGCCCAGCCGCGCGCGGCTACCAAGCGGCGTGTCCGTGCTGCGCAGGCTGAGGCCAAGCCGCAGAACCAGGACCGCCGTCAACAGCCACAGCGCCGCGCGGGGAAAGCTGCGTGCATCGGGCCAGGTTTCGCCGAAACCGAAAATCTCGATCTGTTGGTTCAACATGGCAATCGCTGCGAATCCTGCCGCCAGCAACAGGCATGTCGTCAACAGATGAAAGCCGGGGCGGGCGAACCCGCCCCGATCGCTACCACTCAATTTCCAAGTTCCTTGGCGATTTCGCGATAGGCGCTCAGGTTTTCCTCGATCGTCTTGGCCAGATCCGCGCCCGACATGATCCGCACCGGCTGGCTGAGATCGGTCATAAAGGCCTTGAACTCGTCCGAAGAGGCGACCTCGGTGAAGGCCGCTTCCAGCTTGGCGATGATTGCCGGGTCGGTGCCATCCGGGGCCATGATACCGACGATCGACGGGAATTCCGCCGCCAGACCAGCCGCTTTCAGCGTCGGTGCTTCCGGGAAGTCCGGGTCACTCGTGCCGTCCAGGACGCCCAACAGCCGCAACTGGCCATCTTTCACAAGGTCACGATAAGCCGGGACCAGAGCGACATTCACATGCCCTCCCAGAACCGCCGCTTTTGTCTTGGCTGCGCCATCGAACGGAACGTGTTGCAGCTTGGCACCGGTTTGCTTGGCGACCGAGGCAAAGGCCAGATGAGCGCCGCCCATGGCGCCAGCAGTGCCATAGGTCACGGTGCCGGATTTGGCGCCTTCGATCAGCTCATCAAGCGATCTGTACGGCGAGTCCGCAGGAACGAGGACCCCGTGGAACGGGCCGGAATAGTTCAGGATCGGAATGAAGTCCGCCAGTGTATCATACCCCACGTCGCGCAGCGCCGGGGTAACGAAGGACGGCGAAGAGGTCGTCGCGATCAGCGTATAGCCATCGGGGTCCGCCGCCGCGACAGCGCGCATCGCGTTCGTCCCGCTGGCACCAGGCAGATTTTCTACAACAATGGATTGCCCAAGGATGTGTTCCGCCATCGTCGCCATCTGGCGAGCCGAAGTATCGGTGCTACCGCCCGCCCCGTAGGGAATAACGAGTGTGATCGGACGGTTCGGGTAATCCTGCTGAGCCAAGGCCGCAAAAGGCGCGATGGCAATGCTGGCCATCAAGGCCAGGCTCGAACGGCGTGTGAATGACATGATATCCTCCCAAGTGTCAAAAAAAATGCCAGCTTATCGCTGCGGCAGTCCGCTAAAACACGTTGGCCGGCAACGCATCAGCGCGCAGACCAAGGTCCGGCCTCCTACCGGATACCAGATCATGACATTTATCTTTTCTTAATAAAAACGCAAAAAAATCATTCTTTTATGCAGGCAAACTTCATCTTATTGCCCTGCTTCACAAAAAGCGTTTGAGGTTTTCGCGCCCTTTTTGCGACACTACCAGTTTACGGAACCTTCAATACAAATGGCATGACACAAAGTGCCCAGCTGAAAGCTCTTTTTTCACTGGCAACACTTTCTTGCATTCAGGTTTGGCCATTGGACATCTTGTATGGAACACACATCCTGATGGTGGATTCAACGGTGAAGGTAGCTCTCCTCGAAGAACAATCCTTTCTCTTTTGGCGTGTAGTTTTGGCTCTGGCACCGAAGACAACAGCGCGCGTGTATATGGATGCCTTGGGTTCGCAAACATTGCGTCCGTTGGAGCCTGCTCAACCATTTGACCCAAATACATCACGCCCACTCGGTCCGAGATATAACGCACAACACTGATGTCATGTGCAATAAACAGATAGGTCAACCGAAGTTCCCGCTGGAGTTTCTTGAGCAGGTTGATGATTTGCGATTGGATTGAAACATCAAGGGCAGAGACGGGTTCGTCACAGACGATCAGTTTGGGATCCATCATCAAAGCGCGGGCAATCCCGATCCTTTGACGCTGCCCACCCGAAAATTCGTGTGGGTATCGGTAATAGTGATCGGTCTGAAGGCCGACCGTATTCAGGATTTTGAGAACTTTTTCGGTTCGTTCTCGAGGTGTGCCAATATTGTGAATGTTCAACGGTTCTTCGAGGATCGCCCCAATGCGTTTTCTTGGATTGAGCGACGAATAAGGGTCCTGAAACACCATCTGCATGTCTTGCCGCAGCGTTTGCAGCGCTGACGGGTTCATGGCAAATATGTCAGTTCCCTCAAAAATGGCCTGTCCCGCCGTGGGTTCCGTCAGGCGCAGGATGGTTCGCCCCAGCGTGCTCTTGCCACAACCGGATTCGCCGACGACCCCGAAAGTTTCGCCACGGTTCATTTCGAAAGACACGTCATTGACGGCTTTCACCTCTTGAACTGTGGTCCCAAGCGCCCCTCTAACCGGAAAATACTTTTTGACGCCTTTGACTTCCAGCAAAGGGCGCTTTTCGTTTTCATGTTCAGGCACGGATCGCCTCACCTTTCTCAGATATTGTTTCTGCGTGCCAGCATCGCGCCTTTTGTCCGGAACCGTATTGCTCCAGCGGTGGCATTTTTGAGCGGCACAGGTCGTCCGCAAAGGGACATCTTGGCGCGAACCGGCAACCCTCCGGGATATGATGCAAGGACGGGACCGTTCCTTCGATCACGTGCAACGGTTTGGACCGGTCGCAATCAAGTTGCGGGATCGATTTCATCAGCCCCTGCGTGTAGGGATGAAGGGGACGGGTGAAGAGACTTTTTACATCCGCTTCCTCAACAACCTGACCAAGATACATCACGACGACGCGCGTACAGACTTCGGCCACGACACCCAGATCATGTGTGATCAGGATCACGCCCATGTCGAGCTTTTGGTTCAGTTCAACGATCATGCTCATGATCTGCGCCTGAATCGTCACATCCAGCGCGGTTGTGGGTTCATCGGCGATCATGACTTTTGACTCGCAGGCCAAAGCCATTGCGATCATCACACGTTGCCGCATACCGCCGGACAGTTCGTGCGGGTATTCATTTACCCGTTTCTCGGGGGCAGGGATGCCGGTCAGTCGCAGCAGCTCCAAAACCCGGGCATATGCCTCTCGTTTTGAGACCTTCTTGTGAATCAGGATGGCTTCGGCGATCTGATTTCCGATTGTGAACACAGGGTTCAGCGAACTCAGCGGGTCCTGAAAGATCATCGAGATGTGGTTGCCGCGGACCTTGTCCATTTCCGAAGGCCGCAGTCCCAGCAATTCCTGCCCTTCGAACCAGACTTCCCCTTCGTGGATGGTCTGCTTTTCGTCGTAAAGACGCAGGATTGATTGCGCAGTGGCGCTTTTTCCGCACCCCGATTCCCCGACCACGCCCAGGATTTCGCCTTTGGATAAGTCGAACGAAACGCCGTCAACAGCGGTAACCACGCCTCTTTCAGTCTTAAAACTGGTACTCAGTTCTTTGACATTAAGTATCGGGTCTTTATTCATTATCGTCCCGTCCACTAATTCTTGGTCTTGCTGGAATGCGGGTCCAGCAAATCGCGCAAACCATCGCCGAACAGGTTCAAACCAATGATCGCAATGGTTATGGTCATGCCGGGGAAGAACGTCATCCACCAGGCTTTGTAAATGTACGTTTTACCGTCAGACAGGATGTTTCCCCAGCTTGGTGCCGGAGGCGGGATACCAGCGCCCAGAAAACTAAGGGCGGCCTCGACGATGATTGCCTCGGCAAAAATGAATGTCGCCTGCACGATCAGTGACGACAGTGTGTTAGGCGCGATGTGCCGCCAGATGATCCGAGTATCTGACGCCCCAAGCGCGCGAGTAGCCTCGACAAAAGTCTGTTCCTTTAGCGCCAGGGCTTCTGAACGTACAACGCGGGCAATGTAGGGTGTCGCGACGATGCTTACAGCCAACACGACATTCGATGCCCGACCACCCAACGCCGCCATCAGGGCCAGTGCGAGCAGCAATCCAGGGAACGCCATTATACCGTCGGAAATACGCATCAGAAGATGGTCCAGCCTTGTGTAGTAGCTGGAATAGACACCCACGATAAGTCCTGCCAAGCTGGCCACAATGGCAACAGCAACCCCGATGCCCATAGAAATTCGGGCGCCATAGATTACCCGGGATAGAACATCCCGACCCAGATTGTCGGTTCCGAACCAATGCGTTGCACTAGGTGGTGCGAAACGGTTAAGGACATTCATCGCGTTTGGATCATGCGCAATCACAAGCGGTCCGAACAATGCGACCAGTATCAGGAATGCGATGATAACAAACCCAATCACCAAGGATCTGTTCGACATGATCTGACGCAGCAAGATGCTGTTATGCTCTTTCCTAAGAGCCGTTTTGACCGCGTGAAGGTCGATGTTTTCTGTAGATGAGGTCATCTGCTTTTCAACCTATTTCTTGCTATCAAGTCTGACCTGCGGATTGACGATACCGTAGAGCATGTCGATAGCCAGGTTTATGAAAACGAAGGCGAAAGTGACGTAGAGAACCGCGCCTTGTACAACCGCATAATCCCTGCGCATCACACCGTTGACGATCAGCTGCCCGATCCCGGGTATGGCGAAGATGGTCTCGACAATCGCTGTTCCGCCCATCAGGCCAAGGAAGCTCTGGCCAATCACCGTGAGGATCGGCAGGAAAGCGTTTCTAAGGGCGTGTTTGTAGATAACCCATTTTTCTTTGACGCCTTTTGCGCGGGCGGTTTTGATATAGTTTGCATTGAGAACTTCAAGCATCGCCGATCGGGTCATTCGCGCAATCAGGGCCGCGTGGGCTGTGCCAAGAGCGAAAGCGGGCAACAGCAGGTATTTGAGATGCTCCCACAATCCGGCGCTGAGGGGTTTGTACCCGGCCACAGGCAGCAATCGCCAGAAGACCGAGAACATAAGGATCAGAAACAGGCTGAGCAGAAAATTCGGAATGGACATTCCCAAAAGCGAGAAAGCCATGACGGATTGGTCTGTCATAGTGCCCTTGCGCCGCGCCGCAAGAATACCAAGCGGAATTGCAAGCGTGATGGCGATGATTTCAGCCAGAATGCCGAGCGAGATGGTGGGGCCTAGGTGCGAAATTATGGCCTCCATAACACTATCATTCATGAAGTAAGATTCGCCGAGGTCGCCCTGTAGGGCATTAAAAAGCCAGTTGAAATACTGCTCATAGATCGGACGATCCAGCTTCAACTGCTGGCGAAGATCTTCGACTTCCTCAAGGGTTGCTTCCTGCCCGAGGATCACGAGCGCCGGATCACCCGGCGTCATTTGCAGGATAAGAAATACTATCGTTGAAACGATGAAGAGAACCGGAATCGCCGAGAGCAGGCGTTTGAGCAGATAGGTTTTCATGTCTTTTTCCTGATCTGGTTGCGGTTCAGTCTGAAGGGGGAGGCAACCAAATCATACTTTGACCAAAGGTCCGCGCGCAGGAGGTTCTCCAGCGCGCGGCATTGTTAGTAGGACTAGTCTGGCTTCTTATTCAGAAACACTGACGTTCCAAAAGATGCCCTGGTCAAAGGTAGAGAAGCCATCCACCTTTTCGGAATTGAAGATCGAGTAGCCATAGGTATCGCCGATCTTGCTGATAGGCAGATATTCCCACGACCGCAAATGTGCTTCCGGCCACAGAGCCTTTGCTTCTTCGATCGTTGAGTTCTGCATTTGGTCAACAAGTTCCAGCAATTCCGGGTCATCGGTCCAGCCGAAAGTTCCCGGGTTAAAGAAGATCCACTGTGTCGGGATCGGGTTCAGCGAGAATGGCTGAAGCGCAATCTGCCAGTTTGCCGGATCATTCCTCTTCTGGGCATAGGTGGGGAAGTCATAGATTTCGACAGTGACATTCATCCCGGCCGCTTCCAGCTCGGCTTCAATAATGATGGCCGCCGATTCAAGGGCAGGGTCCGCGATGGTGAGAAGCGTGATTTCTTCGCCGTTGTAGCCCGCTTCCGCCATCAAGCTCTTGGCTTTTGCGGCGTCGTTCTGGTTGTAGTATTCCGAACCCGCATCAGTGTACCAGTCGGTCTGCTCAGGCAGGTTGTAGCAGGAGTTCAGAGCGAAAAATTCCGGGCTCGAATACGCACCGAGAAGAATTTCCGTGGGGTTGACCGCAGCATTTACCGCCTGACGCATGTTCACGTCAGCAAGGACACCTTCCTTGGTGTTGAAGTTCATTTGCAGATAACCAAGATAGTCTTTCGCGATGCCGATACCGGGATCGCTGTCAAAACGTTCGAAGTCGTCCGTCGCCATACGAAGCGCGATATCATACTGACCGCTTTGCAGACCGGCGCCGCGGGTTGCGGTGTCGCTTACAAAGTGGAAATAGATATCATCCACCAGGGCTTCCTTGCGACCGGCAAAACCTGAAGCTGGTTCCGACAACGGTTGGTAGTCGTCGTTTTTCACCAAGTGGATATATTGATCCTGCTTCCATTCATCGAACTTGAACGGTCCGGTGCCGACAAACTCTTCCAGACCATTTTCGCCAACGCCGTCGACAACTTCTTTCGGCATGATTACAGCGGTGTTCCACGAAGCCAGCACGTGCAGCACGTCCACAAGAGCTTTGTCCATCGTCAGCACGAATGTGTGATCATCCGGTGCTGCGAACGTGCTGTTAGCAAAGTAGCGTTTTGCACGCGAATTGACTTCTACCCAACGGTTCATGGACGCAAGTACGTCTTCGGAGGTCATTTCCTTGCCGTTGTGGAATTTCACACCTTTACGCAGTGTGAAGGTGTAGACGGTGCGATCGTCGCTGATGTCTATGGACTCGGCCAGATACGGAACCGGCTGGTAATCGCCGTTCAGGGTCACAAGTGTTTCGTAGAAAGGCCGGCTCATCGAACGGGTAAACAGGTTTGTCGACCGCTGCACATCCAGCGTGCCCGGCTGGTTGTCATACGCAACATCCAGAGTTGCCGCATTCGCAGCACCCGCCGTCAGCGCTGTCGCAGCGATAATCGCCTTGAACGCGTTATGATAACTAACTTTCATTTTAAGGTTCCTCCCTTGGTCCTTTTTTAGTCGCCTCGGGGTCATCCGAAGCAATTTTTTCGCTTTTTTGATGTTCTGTCAGCGCTCTTTTTTAAAGAGTGTTGTCACGTCGCCACCTTCATTTCCTCGAACAACCGGATCCTTTCGTCGATGAAGGATTCCCATGCGGTGGGGTCATAAAAGGGCGTGAAATCAAGGCGATCCTCGCCGATCTTTTCCAGCATCCGCATGTGCGCCGGATGCAAAGCGATCGCAATATCAACCTTTCGGTTCCGCAGTTTCTGCAGGCTGCTCAGGTAATCTTCCTGATGCGATTTCGGTTGATCGGTTTCCTCAAGGTAGCGATCCATGACGGTGCCCAATCCGATGCCGCCATGCAGCCCGCAGACATAGACCTTGCCGGTCTCGTCCCGATCTTCAATAAACATCGAGGTGGTGCCCGGAGTGTGTCCGGGGGAATGAACGGTATGGACGGTGACATTACCCAACGTGATGGGCTGGTTATCCGCGTAATATTCGTCGATCTCGAAATCGGCCAGAGTGTAATCCATATTGTGGATCAAGTCCCGCCGCTCGGTCAGGAAGAGTTCATCTTCCTTTGGCATGTAGACCTTGGCCCCGCTGTATTCCGCGATAGGACGGACTGCGCCGATATGGTCATAGTGCCCGTGGGAACAAAGGATCAGCTTGATGTCATTCGGATCAAAGCCGAGCTTCCGGATGCTTTCAAAAATAAGATAGACTTGGGCGTGCATCGTTGTGTCGATCAGGATCAGACCCTCGTCGGTGCGGACAAGATACCCACCAACCCAGCTGTTACCGACGTAATAGACATTGGGCGACACGCGAAACGGGTCGATTGCAACCTCCCAAGGCCGTTCACAGCCCTGTTTGAGCAACTCTTCCGGGGTCATTCTCTTTTTTTCGCTGGTTTCCGCCATTTGGTCGGACGTCCTTTCTTCGGTCTGTTTGGATCGGGCTTATGTGGCCCTGGCCCTTGCCGCTAGCACACGGGAAATTGTGGAGTTGATTGATTTCAGGCTCGCGGCAAGCAGTGTCCGAACCAGACTTTTACAGCGGTCAATGAATAGCCCAGAGGCAAGCCCAAGACTGTCAAGCAACCATCAAACCTCCTCCACTCGATTTGTATCGCACGCCGTCACCAAGACTTTATGGCATTCACTAAATGTCACAAGAACACTTTTGCATGGTCGTGACGCATAATTTTGATCGAAAAATGAAGTTATTCTAAATCTAAATCATTAAGAAACCCGAATTTGACTGAAAATCGTACAGTCGGCGTCCGGCACATTGCCAGTTTAATTTAACCTCTCAGCGAAGCCGCCTGTGACGTAGCAGTTACTTGCAAGAATGCTTCAACTTTCAAATTTATTGCAGTTTATTTGAGTATCGCTGCCGAGGAGCTTAGTATCTGGTGAGGCTGGCGAATGAAGA
>CAYVRN010000019.1:8951-41404 GCA_964453855.1 uncultured Rhodobacterales bacterium
TGCCTTGCGGCGCTGCTGCAGCTGGAACGCGTAACGCTTTGGTGCAAGCGGGCAAGGGAGGCGGTTCAAGACCTATCGGGCCGTACGCCTGTGTTGCTGTTGGGCGTACTTGAGGCTTGGCCGTTGGTGTCGGCACCCTTGGCTGCGGCAGAAACCGACGCTTTGAGGGTGGCGGTGCAGCGGAACTTTGAGCGGCTGATGGAGCGGGGGCTGGCGCGGAAGATCACCGGGCAGGGGTGGTATCGCATGTGGACGGCAATGGTGTGAGGGGGCCTGCTATTTGGCATGATCGACAGTCAGGTTGCGATACGCGAACCTGGGATATATACTCCTACATTATGCGTATAATCTAGGAGAATTACATGGGTCGGGTGAAAGTTAACATGACATTGGACGCCGACGTTGCCGAAACGGCGCGTGCGCTTGGCCTGAACATGTCACGTCTGGCCGAGACTGCGATTGCCGAGGCCGCAAAATGCGAACGCAATCGCCTGTGGCGAGAGGAAAACAGTGCTGCGATTGAAGCCTATGCCGAAGAGGTTTCCCGTGAGGGATTGCCGCTTGCCAAGTTTCGAAGCTTCTAGGGCTGACTAATATGGCGCAGTTTGATGTTTATCGCCTGTCGGATGGGCAATTGGTTGTCGACCTTCAGACCGACCTGATTGGTATTAAAGCTTCGCGCATTGTGGCACCTCTGCGTGACGCGGGAAAATATGCGGCGTTTCCCGGTCTTACTCCCTCGGTCGAGGTTGCCGGGCAAGAGTGGATCGTAAGGGTCCAAGAGCTGGCGGCGGTGCCTGGAGCAGAATTGAATACGCCTATGGGGTCGCTAGAGGCGTATCGAGACCAGTTGAAACGGGCCCTAGATATCTTGATTGATGGGGTATGAGGGGAACCGTTCTAATTTGCAGGGAGTGGGCAAAAGATGAGGGTGTCAGGATCGCCGACACTGTACCTCGTCGACCCAAATTCCAATTTCGCAAACGAAAAAAGCCCTGTTTGCATAGGAGTTCTCCAAGGCCCCCATGTTTTGCCCGCTCCCACGTCACATCAGAAAAATCAAACGCGGCCATATCCATCACAAACAACCAGGCGTTCGAGGCGAGATCCAGTTTATCAGCAAGCTGTTTAATGCGGCGTGAAATGTATGGCGCCTTGGTGCGACGTTGATCGATACCTAATAATGCAACAGTCCCCGAAGAAGACAGTCAGGCTGTTTTGACGGCGATGCGGTCCGTGCCAGCGGGAAGGGGTGGTCGTCGTTGGGAAAGCCAAGCAAGGGCAGGCGGGCCGTGTGACCATGCGCACCTTGTTCGGGGGATCGCGTAACGTCGATCTGCTGGTGGGCGAACAACTGCCGCGGATTTGCTAGGAACGCAGACGTCTCCTTTGGCTGGCCAATGTTATAGGCAATCAGAGGGGGCGGTCGCTTGTTTGCAGCCGCCTCATCCCTTCCCCGAAACGCGAGACGCCTTGGGTCAACGGAAACAGGACAGCCTGAACCGAGTGGTAGATATCGGGCTTTCCTGTGAATTGAGTGGCACAGGGACGGTTAGAGCTGTCGATCTCGGGGAACCAGCCACCGGCAGTGTGATCCACGAAATGCGCCAAAGCAAAATCCCACAGCTGACGGTACCATCGGTCGTCTTGCGGCTGGGGGTCCAGTTTGATCAGGCAGGCAAGCACCCCGATAGCTTCGGTCACAGGCCACCAGTAGCGGGACGCGTTGGCCTGTGTGCCGTCGAAATTCAGCGTATAGACCAGCCCGCCGCGATCGGCGTGCCAGGCATCACTTAGGGCTTGATACACCAGTTTGCGGGACGTCGCGATTACCTCACCGCTTAGGCTGTTGCGCAGATCGTGATATTGGAGAAGCAGCCGTGCCAGTTCAAAGGAATGCCCCGGAGTAGTGCCGGAGGGTCGGAACATAGGGTTACCGCTGTAGTTCCGATCGATCGACCAATCCGAGGTGTAATGTTCTGGCAGCCGCCAATTTTCCTGCGGGGCGATCTTGCGGATGAAGAAGTCCAGAATTCTGCCCGCGCGGGTCAGGTATATGTCGTTTCCTGTGGCCTCGAAAGCGGTCAACAGCGCTTCGACCCCGTGCATGTTGGCATTCATCCCGCGGTAGTCGGAAAAGGGTGTCCAATCACGGTTCCATTCATCACAATACAGACCCGCGTCTTCTTCCCAGAAATACTGATCCAAAACTGCGGAAACATCTGCAATCAACCGATCGGCTTCGGGATGTCCGGCAATTTTCGCGCTGGCACCGGCCAGCAGAACGAACACGTGCCCATAGGCCAGTTTACGGTCATCCTTTGGCAGGCTTGTGTCAATGGACCAGAAATATCCACCTTGATCGGGATCACGATGGGTGTTCCAAAGGTGCTCGATACCGTGATTGATCAGCGCGTCCGCAGTCTCGATACCGGCAAGTTTGCCAAGCGCGTAGGAATGAACCAACCGTGTTGTGGTATGAAGTTCCTGAACGGGGCTGTCCAGAGGTTGACCATCGTGACTTAATACACAAAAGCCACCCGCAGGATTCAGGCTGTTGCGAAAGAACGCAAACTGGTTCAAGGCGTCTGACCAAAGCCACGCGCGATGGGCGCTTTCGTCCAGCAGAAATTTGTTTGAGTTCATAGTTTAAAGCCTTTGGGTTTCACCTGTGTGGTGAAAATCAGTTTAAGCAGAGATTTATCCTTTTAGCGAGAAATCATGTGCTTCCAGCCAAGCGTCGATTTCGGCTTTCGAGGCGTCACTGACCGGACTGAAAGGCGCGCGGCAGGGGCCAACAGGAACCCCGATGCGACCCATGGCGTACTTCAGCCCAGGAACAACGCCAGCTCGGATCAGGATTTCGATCATGTCATTGGCTTCGCTTTGCAATTTACGTGCGCGTGCGATGTCGTTGGCGGTAACCGCCTTTTCGATCTCGACATAATGCTTGCCGATCAGGTTGTAGGTCGACCCGATGCCGCCGTCGCTGCCCATCGCGGTTGCACCAAGGAACATCTCATAGGTTCCGAAGTAAAACGTTTTTTCTGGGTGTCAATCCCGGAGTAAATTTGGTCCACGCGCCGGAGTAAAATGGGTCCATTTAGGTTGACGGATTTCGCGCAAGTCTTTCCATGTTTGATCGAAATTTCCGTGCAAAAGCAGTTATCAGGTAGGGGAAGTGGCAAAACTTGGGGGTTTAAGCTTCGATTGTGGTGGCTAAGACTGTCAAGCGCCCGTCGATAACTGCTACATGACATAGCCAACTTATTTGAATAGGCCCGACCGTGATTGGTTGTACAGCTATCAGGCGGTCATTTCGAGGGTGTAGCTTTTCCACAAGTCGAAAGCGTCGGATCTGGCAAAGCTGTATGAAAGGGCGGACAATCGGTAACGGCGAGGTCGGAATATCGTGTTGATCAGATCATGAGCAGTCAGGAACCGCAGCGCTTGTTGCAGCGACTTGAACCGACCCATAAGCTTTTCCCGCTTTCTGGTTGGACGGTGCAACCCTTCGATCCGGTTGTTCAGTCCTTTATGCGCCCTATGGTCAGCATTCCGCGCCAGATGCTTGATCGGCTTGATGTAGCTTCGAAGCTTGTCCGTAACTACAACGCGCGGTTGGCCGAAATGTGCAATCAAATCGGTCAGGAAACGCCTGGCTGCTTTCGCATTTCGATGTTTCTGAACAAGAATGTCGAGAACATCGCCTTTGGCATCAACTGCTCGCCATAGCCAGTGTTTCGTGCCACCAATCGGAACGACAACTTCGTCTAGGTGCAATTTGTCAGCGGAACCGAGCCGATCTCGGTTGATACAATACGCAAAATGATGGCCGAACCGATTTACCCATTGCCGAACGGTTTCCCGGCTGACAAGGACACCGGGTTCAGCCAGCAGGTCCTCGGCGTCGGCGGCACTCAGAGCGAACCGATGGTAGGCCCACACAGCGTAGCTGATGATCTCGCGCGGGGAAACGGAAACCTTTGAGGCGGGGCATAGTCGTCGGTATTTTCATGATGTCCGCCTAGGCGACAGCTATACCGACGTCAATTAAGTTGGCATTGCGCCTTCAGCGCTATCCTACGAATGGTCGGTCCGAGAATATCCGCTCCATCGAGAAATAGCCGGTGACGTTGTCGATGTCGAAGCCGGTGATCAACTTTTGGTAGGCTTTGTCATAGCCGCCCATTCCGTCGGTGACGATCTTGAGGAAATAGTCCCATTCGCCGCCGATGCGATGAAATTCGACGATCTGCGGGATCGTCCCGATATGGCGGCGGAACCGGTCTGCCCATTCTCGGGAATGGTGACGGGTCTTGATCATAACAAAGACCGTCAAGCCAAGGCCGATTGCTTCCTGATCGATGATGGCGCGCTGTCCGATCAGGATGCCGGTTTCCTGTAGCCGCCGGATTCGACGCCAGCAGGCGTTCTGTGACAGCCCAACCGCCTCGGCGACATCACGCTGGGACAGGCTGCCATCGCGTTGCAGTGCACTTAGGATATGGTGGTCAATTTGATCAATATTTGGCATTGTTCGTTCATTTGATAGAAAATTGCATTCATTAAAGCAAAAAAAGGCGAAGAATACACAAATATTTTCGATCATAGTGCCTTGAGTAAGCTCAAGGATCAAAAATGCTCGACAATAATCACCTGAATAACGTTTGTGCATTGCGCTGTTTCGAGGCGAAATTGCGCTCCGCGCCTGATATTTGCAGCGAACTCACAACAGGGTTGGTCGGCAAATCGGCTCAAGTCGATGGGCCGTTTGGACAGCGTCCGATCCTCTATGCAGATTATGTGGCGTCAGGCAGAGCGCTGAAACAGGTCGAACACTTTGTTATGGACGAGGTTCTACCCTATTATGCGAATAGCCATACCGAGGCATCATTCTGTGGCGGGCGGATGACCCGCATGCGCGAAGAGGCCCGGGCAGTGATCCTTGAAAAATGCCACGGAAACGCCGAAGACCACGCTGTGATCTTCACTGGGTCCGGCGCGACTTCGGCACTTAACAAGCTCGTGCATCTGCTTGGTGTGGGCGCGGCGATTGCACTGTGCGGCAAGGTCCGCATTCTAATCGGGCCCTACGAACATCATTCGAACATTCTACCATGGCGCGAAAGCGGTGCCGAGGTGATCAAAATCCGCGAAGCAGCGGAGGGCGGCGTTGATCTTGACCATCTCGACATGATCTTATCTGAGACGGGTGATGACACACTCTTGATCGGCTCTTTTTCGGCCGCATCCAACGTTACCGGGGTTGAATCAAACGTTCCGGTAGTGACCCGCATGGTAAAGCAGGCCGGTGGCAAGGTGGTCTGGGATTATGCCGGCGGAGGCCCCTACCTTCCTATCGATCTCGCGCCGGATGGAACAGAAATCGACGCCATCGCCCTGTCGCCGCACAAGTTCATTGGTGGACCGGGTGCGTCAGGTCTTCTGATCATCCGCCGCGATGCCGTGTCGGCGACCCGGCCGGGCCGCCCTGGTGGTGGCACCGTCAGCTTCGTCAACGGCAATCAGCACGACTATCTCACGCGGATCGAAGACCGCGAGGAAGGCGGGACACCTAACATCGTCGGCGATATCCGCGCGGCACTTGCCTTCGTCGTAAAGGACGTGATCGGCGAAGATTTCATTGTCGAACGTAACAGAACGCTCACAGAGCGCGCTTTCGTGTCCTGGGCGGACCACAAGGCGTTGCGCATACTGGGCGCCGATCGCCGTGACCGGTTGCCGATCTTCTCGTTTATCCTCGATACTGGCGCGGGTGCTCCGTTCGATTACCATTTGTTCACACGGGCGCTTTCGGACATCTATGGCATTCAGGCTCGAGGAGGCTGTGCCTGCGCCGGGCCCTATGTGCATCGGCTGTTGCAAATCGACGACGCCTGGTCAGCCCGGCTACGGGCCGAGATTCTTGCTGGCGACGAAAGCCACAAACCTGGCTTCGTCAGGCTGAACCTCAGCGTGTTGATGTCCGACGAAGAGGTCGCCTTTATCCTGAACGCGGTGAAAGATCTGGCAGACCGCTACCAGACCCTTTCGGAACTTTATGGTGCGTAAACCGGCGCAGGTGCCGCGCGATCACTGAGGAAAGTGGATTCTGTCCTTGATTGTGTCGATCACGACCTGCGTTTGAATCGACGCCACACCGGGCAATTTGGACAGCCTTTCACGCAAATAGTTGTTATAGTCGGCAATGTCTTCAAGCTGCATTACTATGATATGCGAATACGAACCGGTTACCATGTGGCAAGTTCTGACCTCGGGTGTCAGCTGAATCTGGCGTTCGAACTCTGTGGTCAAGTCAAGGTCCATCGACCTGAGGCGCACGAATGCATAGAGGGTCAGTGACAGGCCGCAGGCCGCAAGATCGACTACGGTTGTGTATCCCTTGATCATGCCGTCACGTTCAAGACGCTTGATCCGGTTGCGCACCGGAGTTGGTGAAAGACCGACGCGTTCCGACACTGTTTCCACACTGGCACGCCCGTCTTCGAGTAGCGCTGCCAATATGCGCCGATCCATCTGGTCAAGTTTCATTACAGTGCCCTATTTGAATGGAGATTCGCGTTTTTATATTGCAGATGCGTAGATATATCCATTGACTTTTCTGCATTCGAATAGATGAAATACTCTAAATCTATGGGATTACTTGGTTGTTTCATTCTTGTTTCTACTAGGCGCAGCGAATTAACCTTTAGTCAACTTGAAAGACGCGGCGAGCAATGT
This sequence comes from uncultured Rhodobacterales bacterium, assembly GCA_964453855.1. GTDB lineage: Bacteria > Pseudomonadota > Alphaproteobacteria > Rhodobacterales > Rhodobacteraceae > JASMHC01. Next base: position 15,696 of record CAYVRN010000019.1, read on the forward strand.
GCGGGTCGCAAGGGACCGGAGGAAGAACTAGGTGGCATCTGTCGAATTCAGTGAAGAAGGTAACGTGGCAATCATCACGTTGAATCGCCCTGAAAAGCTCAACGCGGTCAATCGCACCATGGTGGCTGAACTGAATGCCGCGATGCGTCGGTTCATGGAGGCGGATCATCTTCGTGTCGCAGTCTATTGTTCTAACGGGCGATCGTTTTCGGCAGGCGTTGATCTCACGGACGTTCAGAACGCCTTGAATGAACCGGAAGGCCCGAAGCGTGATGCGGCGAAAACAGCGTTCGACATCGAATTCGAAGAGGCCGAGTTCTGGGATAAGCCGATCATCGCCGCAATTCAGGGCCAGTGCTGCGGCGTCGGTCTGACGTCTTCGCTTGCCTGTGATCTGCGGATCGCGGCTGAAGATGCAGTGATTATCATGCCCGAGATCAAATTTGGCGTTGCCAGCGTGCATGGCAATCTGCGTATGGTTCAGATGGCCGGATATGCAAGGACCATGGAAATGCTGCTGACAGGAGAAGCACGAAGCGCGCAATGGGCGCTGGATGCCGGATTGATCAACGAGATCGTCCCCGCAGGCGAGGAACGCAACCGCGCTATTGCCCTTGCCCACACGATTGCTAGCTTTGACCCGTCGATCGTCTACAACTCGCGCAAAGTGGGCGCACTGAGCCAGTGGGCCAGCTTTGACGAAACCGTGGAGCTGGGCGTGTCGCTGCGCAAGGATTTCAAGCCCAACACCGAGTATGTGAACAAGATCACAGGACGCTCTGCCGCGCCTGCAATGGGAGCCAACGCATGACGACTGCACAAGCACAATACTCGGGCCCGCCCTTGTGGAATGCGCCTGCGGAAACATTGTCTGGCCCCGAACTCGAAGCGCTGCAACTGGAAAAGCTCAAAGCGCTTCTGGTGCGGGTCTACGAGAACTCGCCCTATTACCGCGAAGCATTTGATGCCGCGGGCGTTAACCCGCATGAGTTTTCTTCGCTGGACGACTACAAGAATTATCCGATTTTCACCAAATACGATGAACGCGAAAGTCAGGCCCGATCCATTGCTGAAGACGGGCATCCGCTGGGCAAGCACATCACCTGCGATATCCGCAAGGTGAACCGCATGAGCGCCTCTTCGGGCACGACCGGCACACCCAGCTTTCAGGGTCACACCCGAAATGATCGCCGTATTCAGGCCGAAAACATGGCGCGTTTGATGAAACGTATCGGTATCGAGCCCGGCGACCGGGCCCTTTATGCCGGCGTCATGAGCATGTGGGTCGCCGGGATTCCCTCCATCGACGGCATGCTGGACTATGGCCTGAACGTGATCCCGATCGGCGCGCTTGTGGGTAGTATCAAGGTAGCCGAAATGGCCTTGCTGACCAACCCCCGTGTGATCATGGGGACACCGTCCTTCCTGCGCCACATGTTGAAAAAGGCGACCGAGGCCGGGATGGACCTGACTCAATGCGGGATAGAGAAGGCGTTGGTCTATGGCGAGCCAGGTGGCAGCCAGCCTGCCATCGTGGCAGAGTTGTCGAAGGGGTTCGGCGGCGCAGAGGTTTATGATCTGATGGGCGGCACAGGCTGCCTGAACCCGATCTTTACCTCTTGCGAGGCGCATGACGGGTTTCATTTCTTCGCGCCTGACCACGCCTATATCGAGGTACGCGATCCGGAAACCGGAAAGTTCATCCCGATCGCAGACGGCGCCGACGGCGAGCTGATCTATACAGGGCTTGATCGGGAATGCGGGCCGCTTATCCGTTTCAGCGACGGGGATCGCGTGCAAATCACGACAAAGCCCTGTTCCTGCGGGCGTCCCGGCTGGCGGATGCGGATCAAGGGCCGTGTTGATGACATGTTGCTGCTCAAGGGCGTAAACGTCTTCCCGTCGGCGGTGCAGGACGTGGCCCTGCAATTCAAGCCGCAACTGACGGGCAACATTCGCATTCTCAAGTTTTCCGATAGTCCGGTCATAGAGCCGCCGATGCAGCTTTGGGTCGAATGCGCCGGCGCCCCGTCGCAAGCGGCGATGGACACGCTCGCGCAGAATCTGAGCTCCGAGATCCAGCGTAGACTCAGGTTCAATTCAGTGATCACGCCGTTCGCTGAAGGCGAAATGGAAATGGAGCATGGCGCCACTGGAAAGGCCAAGCTCATCAAGAAAATGTACGGGGAGGACACGAAGTGACCGAACACAGAGGCAACCAGAAATGCATGCATCCTGTCCTGGCGGAGCGCGAGCATGAGATGATTCAGGCCAAGCTGCGCAATGCGATGGAAGAGCACGGCCTCGACGCGCTGATCATCGCAAAGCCAGAGAATATTCTTTACGCCACCGGCTATCAGCAGGTGTGGGGCTATGCGCCGACCATGCCCGCCGGCTTGAGCACGGCGGTTCTTGCACCCGATGGATCGTGCCATCTGATCCTCAGTTCGCTGGAAACCCAGGCAGCGGCAGCGCTGACTCCGGACGCGGTTAAGGTCAGCGGTTTTCCGACATGGGTGTTTATCGATGACGGAAGCGACCCGAATGACAGAGATCTGCCGACCGAGGTAAATCCCTTCGCCGCGATGGAAACCGCGATGGCCATTGTCAAGGATTGCAAGGCGGATGCGAAAATCGGGATCGAAATGGGCAGCCTTACACATGGCATGCACGAATATATCATGAAGATCGCTGGTGAGGCATCGTTCAAGGATTCCCTCCCGGCGATCATGCAAAGCCGCATGATCAAGACCCCTTGGGAAGTCGGCATGCTGCGCCGGGCCGCGCAGCTTACCGAACGGGCCATGCACCAGATGGCCTCGGAAATCGAGCCGGGCATGTACCCGGCGGATATCGAGAACCGGATGGTGGCCATTGGCCGCGGCATGGACGAGGAACGTCTGGTCACCACGCAAGGTCTGGCGTACGCGTTTGGACCCTATTATTCACTGGCTGGAACCCCCCGCCACTTCCCGTTGGAACCCGGCGATATTGTCAAGCTGGATGGCGGGTTTACGCACTTGGGCTATATCGCGGATATCGCACGGTCCTGCGCCGTTGGCGGTGTGGTGCATGACGATTCCAAGCGTGTATTCGACGCACTTTACAAGGGCTTCGAGCGGGGGCTTGAACTGATCGGGCCGGGTATTCGCCACTGTGATCTCTATCATGAGGTGCGCAAGACTGTTGAGGCCACGGGCGTGATCCCCACTTACGCGCGCGGCCATGTGGGCCACTCTATTGGAATCTGCCCGTTCGCCGAGGAATTCCCGCCGATTTCTGCGGATTGCGAGTTGGAACTGGTCCCCGGAATGGTCATCAGTTTCGAGCTTTCCTACTTCGGCACGCATGGCGCCCCGGCGGTAGGAGGTTTCAACACCGAAGACAGCTTTGTCATCACCGAAGACGGGTACGAACGGTTCACCCACGTACCCAATACACTTGTCTACAACTCATAAAATCAAACGGGAGGAGACCCAACATGAAACGTTTCACCACCATGATCGCCGCATTGCTGGCGACAACCGCAGTAACAGCTGCTCAGGCCACTGAGCTTCGCCTTGCGACCACGGCCCCAGAGGCGTCGCCTTGGGGGGCATGGCTTGGCAGTGTTGCCACCAAGGTCAATGAACTGACCAACGGCGACCTGACACTGAACGTTTTCTATGGCGGCCAGCTTGGTGACGAGCAAACCACGATGAACCTGCTCACCCGCGGTCGCGTTGACATCGCCGGGGTTTCCACCAGCGCTGTCGGCCTGGTCGAACCGGGGGTCGAGGCGATCCACATGCCATTTGCCTGGGACAGTGACGCCCAGTTCGACTGCGCCGTCGACAACCACCTGTTGCCAATGATCAACGAGATGCTGGAAGGCAAAGGTGCCGTACTTATCGGCTCTATCGAAATTCCGCCCTTCGTCATGTTCTCGCGCGAGGGTATCGAGCAGCCCGGCGATCTGGCGGGAATGAATATGCGTGCGGTTCCCACGCGCGTATCGGTGGGTTATCTGAATGCCATGGGCGCGTATGCCGTGCCGCTGGGCAATGCCGACATGGTCACGTCGCTGCAGACGGGTGCCGTGGATGGCGCCGATACATCGGGCCTGTTCGGGATTTCGCTTGGGCTGCACAAGATGGCGCCCAACATCACGCTGACCAAGCATTCGCGCCAGGTGGGCACGTTGCTGATGTCCGATACCGTTTGGGCTGACCTGTCCGAAAGCAATCGCGCCGCCCTCGCCGAGGCCTTGAGCGATCACGCCTCACTGCGGGCCGGTGTGCGTGGGGCCGAGAACTACTTGATTGCCAACGCGGCAGAAGGCGGTGTTAATGTTGTCGAACTTGACGACGCCACCCGCGCCGCTTGGCATGAGGCGGCGGCAGCAACTTATGATGACCTGCTGGCCGAGATTGGTGGACGAGCGCCCGAAGTCTGGGAGACGATGCAGACCGCCAAAGCCGCCTGCGGAAGCTGATAAACTTAGCATGCGGGCCCGGCGGGGCCCGCATATTCTCAAGGAGGCACCAATGAAGCTATGGATCGAAAAGGCCCTGTCCCGGTTGACCTGGCTTGAGGCCGCGATATCGATCACCGCCTATGCATTCGTCGCAGGGCTTCTTCTGGCTGACATCATTGGTCGCGAGCTCTTTGGTACAAGTATTTACGGCGCTCAGAAGATTGCGGTTCAGGCAACCATGGTTGCCGCTTTCATGGGCCTGACACTTGCAACAAGCCAAGGCAGTCACATGCGCGCAGAGGCTGCAGATGCCCTAGTTCCGCAACGCTGGAGTGCCCAAGCTGATCGTTTCGGTCAGTTCCTTTGCGCCATTTTGTTCGCTGCTTTGACTGCAGTTTCAATCAAATTTGTGATGGAAACCCGCCAATACGGTATACGTATCCCCGTGCTTGGATGGCAGATGTGGCCGGTGCAGGTGGTTCTTCCCCTTGCCTTTGGTAGTTCGGCGCTGAAGTCGCTGGCTTTCGCCGCGTTCCCGTCGCTTGCCCCCCAGCGACATATAGAAACGCTGGAGAAATGACATGACAGCGATCCTTGGAATCATCCTGCTTTTGCTGTTCCTTCTCGGGTTTCGTCAGCCTATCGTTCTGGTGCTGATCGCGCTTACGGCCTATGTCCATTTTATCTGGGGTGACGGCAAGTTAACCTATCTTATCGACGACATGTGGACCGCGCTCAGCCACGAGGCATTGTTGGCGATCCCGATGTTCATTTTGGCCGGCAGCTTGATGGCGCGCGGGTCGATTGCTGAACGACTGATCCAGATCATGCGCGCCAGCACCACTTGGATGCCGGGCGGGCTTGCGGTCGCGGCGATCCTGTCTTGTGCCATCTTCGCCGCCATTTCGGGCGCCTCTGCGGTCACGCTGCTGGCGGTGGGCGCGGTGATGTATCCCGCGCTTTTGAAAGACGGCTACAGCCAGACTTTCTCGCTTGGGGCGCTTGCGGCAGGCGGCACCCTTGGCATCCTGATCCCGCCTTCAATCCCAATGATTTTCTACGCAATCGTTGTCGAAAAATCGATTGTCGACATGTTCATTGCGGGCCTTTTGCCCGGGTTGTTACTGGCCGGTGTGATGTCGGTTTATGTCTTGATCGTAAACCGACATATCCCTGCGCAGCGCTTTAATCCCAAAGCACTCTTGTCAGCGCTTCGCCGAGGTTTTTGGGCACTTATGTTGCCGATTGTCTTGCTGGGTGGGATATATTCGGGCTACTTCTCGGCGACCGAAGCTGCCGCTGTTGCCGTTGGCTACGCACTGTTCGTCGAGACCGTTATTCACCGTGAACTTACCCTGCGCGATTTCGGACATGTCGCCAAAGAAACGGCTACGCTTTTAGGAACACTTTTTCCAATCGTTGCCGCTGCGATCAGCCTTAACTTGTTGCTAACGGCCGAGCGTGTGCCACAGGAACTGGCAACTATGGTCGCGGCGAATGTCGAAAGTCGTGTGGCGTTCCTGTTGATGGTCAACCTGCTGTTGCTGGTCGTGGGCTGTTTTGTCGACACGATGTCCGCCATCGTGATCCTGGCGCCCTTGCTCTTACCCATGGCCGAGGCATTCGGGATCGACCCGATCCATTTCGGCATCATCATGGTTATCAACCTTGAAATCGGACTTTTGACTCCACCACTGGGGATGAACTTGATCGTCGCGATGACAGCCTTCAAGGCCAATTTCGGAACCGTAGTGCGCGGCGCTCTACCGTTTATCGTTCTGATGATTGCGGTGCTGATGATGGTCACCTTCATTCCGGCGATTTCGCTGGCCCTGATCCGTTGAAAACCCGCGAGACACTCATCGGCACGCATTGGGGCAATTTCATCATCACCAGCGATGGCCGGTCGGTTCTGAAGGTTACGCCATCCCGGCATGACAGCTACCCGTCCCAGATCGGTCAGGTTCTCTACGATGCCGCCGATCCCGAATACAGGGTGATGCGCCCGATGGTGCGCGAAAGCTACCTGCGCGGAGATACCGACAACCGGCGGATGCGCGGTCGCGATGAATATGTCGCGGTGCCCTGGGACGAAGCGCTTGATCTTGCGGCAGGGGCGCTGCGCGACACCATTGCGCACAAGGGAAACGAAGCGATCTTCGGCGGCTCGTACGGCTGGAGCAGCGCTGGACGCTTTCACCACGCACAAAGCCAGTTGCACCGGTTCCTGAATTCGGTCGGCGGCTATGTCAGTTCGGTCAACACCTATTCCGCTGCCGCCGCAGAGGTGATCCTGCCGCATGTTCTAGGCGCTGACATCTATGCCGTTGCCAACAACATCGTGGATGCCGCAGACATTGCCGAGCATTGCTCGCTGCACCTGGCCTTTGGCGGTATCACACCACAGAACAACCAGTCCGTAGCGGGTGGAATTGGCGACCATGTCTATGGCGATATCCTGCGCCGCCAGCAGGAGGTAGGGCGCACGCGCATCGTAAATATCAGCCCCAACCGCGACGATGTGCCAGCCGAGTTGAATCCCGAGTGGCTGGCGATCCGCCCGGGTACGGATGCGGCTTTGATGTTGGCGTTGGCCCATGAAATAGAAACATCGGGTCGCGTCGACCAAGCGTTTCTGGATAGCCACACCGTGGGCTATGATATGTTGCGGGCGTACCTTCTGGGCGACGAAGACGGAGTGCCCAAAACCCCCGCTTGGGCAGCCCTGATCTGTGGCATCGAGGTCGAGGCGATAGAAAGCCTTGCGCGGCGGCTTTGCGCGACGGACACGTCGCTTGTGACGATCGCCCTTGCGCTGCAGCGTGCCGAACACGGCGAGCAGCCTTACTGGCTGGCGATCATCCTGTCAGCCATGCTTGGAACCTTCGGGCGAAAGGGCTGCGGTGTCGGATTGGCCTGGGGCAGCAACGGGGTGGGATACCACGGCCGCCGCTCGCAGCGGTTCAAATGGGGGGCGCTGCCGCAGGGCAAGAACCCGGTGAAGCGCTTCATCCCTGTAGCCCGCATCGCCGACATGCTGCTGCACCCCGGCGAAGCCTGTACCTACAATGGCCAGATCATCACCTATCCCGAGATTGACCTCGTCTATTGGGCCGGTGGCAATCCGTTCCACCACCATCAAGACCTGCACCGATTACGAGAGGCCTTTCTACGCCCCGCGCATGTCATTGTTAATGAAAACGCTTGGACAGCTACCGCACAGCATGCCGACATTGTGTTCCCCGCATGCACGATGCTGGAGCGTAACGATATTGTTTGTGGTCGCGATACCTTTCTGACCCCGTCGCAACAGGCCATCGAACCGGTCGGCGAAGCGCGCACGGATTATCAGATTTTTGCCGAACTGGCGGCGCGACTGGGCGCGGAAGAGACCTTTACCGAGGGGCTTGACGAAATGGGCTGGCTGCGGCGGATCCACGAGGTCTCGCAGGTTTCAGCGCGCGATGCCGGTGTTGAGCTGCTGGATTTCGACGCCTTCTGGCAGGCGGGAGAGACCATCGACCTCGCTGACCAGATCCCCCAATCCGAACTGACGTTCGAAGCCTTCCGCCGCGATCCCGTGGCCCACGCTTTGGGCACGCCGTCGGGCAAGATTGAGATCTTTTCGCAGACCATATCGGATTTCGGCTATGCCGATTGCCCAGGCCTTCCGCGCTGGTTCGACAAGGTCGAAAACCTTAGCGCAGAAGGGCTACACCCGGGGGCGCCACTGCACCTACTGTCGCCGCAACCCGCCAATCGATTGCACAGCCAATTTACCTTTTCGCAGCACTGCGCAATGGATATGCGGGGCGGGCGGGAAATACTGCGGATCAACCCTGTGGATGCCGCCGCTCGCGGGGTCGGGGACGGCGACGTTGTACGGGTCTACAATGATCGCGGCGCATGTCTGGCCGCCGCGCATGTCACCGAGGCGGTGATGCCTGGCGTCGTGACGTTGCCGACCGGCGCCTGGTTCAAGGCGGCGGGCTGGGGGCGCGAAGGGCTTGAGCAGAGTGGCAATCCCAACGCCGTGACCCGCGACATCGGGACGTCGTCACTTGCCCAGGGACCAAGCGCGCAAAGCTGCATTGTCAATGTCGCTTTGCACCAAACAGTCTAATGGGATTGACAAGCGCTTCTACAACTTCGCTAGACCGCACGGCACGCACAACGGCCAGACCCCTTACGAAGCTCTCAGAGACAAGCTACAGTATCCCGGAAAGTGTCTTGACGGTCTTTCCAGTATTACAAACAGACCTCGGCCAAATAACGCAACAGTCCCCGATTTAGCCCGAATTCACCAATTTCACGTGGAGGTAAGGATCTCTAGACCTAGTAGAATGTCTCTAGGAGCAGGTTTGCGCCAAACGAGTTGGTAGCTTTCGATGACATTCGAACGAGAAACTTGGAGTCCAGGTAAAGCTACCCAATCAGGGCAAGGTCGATTCAGTAAGGATGTGATAACTGTGCGTGCGATGGCTTCTCCTTGCTGAAATGGGCGTTGAGCAGCGATTCCGACAACGCCTCTGTCTTCTGCTAGATTTCCTGTTACTTCCGCACCCAGGTCCACTGTTGAAATCGGTAACTCTAAGTTGCGTTCCGAGACAGCCCGCAGAACGTCCACACATGGTGTGTCCCAGACCACGAATATCCCTGCGATTTCTGGATCGCAGTCTATCAATCGAACAGCTTCTTCTCCGGCGTTTTCGATCGCAGTAAATCTGGTCGATTTCACAGTCACATCAGGACGATTGATTTCCATCCACTGGCTAAAAGCGATTTCTCTCTCATTCGAAGCAAAAAAGTCGGCGTCATATCCGAGAACCGCGGCCGTTGAGTCTGGAGGCAGATGAGATGAAAGCAGCTCTGCAGCGATTTTTCCCAAACCGTAATTATCTGCCGAAACGAGTGAAACATAGTCTTTCCCGGGCAGCATTCCGATCGGAGCATTGTCAATTAATATGAGCTTAATTCCGGCTCTTGAGGCTGCAATATGTGCGTCGGCGACGGTAGCGTTGTCCACAGGCAATGAGATAATTGCGTCCGGGTTTTCAGAGCGAAGTCGGTTTAACGCGTCAATTTGCTGCTCGGGGGAAAAGCGACAATCTACGACGTCAATTACAATAGCTCCACATTCACCAAGTACTCCGACGATTCCTTGAACAAGGTGCTTGGACCAATCGCTTTCCAGTGTGTGCATGACGATAGCAATGCGCAGTTTCTTACTCCGCGCCGACTCGATGTCTTGCGGCAACAGAGTGACCCGCTCGGGCGGTGATGCGCGTTCGCCATGTGGGCCTAGTCCGACGATTGCCATTCTCGTCTCCTTCATATTTCCGGCGGGGGAGGTGGCTCATTCGCAGAGGTCGGCAAATTTGCGTCCAGAAAAGCCAAACTCTGAACAAATCCCGGGTGTTCGGTAGGGGCTCCGCGGATGATCCAGTCTTTCAGAAAGGTTGGGTCGAACAGTGCCTCGATTGCTATGTTCGCGGCCCCTAGAAGAGCGGCGGAGCTGCTCATTTGCGATCGCAGGATGCGCAAATCACGAGTCACCAGAGGATGCGATGCCCCGTATACTGCTTCGCGGAAGCTGGCCAACAAAATATCGTTTGATTGAGCAATCGACCCGGCTAGGACTATTAGTTGCGGGTTAAGCATATTTGCCAAAGTGGCCACGACCCCCCCGACCAGGCGTCCGCTTTGTACGACGATTTCGGTGCTAGCCGTATCACCCATTTGCGCGGCCTGACACACATCGATCGCGTTCACGTCGCCAGCCCTAGCCAAAATATCAGCCAGTTGAGGGCTTGCATCCGATGCAGCGGCGGCTGCCCCTTTCGCCTTTATCATACCGGAACCGGCCATTGCATCTAGGGTACCTGTCACATCGCCGTAATTCACAGGAAGTTGCCCGATTAGGCCGACGGCTCCAGACGAGCCATGAAAAAGATGTCCATCATTAACCAAGCCTGCTCCGATGCGTTGCCCGACTTTGATGAACAGCATGGATTGCAGACCAACACCCGCCCCACCGTGGAATTCACCCATTGTCATGGTTTCGACATTCGAACGCATCCAAACCGGAGCTTGAAACTTTTGCGTCAGTGTTTCGACCAAGCCGGAATTGTCCCAGTTGGGAAGAAAATCAGGTGTCTTTGAAAGAAACGGATTTTCTGCGATGGCAAGGACCGGTCCCGGGACCGAAATGGATATACCCCAAAGATCGGCACTGATTGTCTGGCGGGACAACATCCATTTGATCAGGGCGCAAATTCTGTCGACTGTCATATTCTGATCGGTGATGTCGATCATTTCGTGATGTTCAGCCAGTATTTTGCCACTTAGGTCAGAGATGCCGACACCAACGGCAGATTGCTCTAGGTTGACAACTGCCAATCGCGCAATGTCTTTGTTAAACTGGACTAACCGGGGAGCCCTTCCGCCGGTTGCCGTACCCGTGGCGCTTTCGTCGACCAGACCCAAGTCTTTTAGTGTGGTTAGTCTGTCCGCGACGATAGCGCGTCCGTACTCCCCAACTCGCTCGAGTTCCTGGCGGGTTGTAGCGTGCCCTGTACGGACAAGATTCAGGACATCAACAAGGCTTGCGACGGCAGTCTCGGTGCTGCGGGGGCGCCCTTTTCCCTTGGATTGATTCGCGTTTGAACTGCCCATTTTTACGAACATTCGTCTGTTTCTGTCCTGCGCGCTGACAATAGTCGCACTGTATCTGCATGGCAAGTGACTACTTTCGCAGAAAAAATGCAAAAGATTGACTACTTAAGAATTTTTAATATTGACCTAGATGTGATTGTCGACTTATCAAAACCCTCAACGGCGTAATCAGCCGACTGGAGGAGAAAGAAATGAACGAATGGAAGCTGGCATATCAGGCGAACTGCTGGGGGGACCTTGGAGGCAATGCCGAGGGTGTGACGTCGATCGCGCAGTTAAGTTATCGCACCTTTGGAGACATGGATCGTGCATGCGCTGAAATCGCTGAAGCAGGATACACCGGTGTTGAGCTGTTTGATGGCAACCTGCTGGACTATAGCGCCGCAAACTTGCGTAGCCTTCTGGCCAGCAACGGTCTGGTCCTAGTTGCCGCCTATTCAGGTGCCAACTTCATTTTCGACGATATACTGCCCGAAGAATTGGCCCGCATAACCCGTGCTGCTGACCGCGCGGCTGAGCTGGAAGCGCCGCATCTTGTGGTTGGCGGTGGAGCCAAGCGATTTGATGGAATCCGCGACACCGACTATGACAAGCTAGGCGCTGCCTTGGATCGCGTTAAGGCCTTGGCAGAAGATAGAAGCCTTACTGCACATTACCACCCGCATCTTTCAACAATCGTAGAAGGTCCTGCCGAGGTGAGCAGAATTTTCGATCTGACGGAAATAGATTTCTGTCCGGATACCGCACATTTGGCAGCTGCCGGCGGTGACCCTGCACAGCTGATCCGCGACCATGCGGAGCGCATATCTTACATTCACCTTAAAGGTCTTCAGAACGAACCCTTTGCCTTTACACCGCTGGATCGCGGTGATGTGCCGACTGACCCAATTATCGCCGCCATGCGCGAGACGAACTTCAAAGGTTGGGTCTGCACTGAACTAGATGCCTGGGACAACCCTGCAGAAGGGGCGCGTGCCAGCATGGACTACCTAACCCAAGCCTAATCGGTTTACTCTAACGGGGTGCGCCCCATCTTCTGGGAGGAAGAACAATGTTTACACGTAGAACTCTTATGGGATCGGTTGCTGCGTTTGCAATCGCTTTTGGCGCCATGCCAGCCGTGGCCGACCCGGCAGCAGCTCTGGCTGCGCTTCAGGAAAGCGTTCTGTCCAAGGGACCGAACGGCGAAGACCCAAGCCCTGCAGCTGATTTATCGCTGAGTGGAGCCGAGATCGACCAGATTAAAGCTATGAATGCCACGGCGGCGATCGTTATGCATTACGGCGGCAACGATTGGTCTCGAGCGCAAATCGAAGGTCTAAAATTTCAGTTTGCTGAAATGGGCATCGACGTAATCGCGGTCACTGATGCTGGTTTTAAGCCAGAAAAGCAGGTGGCAGATATCGAAACCGTTATGGCGCGACAGCCAGATATCATCGTTTCCGTTCCGACTGACCCAGCGGCAACAGCTGCTGCGTATAAAGCGGCGGCCGAAGCCGGTGTAAAAATCGTGTTCATGGAAAATACCCCTCCGGGCATGAATGCGGGCGAGGACTATGTATCAGTCGTATCGGCAGACAACTACGGTAACGGCGTTGCAGCAGCCCATCTGATGGCTCAGGCCCTTGGCGAGGATGGCGGTCAAATTGGTCTGGTGTATCACGCGGCAGATTTCTTTGTGACCCGTCAGCGCTACGATGCGTTCAAGGCAACGATTGAAGCGAATTACCCTGAAATCGAAATCGTTGCCGAACAAGGCATCGGTGGACCGGACTTTACTGGCGACGCAGAAAAAGTGGCGTCGGCTATGCTCACATCTCGTTCTGATATTGATGGCATTTGGGCCGTATGGGATGTCCCGGCTGAAGGCGTTATCTCGGCTGCGCGTGTTGCTGGTCGTAACGACTTGATCATCACCACCATCGACTTGGGTGAGAACGTCGCCATTAATATGGCACAGGACGGTTTCATCAAAGGTCTGGGCGCACAACGTCCGTTTGATCAGGGTGTCGCAGAAGCGATGCTAGCGGGCTATGGCCTGTTGGGCAAATCCGCTCCAGCCTTTGTTGCGCTACCAGCGCTTCCGGTTAGCAAAGATAACCTACTTGAGGCTTGGCAAACTGTGTATCGCACCGAAGCTACCAAAAACATTCAACGAAGCATGAAGTAATCATGCGTAGGTCCTGCGGGCCCTCCCTTGCCGCAGGACCACTCTTTCCCACATTCTGACGGAGCTATCCGATGACCAAGACCTTGAACGTTGCCATGATTGGCGGCGGCTTCATGGGCAAGGCGCATGCCATGGCCTATGCCGCAATGCCGATGTTTTTTTGGCCCGCCCCCGCAATTCCTCACCGCAAAGTTGTGGTCGATCTGACCGACGGTGCAGCACAAGATGCCCGTGACCGTTTTGGCTTCGACGAAGCCTCAAGCGATTGGAAAGCCACGGTCAACCGCCCCGACATCGACATCGTCGATATCTGCACCCCAAATAATGCGCACTCTGAGATTGCGATCGAAGCGTTGAAGGCGGGCAAACACGTGATTTGCGAAAAGCCATTGGCGTCGACGCTGGAAGAAAGTGTTGCCATGGTCGACGCGGCCCGTTCTTCGGGTGTGACTACGATGGTTGCTTTCAACTATCGCCGAACACCTGCTGTTGCGTTAGCAAAGAAATTCATTGAAGAGGGAAAAATTGGTGACGTGATCAATTTCCGTGGCACCTATTTGCAGGACTGGTCCGCTGATCCAAACGGTCCATTGTCATGGCGCTTCCAGAAAAGCATCGCAGGTTCAGGCGCGGTCGGAGATATTGGTACCCACGTTGTGGATATGGCCCACCATCTGGTCGGCCCGATTGAAACCGTTCAAGCCATCACGCCAACGTATGTGAAAACCCGTCCTGTCCAACAAGGTGGCGTCGACAAGCTGGGTGCCTCGGACAAATCTGCGGATGGGGAACGCGCCAAAGTTGATGTGGACGACGAGGTTATATCGATGGTGCGCTTTAAATCGGGCGCGATTGGCAGCATTGAGGCCACCCGAAATGCGTGGGGACGCAACAACTTCCTTACGCTGGAAATACATGGCACCAAAGGATCTATCCTGTTCAACTATGAGCGTCGCGATGAATTGCAGGTGATGTTCGCTGATGATCCCGGTGAAGCGCGTGGTTTCCGTACGATCTATACAGGTCCCTCACATCCCTATGGCGAAGGTCTCTGGCCTATCCCTGCGCTTGGCATCGGTTATGGCGAAACCAAGATCATCGAGTGCTATGATTTCTGCAAGGCCATCGTCGAAGGCACCCAGCCGTCGCCGAATTTTGAAGAGGCTCTCTTGACGGAAAAAGTCGCAGATGCCTTGCTGCGATCGGGTGAAACCGGCGCATGGGAGTCGATTTGATGTCTACTGTTGCCGTCCGCATGACGGGCATTTCAAAACATTTTGGCGGCGTCAAGGCGCTGGATAACGTGGATTTTGAGGTCTTCGCTGGTGAAGTCCATGCTCTTCTGGGCGGTAACGGCGCAGGCAAATCAACCATCCTGAAGGTTCTGAACGGGGTTCATGTGCCCACTTCTGGTACAATTGAGGTGGCCGGTGTCCCGCTGACCACGCATAACCCTACTGCATCCCGAGCAGCAGGGATTGCCATGAATTATCAGGAAATGAGTTTGATTCCGACGCTTTCTGTGGCGCAGAATGTATTCCTAACACGTGAAACTCTGTCCGGAGGTCTGATCAACGACAAAGATGCAGAGCGCAAAGCGGCTGAGTTGTTCCGTATGTTAGAAGTCGACATTGACCCTTCAGCGATTGTTGGAGACTTAGGCGCTGGACAAAAGCAACTGACCGAGATCGTCAAGGCGATCTCTCAGGATGCGCGGGTTCTGGTGCTGGACGAACCCTCGACGGCGCTTGCTGTGTCAGACGTGGACCGTCTGTTTACATTCCTACGCAAACTAAAATCCCAAGGAGTGGCTATAATCTATGTTAGCCACCGTATGGATGAAATTGCACGAATTGCTGACCGTGCCACAATCCTTCGGGATGGTAAGCATGTGACTACAGCTGACATTGACGATCTACCGATTGACACGATGATTGAGCATATTGTCGGCAAACGCTCACTGGGCCTGGCTGATGTAAAACGCAAAGACGTCGTACGAGGCGATATTGCGTTAGAGCTGCGCAATGTCTGCGGGCGTGACAAGCCTCAGGATATTTCGTTGACTATCCACAAAGGCGAAGTTGTTGGGCTGGCAGGTCTTTTGGGCTCGGGTCGGACGTCTTTGGCAAAGTTGATCGCAGGCATTGAGCCGATCACCTCGGGCGAGATCCGTATAAAGGATCGCACGGTGAGTATCCGCCGCCCAAGCGATGCTATTGCAGCGGGCGTGGCGCTGGTACCAGAGGCGCGTGCGACCCAAGGCATTATTCCAGCGCACTCGGTTGCAGATAACGCAACACTTGCTGTGCTTGACGATATTTCACATGCTGGATTTGTTGACGGGAACAAGTTGCGCAAGACGACGGATGCCCAGATTGAGCGCTTGTCGATCAAAACTGCTAGCAGAGATCATGCAGTCAGCACGTTGTCCGGTGGTAATCAGCAAAAGGTCGTCATTGGGAAATGGTTAGCCGCGAACCCCGATGTGTTTGTTTTGGACGAACCGACTGCCGGCATCGATATCGGTTCAAAGTCGGAGATCATTCAAATGGTTCGAGATTTGGCGGCTAGCGGCAAGGCAATCCTGATGATTTCATCTGAGTTATCCGAATTGCTGACCGCGTGCGACCGCATCATTGTGATGGCCGACGGCCGCGCCTATGACGACATCCCTCATGCAGATCTGGAAGATCCGGCCGAGGTCAATTCCAATGCAGCCCATAGACTACAGGTCGCCGAACAGCGCCTGCAGATCGCAATTCAAGAAGCCCTGACCGCAGGGCAGGAGGTTCCTAATGGCCATTACTGACACCAATCGACCGTCAAAGGCATTAAATGCGTTTCTCTCAAACTGGCGCCAAAACATTATCTACATCGGCTTTATTGCTATTTTTATAGTATTTGCCTTGACCCTTAACGACCGGGGCTTTTTGAACCCGAACAACTTGCTGAACATCGTGCGCCAGACGACAATGATAGCGGTTATGGCTGTGGCAATGACTTTTGTGTTGTCGGCGGGTGAGATTGACCTTTCCGTAGGGGCAGTTGCCGGGCTTGCCAGTGTAACGGTTGCCTTGGCAATATCGGTAGCCGGACCGTTCGGCGGAATTATCGCCGGATTGGCGACAGGGATCGCGGTCGGCGTGTTTAATGGATGGCTTACTACTAAGATCGGTATCCCCTCGTTTCTGACCACTCTTGCCATGATGGGAATCGCGAAAGGCATCGCCATGTGGGTTTCTGACACGGCTGCGGTTCCAATTCTGTCGCAGGGCTATGCTTGGTGGTTCGGGGGAGGTTCGATTGGACCCGTGCCAGTTCTGCTATTCTGGATGTTGATCTTTGGGGTCGTAGGCCACGTCGTACTGAGACGTACCAGCTTTGGTCGCCGCGTGCTTGCTACTGGCGGCGGAGAACAGGCGGCTAGCTACTCTGGGATCAATACCGCACGCATCAAGTTTCGAGTGTTGGTACTTTCATCCACTGCTGCGGCAGTTGCAGGAATGCTTTATGCGGGCCGTCTGCAATCGGGGCGGTTCCAGCTGGGAGAAGGTGATGAGCTTTCGGTTATTGCCGCCGCTGTGCTTGGTGGAACATCGTTGTTCGGCGGTAAAGGCACTGTGATTGGCACAATTGTAGGGGCTTTGATGATCGGTTTGATCAACAACGGTTTGATTTTGATGGGACTGGAGTTCAGCCAGCAATTGATCGCCCGTGGCGGCATTATCATTCTAGCTGTCGCTCTTAGTCAGAAAAGGGGCTGATTAATGGCACATGTCACTATTATCGGTACCGTAACTGCAAAACCGGATACCCGCGAAGAACTACATGAGCTTCTTGCAAAGCAAGTTGTTCCGACGCGGGATGAAGAAGGCTGTATCAATTATGACTTTCATGTTGATGCAACAGACCCGTGCCGTTTTGTTTTCTATGAAAACTGGCGAACTCAAGAGGACCTTGATGCACATCTAGAAATGCCACATCTGCGCCCTCTGTTTTCACAGCTTGACCGGCTACTAGCCTGCCCAGTCGATATTCGCCACCTGAACATGATAAGCGAGATGGTGTGATGGCAGCATCGCAAATAAAAGGACCCGCTCTGTTTCTGGCTCAATTTGCGCAGGACGAGGCTCCGTTTAACAACCTTGAAAACATTACAAAATGGGCGGCGGATCTTGGCTATAAAGGTGTGCAAATCCCGACCATCGATGGGCGTCTGTTCGATTTGGAAAAAGCTGTCAGTAGTGATGCCTATATTGATGAAATAAAGGGTATCTGCGCTGACGCGGGTGTTGAAATCACCGAATTATCAGTTCACCTGCAAGGCCAATTGGTGGCGGTAGCTCCTGCCTACAACGAAGCTTTTGATATATTTGCGCCAGAAGCCTATCGGGGAAATCCCGAAGCCCGCACCGATTGGGCGATCGAACAGTTGAAGAAATCGGCTGTCGCGTCTGAACGTCTTGGATTGAAGCACACGGTTGGCTTCACGGGCTCTCTCGCTTTCCCGTTCCTTTATCCGTGGCCGCAGCGTCCGCAGGGTTTGATCGAAGAAGCCTTTGCCGAGCTTGGCCGTCGGTGGAAACCCATTCTCGATTTCTACTTGGATCATGGTCAGGATATAGGCTTCGAAATCCATCCCGGAGAGGATGTTTTCGATGGAGCGACGTGGGAAATGTTCCTAAATGCGGTTGATCAACATCAAGCCGCAATGATCAACTATGATCCCAGCCATTTCGTGCTTCAACAGCTGGACTACCTAGCTTTCATCGATCTCTATCACGACCGCATCAACGCGTTCCATGTCAAGGATGCCGAGTTTAATCCTGATGGCCGTCAGGGTGTATACTCAGGCTATCAAAATTGGACCAATCGAGCCGGGCGGTTCCGAAGCCTTGGCGACGGTCAGGTCGATTTTGACGGGATATTCTCAAAGCTCACCCAATATGGCTATGACAGTTGGGCTGTGTTGGAATGGGAGTGCTGCATTAAATCGCCAGAGCAAGGTGCTGCTGAAGGGGCTCCGTTTATTGCTTCACATCTGATCAACGTGACAGAAAAAGCCTTTGACGATTTTGCCGGAGGTGAACGGGACGAAGCACAAATTAAGCGGTTGCTTGGATTATGAAAAAGCTGAAACTTGGAATGGTTGGGGGTGGGCAAGGCGCCTTTATTGGTGGGGTTCATCGGTATGCCGCACGGTTGGACAATCGCTGGGAGCTGGTTGCAGGGGCATTATCGTCAAACCCCGAGCGCGCGGCGGCTTCGGCAGAAGAACTGGGGTTGGAACGATCTTACGCATCCTACGAAGAAATGGCCGTTGCAGAAGCTGCTATGGAGGATGGCATCGAAGCTGTGTCGATTGTTACTCCGAACCATATGCACGCCGGTCCGGTAATCGCTTTTCTGAATGCTGGCATTCACGTCATATGCGACAAGCCGTTGTGCGCAACGACTGTTGAGGCCGAGGAGATTTTAAAAGCCATCAAATCCTCGAGCGCCCATTTTATTTTGACTCACAATTATACAGGTTATCCCCTCATACGACAGGCACGAAACATTATTGCAATCGGTGAATTGGGTAAGATCCGCGTAGCACAAGTTGAGTATGCCCAAGACTGGCTCACGCAATGCATCGAAAATGAGGGTCAAAAACAAGCGAGCTGGAGAACCGATCCGGTGAAGTCTGGTGGCGGTGGTGCCATCGGAGATATCGGTACGCACGCATTGAACTTGCTGGAATTTGTCACGGGTCTAGAGGCTCAAGCTCTAAGTGCTGAACTACACAGCTTTGGTCCGGGTAGGCTTGTAGACGACAACGCCCATGTACAACTTCGGCTTGATGGAGGGGCAAAAGGTACCTTATGGGCATCTCAAATAGCAGTGGGAAATGAAAATGGGCTTCGATTGCGGGTTTACGGTGATAGGGGGGGGCTTGAATGGTCACAGGAAGACCCGAACAAAATGACCGTTGCTATTCATGGGAGTTCAAAGCGTGTTCTGACTCGAGCGGGGGCTGGTCTTGGAAGTAGCTCTTCCTGGACCCGTATTCCTCCCGGTCATCCGGAGGGATATTTGGAAGGGTTTGCCAACATATATTCTGATGCAGCGGACCTAATAGAAGGGAAAAGCGATGGTTCTTTGCTTCCCGGATACAAGGAAGGATTGCGTGGTATGTCTTTCATCCAAGCCTGTTTAAAGTCTTCGCGAAATGACGGTAAGTGGGAGTTTATCTAGTCAGAGAAAGGAGACTTTCTCATGTTGTATTCTAAAAATGGCCCTTTGCATAAGCAGCATTGCTTTGACGTAGCAATTAATTGCATGAATGCGTCGGTTTGCGAAAATTATGTCATTTAATCAGGCTCTGCTTCAATGACATTGCCAACTTATTTGAATCGGCCCGACCGTGATTTATTTTTCAGTTATCAGGCGATCATTTCGATGTTTCTGAACAAGAATGTCGAGAACATCGCCGTAGGCATCAACTGCTCGCCATAGCCAAAGTTTCGTGCCACCAATGGGAACGACAACTTCGTCTAGGTGCCATTCGTCAGCGGAACCGGGCCGATCTCGGTTGATAAAATACGCAAAATGATGGCCGAACCGATTTACCCATTGCCGAACGGTTTCCCGGCTGACAAGGACACCGGGTTCAGCCAGCAGGTCCTCGGCGTCGGCGGCACTCAGAGCGAACCGATGGTAGGCCCACACAGCGTAGCTGATGATCTAGCGCGGGAAACGGAAACCTTTGAGGCGGGGTATAGTCGTCGGTATTTTCATGATGTCCGCCTAGGCGACAGCTATACCGCCGTCAATTAAGTTGGCAATGCCCAGCGAACTCACACTACTTGTCTTTAGCTTTCAATTATATCGTCAAATCGCTTGGCAGCCTTGCACCGGCAACGCGCCGCGCATTTGGCAGGTCGTTTTCTTCGGCTCTCCCGCGGGCTTTTGGATCTGTAAGTCCGTGCGCCAACCAGCGTTCTACCAACCTCTTTTCAAGAATGTCCGAAGGCACGTTTAGTCTCACGCTATAATCCCAATATTGTGCAAGATCTCGCCATTCCGGTTCATCGAACAGTAGGTAATTTCCTTCAAGGATAATGATCCAATCATCCCCGCACACCACACCTGATCCGGCAATTGCTATATCTCGTTCTCGATCAAATGTCGGAAAATATACAGTGTCTTCTATCGACAGTGCTTCTATCAACCGCATGAACCCCTGAACATCAAAGGTTTCCGGCGCACCTTTTCGAGCTAATAAATCCAACTCCATCAAGAGATTGTTGCCAAGATGGAAGCCATCCATTGGCACAACCTTTGCAGCAAGTCCCTGCTGGATAAGCTCGTCGCAAAGGCGTTCAGCTAAAGTGGACTTTCCGGACGCAGGTGCACCAGCGATCGCAATGAGCTTTCGCCGGTGCCTTTGGGGAACTGCCAGAATAAGTTCTGCCAGTTCTCGAATTGTTACGGTGCCACCGCTCATGCAGCGTCCTGCTCAGGAGGCTCTTTAGCGCCGGTCATAAAGGCGACCGCGTCCGACATAGTGTAGTCTTTGGGGTCAATGGTGCAAAGGCGCTTGCCCAAACGATGGATGTGAATGCGATCAGCAACTTCGAAGACATGTGGCATATTGTGGCTGATCAAGATGATCGAAATACCGCGTGCGCGCACGTCTTTGATCAGCTCCAGAACCCGTCGACTTTCTTTCACGCCCAATGCAGCAGTGGGTTCGTCCATGATAATAAACTTCGATGCAAACGCTGCTGCCCGAGCCACCGCAACACCCTGACGTTGACCGCCAGACAAAGTTTCCACCGGTTGTTTGATCGACTGAACGGTCATCAAGCCAAGTTCGGTAAGCTTTTCACGGGCAAAGGCTTCCATAGCGGGTTTGTCGAGCATGCGGAACACGTCGCCCATGATGCCTTTTTTACGGATTTCGCGGCCGGTGAACATGTTGTCGGCAATCGAAAGCGCTGGCGAAAGCGCAAGGTTTTGATATACAATTTCGATGCCCATTTCGCGTGCTTCAATTGGGCTATTGAAATGCACCGGTTTTCCGTCGATCAGAATTTCACCGGCGTCGGGTTGGACAGCTCCGCAGATTGCTTTAACGATTGACGATTTGCCGGCCCCGTTGTCTCCGATTACGGCAAGGATTTCACCCTGGCGCAGTTCGAAATCCGAGTGGTCAATCGCGGTGACGTGGCCATAGCGCTTCACGATTCCGCGGGCTTCAACAACTGGTGTAGACATTATGCCGATACCCTTCTGATCCATTGGTCGATAGCGACCGCGATAATGATGAGCCAACCTATGGCAAAGACCTGCCACAGCACATCCACTCCGGCCATTCGCAGGCCCGATTGGAAGACACCCACGATCAAGGCTCCGAAGAGAGCGCCCATGATTGAGCCACGCCCACCGAAGAGAGAGATCCCGCCAATCACAACAGCAGTGATTGATTGTAGGTTGCCCTCATAAAATGACTGAGGTGAGATCGAGCCTACGCGACCGATCGATGCCCAACCGGCGATCGCGCAAACAAGACCGGCGACCATGTAGACAGAAATCAGTGTACGGTCGGTACGAATACCAGCCATTTCAGCAGCTTCGATATCGTCTCCGATCGCATAGACATGACGACCCCACGCTGTTTTGTTCAGCATGTACCAAAGCGCGACGAAGACGACGATCATCAAGATCACACCGAATGTGATCCGTGCACCGCCGATGTTAATCGCATTACCAAAAAACTTAAGAAATGGTGCTTTTGAGTCGATATCCTGAGAGCGGATCGACTGGGCTCCAGATAGCCACAAGTTCAGGGCGAAAAAGATCGACCAGGTTCCCAAAGTCGTAATGAAAGGCGGTAGCTTTATTTTAGTGATGAGGAGACCGTTCATCATGCCGGCCCCAAGTCCGCCGACAAAGCCGACAATAATCGCAAAAAACGACGGAACACCCATAGTCACCGCAAGGTTACCCATGATGACTGACATCAGCACCATAATGGCTGCAACTGAAAGGTCGATGCCTGCGGTGATAATGATCAGGCTTTGAGCTGCCGCCAGAATCCCGATGATCGAGACTTGCTGCATGATCAAGGAAAGATTGAATGCCGAAAAGAAGCGCTCACCTGCGATGAAGCCAAAAGCAACAAGGCTGATAAGCAGTACAATTACTGGTACAAGAGTCGGGTTATTGTGAAGTATGTGCTGAACGCGCTTAATCAACGAGTGTTTGTCTTGCGTGAAGCGGGCGACGTTGGCATCGCTACCGTCCAGTGCGCGCTCAAACTCTTGCTGAGGGCTGTTTCGGGTCGTGTTGTCCGTCATGTCGGTATCCTCCGCCTTCAGCTTGGCCGAGGCGTTCGACTGCGTCAAAGATTTAGTAGAGAGAAAGGTGAAGGGGGCGTCAGGCGCGCCCCCCTCTGGGAGATTAGGCTCTTAGCCCCAGCACTTCTCAAGACCTTCAGCCGAGGTCAGAGACGGAATGCCGTCCACTGGTTCGTCAGTGATCAGTTCAACACCAGTGTTGAAGAAGTCCAGACCCGGGGTGTTTTCCGGCTTAGTGCCGTCGGCAGCCCACTGGGCAATTGCGTCGATACCTTTCGAAGCCATCAGCAGCGGGAACTGCATCGAGGTTGCGCCGATAACGCCCTCTGCGATGTTCTGGACGCCTGGGCAGCCACCGTCGACCGATACGATCAGCACGTCATTTTCACGACCAACGGCTTTCAGGGCTTCGTATGCACCCGCAGCAGCCGGTTCGTTGATGGTGTAAACCAGGTTCACGCCCGGATCGACCTGCAGAAGGTTTTCCATCGCGGTACGGCCACCTTCTTCGTTGCCGTTGGTGACGTCGTTGCCAACAATGCGTGGATCGTCTTCGTCACCGATGTCGGTCGGGTCTTTGATGTCGATGCCAAAGCCCTGCAGGAAGCCGTTGTCGCGCAGGTAGTCAACCGAAATTTCCGAAGCGTTCAGGTCAAGCAACGCGATTTTTGCGTTGGCTGCATCTGCACCCATTTTTGCTTTTGCCCACTCACCGATCAGTACGCCTGCTTTGAAGTTATCGGTCGCGAAGGTCGCGTCTGCAACGTCTGCCGGTTCAAACGGAGTGTCGAGTGCGATGACCAGAGCACCTGCCTCACGGGCTTGGGTGATAACAGGGGTCAGGGCGCGGCTGTCAGTTGGAGTGATCAGGATACCCTGAGCGCCAGAAGCAATGCAGCTTTCAACCGCAGCGATTTGGCTTTCTACGTCACCGTCGATTTTACCAGCGTAGGTCGACAGGTTGATGCCGTTTGCAGCCGCACCAGCCAACGCGCCTTCTTTCATTTTTACGAAGAACGGGTTGGTGTCGGTTTTGGTGATCAGGCACGCGTTAACTTCTGCTGACGCAGCGCCTGCTAGTGCCGTCGCAGCAAGTGCGAGAGCGGAAACTGTTGCGAATTTTTTCATAATGTCCTCCCAGACAAATTTAATTCGTGCTCTGATTTTCAGAGCAACCCTCCGAGTGATCTCAGTGATCCCCTAAAGGCATAAACGTGATTCTACCGTTTCGTCAATAAATAAATAAAGTTGATTTATTAATTAGCTCAAGCCATCTTCCTATTGTGCTACAAGGCGTTTAAGGTCCGATCATGGAAGACGGCGTATTTCAAAAATTGTCTTTTGGCGTGAACCAGAAAGGAGTTCGCGATCACAATGAGCGTTTGATCTTGACGGTCATTCGCAGCCACGGTGGCATGCCTGGCGCCGATATCGCAAAAGTGACAGGGTTATCCCCGCAGACCGTTTCGATCATTCTTAGAAAACTTGAAAAAGATAAGCTCCTGCTTCGCGGTGAGCCGGTTAGAGGTAAAGTTGGCAAGCCATCTATTCCGATGGTTCTGAACCCAAAGGGAGTTTATTCATTCGGACTGAAAGTCGGTCGCCGGAGTGCTGATCTTTTACTTCTCGATTTTGCGGGCAATGTGACCAACCAAGTCACTACAAAGTATCCCTATCCCTTGCCTGAAAACGTATTCGGCTTCCTTGAAGCCGGTATGGCGGATATTCTGTCAAAGCTACCTTCAACTGTGATCGAGCGGATATGCGGCATCGGAATTGCTGTGCCGTTCGAAGTCTGGAAGTGGCATGACCTTTATGATGTCGACGCTGAAAAATTCCGGTCATGGAAAGATATCAATTTTACATCTGAAGTCGCCAAATTCAGCGAGCTGGATGTTTTTGTTTTAAACGATGCGACGGCTGCATGTCAGGCAGAACATAGTTTTGGAGGCAGCAAGAGCTTCCGCGACTACGCCTATTTCTTTATTGGATCATTCATCGGTGGCGGGGTCGTTTTGAACAGTACGGTGTTCGAGGGCAACCAAGGGAACGCGGGTGCCTTGGGATCAATGCGCACGACAAGTCCTTTGGGTGAAAGTCAGCAGCTGATTGACGTAGCTTCTTTGCACTTACTCGAAGCTCGATTGATTGAAGCTGGGTTGGATCCAGAAATTATCTGGAAGCAGCCGCAAGATTGGCAAGGACTTGAGCGATATGTGGATCCCTGGATCGGACAAGCGG
Organism: uncultured Rhodobacterales bacterium; assembly: GCA_964453855.1. Taxonomy (GTDB): domain Bacteria; phylum Pseudomonadota; class Alphaproteobacteria; order Rhodobacterales; family Rhodobacteraceae; genus JASMHC01. The sequence continues at coordinate 40,582 of CAYVRN010000019.1, forward strand.
CGCAAGAACTCGCAAAAGCAGCGCTGTCCGTCTGCTCGGTCATCGATTTTGAGGCGATTTTACTTGATGGCGCTTTTCCCGAGAGCGTTCGAAATGAACTTGTTGAACGAGTGCGGCGATATCTGGTCAATCAGGATAAACGCGGTTTGATAGCCCCAAAAATCGAACCCGGAACGATTGGCGGAAATGCCCGCGCAATCGGAGCCGCAAGCAGCCCCATATTCAAGCAGTTTTTTCTAAATACCAACGCTGGATTATCATCAGCTTAGCACATTGCGGAGCTGAGCTCTATAATTACAGAATGAAAGGCTGCTTCACCGGTTTCTGTCAATTTGGCTCGCGCTTGCAGCGTGTCTGACGTAGGCGTATTCTGTTTAAAACTCACGGTTTTCGCGGCACAGCATCACAGGATGAATGGCTTCCGCCTCGTTTTTACCGGACGGTTCTGGCCTGTCCAGGGTTTGGAAGTACCAATCAGCAACTGACCTTATTTGACCAATAGAACGGAACCTCGCGATGAAAAATCAACAGCCCACGGATGAACTTTATAACCATGATGCGATGGCTTTGGCGGAATTGATCCGCAAAGGCGAGATGACCGCCGGGGAACTCCTGGAGGTGGTTATCAATCGCATTGAGAAACTGAATCCGAAGCTGAATGCCATAGAACAAATCAACATCGAGCTTGCCCGAGAGAAGGCTCGCCAAGGATTGCCTGAAGGTCCTTTTCAGGGGGTTCCGTCATTTATCAAGGCAAATATTGATTTTCCCGGCTTTTCGACAACCTACTGCTGTAAGGGATTTGCCGATGCCCCGGCCATCA
>CAYVRN010000020.1:0-40422 GCA_964453855.1 uncultured Rhodobacterales bacterium
ATTTCACGATCTGTGCACGGGGGGAATGTGCCGCGCAAAGGTTAATCCAAGTTTGACCCATCGCTCGGTCGCCCCTTGCAAAGACAGCCCGCAAGAGTTGTTTGCGGTCTACGCAATCCGCGCGGCATATTCTTTCATCTTTGCCGGAAGCCACTGGCTGAACTTTGGGGCCAAGGCTTCGTATCTGGCAACGAAATCCGGATGGGACAGATACATATCGGCCAATCCTGCATAGGCTTCGGGCGGGCAGGGCTTGCCCCACATGGACGCGACCCATGTGCGATGTTTGTCAAGAAGATGGAACACATCTGGCACTTCTGTCTCGAAGGCTGTCACCAAAGCGGTCTCGATGTCGGCCAAAACGCTCATCCGTTCTTCCACGCCTTCCGGTGCTTTCGCAAGCTGCGCTTTTGAGGCGGCAATCGCCTGTGCCATGTCATCGCCATAGGTGTCGATCAGCCAAGTTTCGTGCTCTGCCTGTTTTTCCGGCGAAAAAGGTTTGTACAATTCTTCCGGTGTCAATCGCGGGGCTCCTTTTTCGGCGGCGATGGTTTGTTCCAATGTTGCCAGCATGGCCGCAGTTTCAAATTGCTTCTCGCGCAGGCGGGTCTGGTGATGTTGCAGTCGCTCCAGCCGTGATGCGTTCCCATCAAGAAGTGCGCGAATTTCTTCAAGCCCCATGTCGAGTGCGCGGTAGAACATGATTTCCTGCAAACGGTCCATCCCCGCTTCATCATAGTAGCGATAGCCGTTTTCCGCACTCATGGCGGGCAACAGGCCAATGTGGTCGTAATGGCGTAGCATTCTGACAGAGACGCCGGAAAGGCGGGCCAGTTCACCGATGCGGTATTTTGCGATTCGTGGTGTCATGTTTGCAGTTTGCCCCCTGACATGATGTCAGGGTCAAGACCTTCCCCCTTGCAGGCCCGCCCGGTAAACTCTACATATTCTGTCAGGAAAGACAGGAGACCCCCATGGCCATCGACGCCCAGAAGATCGAAGACCTGATCCGCGCCGGATTCCCCAATGCCCAAATTCAGGTGCAGGGCGATGACGGTGCCCATTTTGCGGCGATGGTGATTGATGAAAGCTTCCGCGGCATGAACCGCGTGCAGCAGCAACGCGCCGTCAATGCAACCGTTAAATCGGCGATCGACAGCGGTGAGCTACACGCGCTGGCGCTGAACACCAAAGCGCCTGAATAATTCCCAGCGAACAGGAAAAGAAAATGAGCGACGCACAAACCCGTATCGACGAAACTGTAAAATCCAACGACGTGGTGCTTTACATGAAGGGCACCAAAGAAATGCCAAGCTGTGGCTTCTCAAGCCGCGTTGCGGGCGTTTTGAACTATATGGGCGTGGAATTCGCCGATGTGAACGTTCTGGCGGACGATGAGATCCGTCAGGGCATCAAGGATTACTCTGACTGGCCGACCATCCCACAGCTGTATGTCAAAGGCGAGTTTGTCGGTGGCTGTGATATCATCACCGAAATGACCCTGTCAGGCGAGCTGGATACGCTGTTTGAACAAAACGGTGTGGCGTTTGACAAAGACGCGGCAAATAAGATCCGCGAAGCGAACGGCTAAGCGATGACAGATCGGGTCGCGAGGATTTCTGACGCGGCCCGGGCTTTTATGGCGGCTGCTGAAGAAGCGCCGCCACCTTCCCCCGATTTGACGATAGACGAACGGCGCAAGGCCGTGCGGGACAGCTGCGCCAAAGCCTCGAAAGAGGCGGTGATCCGGCATGGCGTTGTTTTGCGCGAGGTCGAGATTGCTGAGGTACCATGCTTACGGGTGGTGCCGCGTGAGGTCTCTGAGGGGCGTGTGATCCTGTACATTTTCGGCGGCGGCTTTATGATGGGCAGCCCGTTTGAAGACCTTCCGATTGCGGCGGCCTTGGCGGACTATGCGCGAGCGCCAGTCGTGTGCGTTGATTACCGCTTGGCCCCCGAGCACCCGTTTCCGGCAGGTCTGGAGGATGTTTCAGCGGTTGCACAGGCGTTGTTGCAGGGCGACGATAAGGTCGCCATTGCCGGTGAATCGGCCGGGGGTAATTTGGCCTTGGCTTTGGATCAACGGCTTGCGGGGCTGGGGCATCGCCGGGCGAATGCTGTGGCGGTTATGTCTCCGGCAACAGATTTAGGGGACACCGGTGACAGTGGCCTTGCCGACCGTGACCCATTGCTGCGGCAGGCGCGCATAGCCGAGGTGAACGCAGCCTATGCGCCGGATCGGGATTTGACCGACCCCGAATTGTCGCCGATTTTTGGGCGCTACGGCCCCGACACGCCGCCGACGATGATCACGACGGGCACCCGCGATCTGTTTCTATCTGCCTGTGTCAGGCAAGAGCGGGTGATGCGTGAAAGCGGTGCTGATGTGACCCTGCGCGTATGGGAAGGGATGGGGCACGTGTTTGAATTCTACCCTGATCTGCCCGAAGCGGATTTATCCTTGCGCGAGATTGCCGAATTTCTGGACCGGCATTTGTAAAAGCCGCCCCGTGATTATTGGGGGCGGCTTTGGTTTATTGGATATTTGTAGGCAGAGGAAATCAGGATGCTTCGAGTTTATCCGCGATCTCTTCGGCTTTTTGGGCGGCGTAGCCCATGGCGGCCTGTACCGACGGGGGGACAACCTCGACCCGGACTTCGCGGACTTGGGTTGTGCCGGCTCCGGCTTTGCGCAGGTCATGCAATTCCTGTTCGGCCTTTTCCAGTCGCTCTTCCAAGCCTGCCGTTTTGTCGGCCAGCATGAGGCCCGCCATCAGCAGCATACGGGCTTCGGGCATGCGGCCGATTTGTTGGGCAAGAACGCTGGCTTCGCCGTCCAAAAGGGCGGCGGCGGCTTGCAGGTATTTTTCTTCGCCTTCCTGACAGGCGACCTCAAAGCTGCGGCCGCCGATTTCGATGGATACTTCGGGCATCAGGCAGTTCCTCCGGTTGAGATCAGCAGGGGTTCGATAGCAGCCATGGCGGCCTCGATCTCGGCCTTTTCGGTGGCGCGCAGAGTGCGCATGCTTTCCAGTTCGGCAAGCATCGCCTGATTGATCAGAGCCGCATCGACCTGACCGGTTTCACAGGCCTGACGAAGGGCGCGGTTGTTGTCTTCCAGCAGTTTGTTGACCTGACGAAGACGCTGCAATTCTGAGTCCAGCGCGGTTGTGGTCTTGCGCTGCGCGTTCAGGCTTTCTTCCAGCTGGTCGAATGTCTGGCTGTGTTGCTCCCGAAGGTCGTGAAGTTGTGCTTCAGCAGTTTCGCGGGCGCGTTCGGCATCGTCCAGTGCCGCCTTGAGACGGTTCACTTCTTCGGGGTCAACACCGTCGCTTGCGGCGGGTGTTTTTTCTGCCGCCGCTTCGATGCGGTCAAGGGCTGCCATCAGCCGCTGTTCGAGTTCTGCAAGTTCGCTCATCAAAGCCTCTTTCTGTAATTTGTCCCGAAATCCTGCAGTTTGCGAATCGGAACGGGCTATGTTCCCCCCGATATTAGCCAATGCGCAGGCAAATTACTTCCCTTTCCATGAAACGCGACGATCACGCGCTTGATCTTTATTCGGGGGCTGGTATTGACCCTGCTAATGCTAAACCTGCCACAAAGGACCTGTTTTGATGGACATAGACGCCCTCAAGGCCGCCAATCCCGCTCACTGGATGAAAGCTGCCGCAATCCGCGCCCTGACACTTGATGCTGTCGCCGCTGCAAACTCGGGCCACTCTGGCATGCCGATGGGCATGGCAGACGTTGCTACGGTTCTTTTCGAGAACCACCTCAAGTTTGATCCAAAGGCACCGCGTTGGGCGGATCGCGACCGGTTTATCCTGTCGGCGGGTCATGGCTCGATGTTGATCTATTCGCTGCTGTATTTGACCGGCTATGAAGACGTGACGCTGGAACAACTGAAGGACTTCCGTCAGTGGGGCGCGATTACCGCAGGGCATCCTGAATACGGCCACGTTTCAGGCGTTGAGGTCACAACCGGTCCGCTTGGGCAGGGAATTTCGAATGCCGTCGGTTTTGCCATGGCCGAGGAAATCCAGCGTGCCCAGTATGGCCGCAAGATTGTTGATCACCACACCTATGTCATTGCCGGTGACGGATGCCTGATGGAGGGGATCAGTCAGGAAGCCATCGGTCTTGCGGGGCGTCATTCGTTGGGCAAGCTGGTCGTCTTCTGGGACAATAACAACATCACTATCGACGGCACGGTTGAATTGTCGGACCGCACCAATCAGGTTCAGCGCTTTAAAGCGTCCGGTTGGCATGTGCAGGAAATCGACGGACACGATCCGGTTCAGATTAATGAAGCGATTGAAGAGGCGAAAGCCTCGAAAAAGCCCTCGATGATTGCTTGCAAAACCCACATCGCTTTGGGGCACGCTGCGCAAGACACCTCGAAAGGCCACGGTGCACTGACCGATGCCGATCAACTGGCCGCTGCCAAAGCGGTCTACGGCTGGACCGGTGGCGCGTTCGAAGTGCCCGCAGAGATCAAAGCCCAGTGGGAAGCCATGGGCGCGCGCGGTGCCGAAGAACGTGCCGCGTGGGAAGCGCGTTTTGCCGAAGTAAGCCAGCGCAAGCAGGATCAGTTCAACCGCGCCTATGCCGGTGATCCGCACAAGCGTTTGTCAGCTGCGATCAAATCTTTCAAGAAGCAGGTCAGTGAAGATCAGCCCAAGGTCGCCACCCGCAAATCGTCGGAAATGGCTTTGTCGGTGATCAACCCGTTGATGACGGAAACCGTTGGCGGTTCGGCTGACTTGACCGGTTCGAACAACACGCTGACCAAAGACATGGGCGTGTTTGACACGAACAATCGCAAAGGTCGTTACGTCTATTACGGTATCCGTGAACATGGCATGGCCGCGGCTATGAACGGCATGGCATTGCATGGCGGTATTCGCCCTTATGGTGGTACTTTCTTTGCCTTCACCGATTATGCCCGTCCCGCGATGCGTCTGGCCGCGCTGATGCGCATCCCGACCGTTTTCGTGATGACCCACGACAGCATCGGTGTTGGCGAAGACGGACCGACCCACCAGCCGGTTGAACATCTGGCGATCTGCCGCGCGACCCCGAACACCTATGTGTTCCGTCCAGCGGATACCGTTGAAACAGCCGAGGCTTGGGAAATTGCCGTTACGTCCAAGGAAAGCCCGTCGGTGCTGGCGCTTACCCGTCAGAACCTGCCGACTGTCCGGACCGAACACAAGAACTCGAACCTCGTGTCCAAAGGTGCCTATGTGCTGGCCGATGCGGAAGGCAAGCGTCAGGCGATCATCATGGCAACCGGTTCGGAAGTAGAGATTGCCCTGAAAGCACGTGATTTGTTGCAGGCCGAAGGCATTGGTACCCGTGTCGTTTCCATGCCCTGTATGGAGCTGTTCGCCGAGCAAGACGAAAGCTATCGCCGCAAGGTGCTGCCGGCGGGTCCGGTACGCGTTGGTGTCGAAGCGGCTGTGCGTGACGGTGGCTGGGACAAGTGGCTGATGGGCGAACGTGGACGGGCTCAGAAATCCGACTTCGTCGGCATGACCGGGTTCGGGGCGTCTGCGCCTGCTGGCGTGCTGTACGAAAAGTTCGGCATCACCGCTGAAAACGTCGCCGAAAAGGTCAAAGCGCTATTGTGATGGGGTAATAACCCCATCCTACGCCTCGATAAAAAAAGGCCGCCCTGATCAATTCGGGGCGGCCTTTTTGATTTTGGTGATTGCAGTAATCAGCCGAAGTTTGCGCCAAACGCGCCACGGTAAAGATCGGACAGCTCGGCCAGTGGCGCTTCGACGCTGCCCAGCTTGACTGTGTCTCCGCCAAATTTGCCGACGCTTTCTATGTGTACGCCCGCCTGACCTGCGGCCATCATCAGCGCTTCGGCTTGATCGAAGTTGCAGGCGATCAAGTAACGGCCCTGATCTTCACCGAAAAGGGTGGCTGTGTCGCTGGCGTCAATATGAACGCCAACACCGGCGCATTCGGCCATTTCAAATGCGGCAACGGCCAGGCCGCCGTCGGACAGATCGGTGCAGGCTTTAATCCATGTATGGTTGGCGCGGATAAAGTCGCCGTTGCGCTTTTCAACATCGAGATCGACGTGGGGTGCGTCGCCGTCTTCGCGGTTAAACACCTCGGCCAATAGGGCGGATTGGCCCAGGTGGCCGTTGGTTTCACCGATTACAAGGGCAACGTGACCTTCGCGGACTTCGCAGCCGATCAGGTTTTCTGCGTTCTTGATCAAGCCCACTGCGCCGATGGTCGGGGTCGGCAAGATCGCCTGACCGTCGGTTTCATTGTAAAGCGAGACGTTGCCCGAAACGATTGGCATATCCAGCGCTTTGACGGCTTCGCCGATGCCCTGAATGGCGCCGACGAACTGACCCATGATCTCGGGCTTTTCAGGGTTGCCGAAGTTCATGTTGTCAGTAGTTGCCAGCGGCGTTGCGCCAACCGAAGTCAGGTTGCGATAGGCTTCGGCCACGGCTTGTTTGCCGCCTTCGACGGGGTTGGCTTTGACATAGCGCGGGGTTACGTCGCTGGTGAAGGCCAGCAGCTTTTCGGTGCCGTGCACACGGATGACCCCTGCGCCAAGACCTGGCGCGCGGGTGGTGTCGGCCATGACCATGCTGTCGTATTGTTCGTAAACCCACTGGCGCGAACAATAGTTCACGCTTCCGATCAGAGCTTTCAGTCCGTCGATCGGGTCGATTTCCGGCACGTCGTCCATAGCTGCGTTGACGTCAGTGGGAACCCACGGACGGTCGTACTCGGGGGCCGAGGACGCGAGGGTGGACAGCGGCAGATCGGCTTTGCATTCACCGTTGTGCATGATCAGGAAGCGATCTTCGCTAATGGTTTCACCTACGATGGCAAAGTCGAGGTCCCATTTTTCGAACACAGCGCGGGCCTCGGCCTCTTTTTCAGGCTTCAGAACCATGAGCATGCGTTCTTGGGATTCCGACAGCATCATTTCGTAAGCTGTCATGTTCTCTTCACGCTGAGGCACGTCTTCGAGGTTCAGCTGGATACCCAGATGGCCCTTGTCGCCCATTTCAACGGCTGAACAGGTTAGACCCGCTGCGCCCATGTCCTGAATTGAAATCACCGCGCCGGTCTGCATCAGCTCTAAGGTGGCCTCCATCAGACGTTTTTCGGTGAACGGGTCACCAACCTGAACTGTGGGGCGTTTATCTTCGATGGTGTCATCAAACTCGGCTGAGGCCATGGTCGCGCCGCCAACGCCGTCACGACCGGTTTTTGCGCCAAGGTAAACGACGGGCATACCAACACCCGACGCTGCCGAGTAGAAAATCTTGTCGGTATCAGCAAGACCCGCTGCAAAGGCGTTCACTAGACAGTTGCCATTATAGGCCGGGTGAAAGCGCACTTCGCCGCCGACGGTTGGAACGCCGAAACAGTTGCCGTAGCCTCCTACACCTTCGACCACACCGTGCACAAGCTGGCGGGTTTTGTGGTGGTCTTTTTCGCCAAATGACAGCGAGTTCATCGCCGCAATCGGACGGGCGCCCATGGTGAAGACGTCACGTAGAATGCCGCCAACGCCGGTTGCCGCGCCCTGATAGGGTTCGATGTAGGACGGATGGTTGTGGCTTTCCATTTTGAAGACCACGGCCTGGCCGTCGCCGATGTCTACGATTCCCGCATTTTCGCCGGGACCGCAGATGACCTGAGGGCCTTCGGTTGGCAGGGTGCGCAACCACTTCTTGGAAGACTTGTACGAGCAGTGCTCGTTCCACATCGCCGAGAAGATGCCAAGCTCGGTAAAGTTTGGCTCGCGGTTCAGGATGCGAATGATCTCTTTGTATTCTTCGGGCTTGAGGCCGTGGGCCTCGATCAATTCGGGCGTGATCGCCGGATCTTGCATGTCGGAAGTCCCCAGGTGCTAGTTGGGCCTGCTTTTAGGGCATGTAGGGCGAAGGGGGAAGGGGGCAGTTGACGCAACGCACCGGATATTTCCGCAATCCGTTTAGGCAAAAAAAAAGGCCGAGCAACTAAGCTCGGCCGAAGTCCAACAGGGAGGTTGTAAGTGATAAGAGAAGAACTCGATTACCGCTTACAAGGGGGTATCTAGGGACGGTGATTGATTCAATCAAGGAAAAAAATGCCGCAGGTGCAGCATAGCCGATATGCGCTGAGCGCAAGGCTATTCCGAGCGATCTTCTTTCAGCTTTTTTCGGTGCGCAATAATTTCGTCCTGCACAAAGTCGCGGAAGGCGTGGATACGCTGTGAATGGCGTAGTTCTTCGGGGTAGGCAAGGTAGACAGGCACTTCGGAAGATTCGAGTTCCGGAAGAACGCGCACAAGGTCCGGGAAGTCTTCGGTCAGGTAATCGGGCAGCACGCCGACGCCCAAATTATGGCGGATGGCTTGAAGGACGCCGTAGTAGTTGTTGACGGTCAGCATTGATTGAAGTCCGCCCGAGGTCAGGGTCTGTACAAGCTGTGCGCCTGCAGCGACCTGAAACGACGTGGGAGCTTGGCAAATCAGACGGTGGCTTTGCAGATCTTCCAGCGTTTCTATTGCACCGCTGCTTTCGAGATATTCCGGCGATGCATATAACCGCATGTGCACGCCCATCAGACGTTTGCGGATCAGATCGGCTTGGCTAGGTTCTTTCATGCGGATCGCCACATCGGCTTCACGCATGGGCAAATCAAGTACTCGCTCTTCAAGCATAAGGTCGATGCGCAGGTCGGGGTACTTCTCGTATAGTTTACTTAAGCGAGGGGCCAGCCAGAGAGAACCAAAGCCAATTGTCGTGGTGACACGAAGATCGCCGAAGACTTCTTCTTCGCTGTCACGTATCCGTGCTGATGCTGCATCAAGGCGTTTCGACATAGATTTCGTCGCGTCAAACAGTAACTCGCCCTGTTCGGTTAGAATCAATCCGCGTGCGTGGCGGTGGAACAGGGTGGTGTTCAGGCTTTCCTCAAGCGCACGAATCTGGCGGCTGACGGCAGATTGCGACAGGTGCAGGGTGTCACCGGCATGGGTCAGACTGCCCGCATCAGCGACGGCGTGAAATATTCGTAGTTTATCCCAGTCCATTGTGCTCACTTTTTACCTTTATGACGACCTTAGCGGAATTTCCGCAAAAAATAAGGGTTGTGTTGTTACGTGACGAAAAAAGTTGCATTTTTTCTTGAAGGGTCAGTAATTCAGACCCATTATCGGTGCTACGATATCCGTATCCAAAGCTGGGGAGTGCTGGGATGACTATCAAGCCGGTGAGTCTTGAAGATCGTTACAATCTTGAGTGTGACACTGTTTTGCTTAATGGCACCCAAGCTTTGGTGCGTCTGATGTTGAACCAAAGTGCGCGGGACAAAGCGGCCGGTCACAACACCGCCGGATTTGTCAGTGGATACCGCGGATCCCCACTGGGGGCGGTCGATATGCAGATGCAGCGGGCTGAACGGCATCTGGTCCAGAACAACATTACCTTCCAGTCAGGTCTGAACGAGGATCTGGCAGCCACGGCCCATTGGGGCACACAACAGGCCGAGTTGAGGGGCGAGGGAAAATACGACGGTGTCTTTGGCCTATGGTACGGCAAAGGTCCCGGGGTGGACCGTTCAGGCGATGTGATGCGTCACGCCAACATGGCAGGCACCAGCCCCTTGGGTGGTGTTCTGATGGCGATGGGAGATGATCATACGGGCGAAAGTTCGACCGTTTTGCATCAAAGCGAATGGGCGATGGTGGATGCCTATATGCCTGTTGTCAGCCCGGCCGGGGTGCAGGAAATTCTGGATTACGGGGCCTACGGCTACGCCTTGTCACGCTTTGCGGGGGTCTGGGTTGGTTTGAAAACCATGAAAGACACAGTCGAGGCAACGGCGGTTGTGGATGCCCGCCCAGACCGGATGACGTTTGTAACGCCCGAAATCGACATGCCCGAGGGCGGGCTGAACATCCGTTTAATTGATACGCCGCATGATCAAGAGGCCCGCATTATTGATCACAAGCGCTTTGCCGCTGAGGCGTTTGCCCGTGCCAACAAGATCGACAAACGCGTCTGGGGTAAACCGGGGGCCAAGATTGGATTTGTCGCTGCGGGTAAGAATTGGCTGGATTTGGTCCACGCGCTGTCTTTGCTGGGCATTGATGAGTCTGAGGCAGAGCGCTTGGGGATCACCACCTACAAGGTCGGACAGGTCTGGCCGTTGGACATGAAGGGGTTTCACGATTGGGCCGAGGGACTGGATCTGATCGTTGTGATCGAAGAAAAACGCAAGTTGATCGAGGTGCAGGTCAAAGAGGCCATTTTCGACGATCGCCGCGGACGCCGCGTTTATGGCTGGAAAAAGGGCGGCAGTGGTCCGGAGTTGTTCCCGACTCGTGGGGCGCTTGACCCGATCTGGATTGCGGAAAAGCTAGGAGAGATCCTTTGCGAAGAGGGTCGCGGGACCGAAGGTGTTAAAGCTGGCCTAGCGCAAGTGCAAGACGCCAAGCGCGCCGACAACGCAGAAGATATCGCGGCCCGTTTGCCCTATTTCTGTGCGGGCTGCCCGCATAATTCCTCGACCAAAGTGCCTGATGGTGCGCGGGCCTATGCCGGGATCGGGTGCCATTATATGGTTCAGTGGATGGACCGCTCGACCGTTGGGTACACCCATATGGGCGCGGAAGGGGCAAATTGGATGGGCGAGTCGCTGTTCTCGAAGCGTGATCACGTATTCCAGAACCTTGGCGACGGCACCTATAACCACTCGGGCATTCAGGCGGTCCGCGCGGCGGTCGCAGCGAACACAAACATCACCTACAAACTGCTCTATAACGACGCTGTAGCCATGACCGGCGGTCAAAAGCATGACGGAGAGGTGGATGCGGTGCGCATAGCCGCCGAATTGACGGCGGTCGGCGTAAAGGAATTGGCGATTGTCTACGACGAAAAAGAAGACATAGACGGTAAGGCGTTTCCGTCTAGCGCCAAGCTTTATCCCCGAGACGAGTTGCCTGCGGTGCAAGAGCATATGCAGACGGTCAAGGGGACGACGGCGATCCTGTATATCCAGACGTGCGCGGCAGAAAAACGCCGCCGCCGAAAGCGGGGCAAATTTCCTGATCCCGACAAGCGGGTCTTTATCAACACCGATATTTGCGAAGGCTGCGGAGATTGCGGCGTTCAGTCGAACTGTGTTGCAATCACGCCTGTGGAAACCGAGCTAGGGCGCAAGCGGGCAATTGATCAGTCTGCATGCAATAAGGACTTTTCCTGTCTTAAAGGGTTTTGCCCATCGTTTGTGACAGTTGAAGGGGCAAAGCTGAAAAAAGCGGCCACAACTGCGCTTGTGGTGGGTGATCTGCCTATGCCCGAATTGCCCACGATAGACGGCACTTACAACGTGGTCATCACCGGCGTAGGCGGAACGGGCGTTGTCACCTTGGGGGCGGTTCTGGCGCAGGCGGCCCAGATTGACGGCAAGGGTGCTGGTATGATGGAGATGGCCGGCCTGGCGCAAAAGGGCGGGGCTGTGCATATCCACTGCAGGTTGGCCGAAAAGCCGGATGATATCAGCGCGATCCGTGTTGCTACTGGCGAATGCGACGCCTTGATCGGCGGCGATCTTGTTGTATCAGCCGGTGCGAAAACGCTAGGTCTGACCTCGCGGGGGCGGACCGGGGCGGTGGTAAATAGCCACGACATCGTAACAGGTGATTTCACACGTAACACCGAGTTTCGAGTGCCGTCAGATCGTCTGCAACTGGCGCTCGAGGCCCGCTTGAAGGATCGGGTCAGCTTTTTTGACTCGTCGGAACTAAGCCGGATCACATTGGGCGACAGCATCTTTTCGAATATGATGGTGTTGGGGGGTGCATGGCAGCAGGGGCTAGTGCCTTTGAGCCTTGAGGCGATCATCGAGGCGATCCGTCTGAACGGTGCTGCTGTTGACGGAAATCTAAGAGCGTTTGAAATCGGGCGCTGGGCCGTTTTGTACCCTGAAAAGGCCGGAGCACTGATAGGTCAAGGCGAGGATACGGCAGAAAAAACGCTGGATGAGAAAATCACTTTCCGAGCTGATCATCTGAAAGCTTATCAGAGTGGTCGTTTGGCGCGTCGCTATCGTAAATTCGTCGAAAAGTTTGAAGGCGACGAATTGAAGGAGGCCGTTGCGAAGGGCTATCACAAGCTTTTGGCCTATAAGGATGAGTACGAAGTCGCGCGCCTGCTGCAAGACACACGCAAGAAGGCTGAACGAGAACTGGACGGGGATCTGAAATTGTCGTTCCACTTGGCGCCGCCAATCCTGTCGAAACAGGGTGCGGACGGGCGACCAAAAAAGCGCAGTTTTGGCGAAGGGTCTATCCGTTTAATGGGGATTATGGCGCGGTTCAAATTCTTGCGCGGCACTGCTTTAGACCCGTTTGGACGCAGCGAAGAACGTCGGATGGAGCGGGCTTTGATAGCGCAATACGAGCGGGATATGTCCGAAGTGCTGCCTTTGGTTTCGGACAACACACGCGAAGCCGTAATAGCTTTGGCGGAATTGCCATTACAGATCAGGGGCTTCGGTCCGGTGAAGCAGCAAAACCACGCCAAGGCGGAAAAGCGCCGCGAAGAGCTTTTGGCGGTGATCCGCGCGGGTGGGCCTGAGGTGCGAAAAGCAGCAGAATAGAGTGTCATCGAACGGTAATAGTAGTGGCGTAGATATTTTCTTGTCGTTATGAGATCGGCAGAAATACGAGAATACGTTTATGCCGTCACAAAGACAGATCGCACGCGATATCAGCTATGCCCACTCGGCCTCGTCCCGCGGTGGGCGAGCTATGATCCGGGTTATGGAAAACCTGACAGGACGCATCGCGCTTATTAAACGGGCCGAAGGCTATGAGCATGAGGTCGTTGAAGGGCGCGATTTTTGGCAGGTGTTGGTAGAACGCTACGGTCTGAGCCTTGAAGTGGTTGGGGGCGCGCTTGAGAACATCCCGCGTACTGGGCCTTTGGTTCTGATTGCAAACCATCCTTACGGTATTTTGGATGGGTTGATGATGGGGCATATTCTGTCCTCTCACCGAGGGGATTTCCGCATTCTGGCCAATAACGTGTTCAAAAAAGCCCAAGAGTTGAACCGCGTTATCCTACCGGTCAGTTTCGACGACACCAAAAAAGCGGTGAAGGAAAACCTGAATACCCGTAAAGAGGCGTTAAGCTATCTGTCTGAAGGGGGCGCTATCGGCATTTTCCCCGGCGGAACTGTCTCGACGGCAGCAAAACCGTTTTCCCATCCGATGGACCCGGGCTGGCGCAGCTTTACGGCGCGCATGATTGCCAAATCGGATGCCACCGTGGTGCCGATATACTTTGATGGTCACACGTCGCGTCTGTTCCAGATTGCCAGCCACTTGCACGTAAATCTACGCATGGGGTTGTTGATCAAAGAGTTCAAAAAGCGGGTCGATACGCCGGTGCGGATTGTGGTTGGCGAACCGATCCCGCGTGCAGATCTTGAGGCACATGCAAAAGACGCGAGACAAATGATGGAGTTTCTGCGTCAATCGACGTATAAGTTGTCGCCCAAGCCTTTGAAAAGTTTGGCATCCGGATATGAATTTGAAGCGCGGTACAAGAACTGATGGCAGTAGGTGTTTTTGATAGCGGCCTTGGTGGTCTGACAGTGTTGGATGCGGTGACCAAACGGTTGCCGGACGTGCCGTTTGTTTACTTTGGTGACAATGCCCATGCGCCTTACGGGGTGCGAGATGCAGATGATGTGTACAATCTGACGACCAAAGCGACCGAGCGCTTGTGGGATGAAGGTTGCGATCTGGTGATTTTGGCGTGCAACACCGCCTCGGCTGCTGCCTTGCGACGCATGCAGGAAAGCTGGCTGCCCAAAGGAAAGCGCGCGCTGGGGGTTTTTGTGCCCTTGATCGAGGCGTTGACTGAGCGTCAGTGGGGCGACAACAGTCCGCCGCGCGAGGTGAATGTTAAACACGTGGCGCTGTTTGCGACCCCCGCAACGGTCGCCAGCCGTGCGTTTCAACGTGAGCTGGCGTTTCGGGCGATTGGCGTGGACGTCGAGGCGCAATCTTGTGGCGGACTGGTGGATGCCATCGAAGAAGGCGATATGATATTGGCCGAAGCCTTGGTGCGCAGTCATACGGACGCTTTGTTGCGCAAAATGCCCACTCCTGACGCCGCAATTCTTGGGTGTACCCATTATCCTTTGATGGAAGCGCAGTTTCAGGAAGCGCTTGGGAACACTGTTAAAGTATTCAGTCAGGCCAATCTGGTTGCGGAGAGTTTAGCCGATTATCTAGAGCGGCGTCCGGAAATGATTGGTCCGGGGACAACATCGAAGTTCCTGACGACAGGCAATCCGCTAAAAGTCTCGTCTCATGCGACGAGTTTCCTGCGGCGGCCAATTGCCTTTGAATCTGCGTTTTAGTGATAGGCTGTCGCATTGAAATCGGGTGCGGGTGTACCTAGGTGTTCGTGTGAAACACGAGGAAAATTATGAAGTCACTGAAAAAGAAACGCCGCATTCAGGTTATCATCGCTTCGTTTGTCGCGCTGACAATAGCAACAGCGCTGATTGGATATGCGATGCGCGACGGCATCAACTTTTTCCGCTCGCCCAGTCAGGTGATTGCAGAGCCCCCGTCCGCGTCCGAGGTATTCCGGATTGGTGGGCTGGTCGAAGAAGGATCTTTGAAGCGTGGGCAGGGTGAGTCTATCTCGTTTTCTGTCACGGATGGTGGCGCGTCTGTACCTGTGGTTTACGCGGGTGTTCTGCCTGATTTGTTTGAAGAAAATCAAGGCATGGTCGGGACCGGAACTTACGTAAATGGTGTGTTTCAAGCCACTGAAATTCTTGCAAAACACGACGAAAGCTACATGCCAAAAGAAGTCGTTGACGCGTTGAAAGAACAGGGCGTCTATGTCGAGCCGACCGACGGCTAAGAACGCAACGTTTAGTCCGAGTTAACCTTTCAATTGCAGCCTTATGCCCATTCAAAGACAGGTGTGGGCATGGAAAAAATACGGGCAATTGCACGGGACATCGTGCGCCGCGAAGGCGGGTTTGTCGATGATCCGGATGATCCGGGCGGGGCAACCAAGCATGGTGTGACCCTGCACACGTTACGACGCTTGGGACTTGATCTTGATGGGGATCAAGATGTGGATCGGGCGGATGTTGAGCGCATCTCGGAAGCCTTGGCGGAAGAAATTTTTCTGAAAGAGTATTTCGAGAAACCCGGAATATCGCGTTTACCGGAACCGTTGTGGGCGACCGTGTTTGACATGCAAGTCAATGCTGGGGCGCAGGCGATCCGGATTTTGCAGCGGTTGGTCTGTGATATGGGTGTCCCCTGCGCGGTTGACGGGGTGATCGGCCCGAAGACCTTGGCTGCGGTGCAATCGGCAATTTCTCGGGCGCAGTCGTTTCTTGTGGATGCATACGGCATTGAGCGCCGGAATTACTATTTCTCATTGGCGGATCGCCGTGCGTCCGCGCGCAAATATTGCCTCACCCGAGCTGGCGGTAAAGGGGGGTGGATACGGCGGGCGGAAGAGTTCATTGCGCCTCGTTATCATCTTTCCAAAAAGCAATTTAATCAGAGGGTTGCGTCATGGGGCTAATCAACGAAATTGCAGGATCTCTGTTCGGTGGAGGGCGTAATATCGTTGCCGAAACAGCCGAAGTTTTTCGCGTGAATGCCGAAGCTGAAGCGCAGCGGGATGCCGGAGCAAGTCATGCGGCACTTGCCCAATTTGCAGCAGAGTTTGACGGGGCGCGGCAGGGGTGGTTTGATCGCTTCGTAGATGGTCTTAACCGTCTGCCGCGTCCGATGATGGCCTTTGGTGTGATCGGACTATTTGCGGCGGCGATGGCTGATCCCGTGTGGTTTTCGGCCCGGATGGCCGGAATTGCTTTGGTCCCCGAGCCGTTGTGGTGGTTGCTGGGGGCAATTGTCAGCTTCTACTTCGGGGCTCGCCATCAGGCGAAGGGTCAAGAGTTTCGCCGGTCAGTCGCGGAAACGGTGGCACGGGTTGCAGCGCGTCCGCAAATCCAGGACGGTAATGCCGCGCTGGAGGACTGGCGGCGACACGCGACAATGTGATCACCTGATTAGAACGTTTCCGATTGGATGAAGAGCGCAGACATCCTATAACCGTTATATGATTACAGAACTCGGACACTTCTCACTCATCCTGGCGTTTTGCGTCGCAATCATTCAAGCCGTTGTGCCACTTGTCGGAGCGCACCGTCGATGGCCCGGATGGATGGCGGTTGCCGAGCCAGCCGCAACAGCGCAATTCTTGCTGACTGCAGTGGCATTTGCTTCGGTTACTTACGCGTTCGTGACCTCTGACTTTTCGCTTCGGCTGGTGACGCTGAACTCTCACACCGCAAAGCCGATGCTTTACAAAGTCTCGGGAGTTTGGGGGAATCACGAAGGCTCGATGCTTTTGTGGGTGCTTATCCTGACGCTGTTCGGTGCAACCGCGGCCTGGTTCGGTGGGAATCTGCCTCCGACGATGAAGGCCCGTGTGCTTGCGGTTCAGTCTTCGATCTCGGTCGCGTTTTTCGCGTTCATCATTTTCACATCAAACCCGTTTACGCGGCTGGTGCAGCCGCCGTTCGACGGGCAAGACCTGAATCCGCTACTTCAGGACCCCGGTTTGGCGTTTCACCCACCGTTTCTGTATCTTGGATATGTTGGGCTTAGTATGGCATTTTCTTTTGCTGTTGCAGCGCTGATCGAAGGACGGGTCGATGCGGCTTGGGGCCGTTGGGTGCGCCCCTGGACTTTGGCTGCTTGGATGTTCTTGACGATCGGCATCGCCTTGGGAAGCTGGTGGGCCTATTACGAGCTTGGTTGGGGCGGTTTCTGGTTTTGGGACCCGGTCGAAAACGCCAGCTTTATGCCTTGGCTGATTGCGGCTGCGCTTTTACATTCGGCAATCGTTGTCGAAAAACGCGAGAGCCTGAAAAGCTGGACGATTTTGCTGGCGATTTTGGCGTTCGGGTTTTCTTTGATCGGAACCTTTATCGTGCGTTCCGGCGTGTTGACGTCGGTTCATGCATTCGCCTCTGATCCGGAACGCGGCATGATGATACTTTTCATCCTAGCGTTCTTTGTCGGTGGTGCTTTGACCCTGTTTGCCATGCGGTCCAATGCGATGCAGGCAAAAGGCGTGTTTGGACTGGTCAGTCGTGAAAGCGGGATTTTGCTGAACAACATCATTCTGGCCGTTTCCAGCTTTGTTGTCTTTATCGGAACCATCTGGCCCCTGATCGCCGAGATGTTCTTTGACCGAAAGCTATCGGTCGGCGCGCCGTTCTTTGATCAGGCTTTTTCACCGTTCATGATTCTTTTGGGGATCGCTCTTCCGATCGGGGCGATGCTGCCGTGGAAACGGGCTAACCTGACTGCAACAGTGCGTAAGCTGATCCCTGCAATGGGTCTGGCGCTTGCTGTGGCGCTTTTGGGCTATGTGATGCAGACGGGTCGTTCTTTGCTAGGACCGGTCGGACTGTTGCTGGGCACTTGGATCGTGGTTGGCACTGCCATTGATCTGTGGTCACGGACGGGGCGCAATGGCAGCTTTGCCCGTCTATTCCGCTTGCCGCGTGCGGACTGGGGAAAGTCTATCGCGCATGCTGGTCTGGGTGTGACGATGCTGGGCGTGTCTGGTCTAATGGCGTGGGAGCTTGAGGATATCTCGACTGTCCAAATTGGTGAAAGCATCGAAATCGGCTCGTATGAGGTTATGTTGACCGAGGTAAAGCGGGTCCCCGGCCCGAACTATGTCTCGACCATGGCCTCGGTGGATGTTCTAAAGAACGGCAGTTTCGTTCGCACGCTTTATCCTGAAAAGCGAGTGTATCCGGTTCAAGCGATGCCGACGACCGAAGCGGCGATTGACAACGGCTTCTTGCGGGATGTCTATGTTGTGATCGGAGACCCTCAGGAGGATGGCGGATGGGCATTGCGTAGTCACGTGAAGCCTTTAGCCAATTGGATATGGGGTGGAAGCATCCTGATGGCGCTTGGGGGTATATTCAGCCTGACTGATCGACGTTACCGTGTTGCCGCGGGTGCGCGCAAAGCCCCGTCTGGTGGAGTGCCTGCGGAATGAGACGCTTGTTGTTGGTCCTACTTCTGATCGCGTCGCCTGTTTGGGCTGTGAACCCGCAGGAAATGCTGGATGATCCGGTGCTTGAGGCGCGCGCTCAGGCGCTGGATACTGAGCTGCGCTGCGTGAAATGCCAATCCGAGGCGATTGCCTCGTCCAATGCGGAATGGGCCGAGGATGCGCGCGTTCTGGTTCGAGAGCTTTTGACCGATGGATTCACCGACGAGGAAGTTCTGGACTTTTTCGTCGCCCGCTACGGCGAGTTTGTCTTGATGACCCCGCGGACCAACGGATCAAACATCCTGCTTTATTTGGCTGGGCCTTTGATGCTCGTGGCCGGGCTTTGGATAGGGCTTGTTTATCTAAGGCGTCGTGGATCACCAGAAGCTGCGGCCCCACAGCCTACAGCCTTGAACGATGCCGAACGCGAGCGCTTGCGCGAGATTATGGGCGATTGACGTCAGGTACAGCTTGGGTTCAACGCAAAACACACTAATTTCTATGGGAATCTCCAAGGAGGCCCCCTGTGGACTATAAAACGATTTCCTATTCTGTGACTGAAAACGTCGGCGTCCTGACCCTGAACCGCCCGGACGTGATGAATGCGATGAATTCTCAAATGCGGGCTGAGGTTCTGCATTGTGTGAAAGCTGCTTCGAAAAGCGCGCGGGTGCTGGTGATAACGGGCGCAGGTCGTGCGTTCTGTTCAGGTCAGGATCTGGGCGACGGCGGATCGGCTGCCAATATCGATCTTGAGCGTGTCCTGCGTGATGAATATGTGCCGATGATCCGGGCAATCAACGATTGCCCGATTCCGACCATATCTGCCGTTAACGGCGCTGCTGCAGGGGCAGGGGCCAATCTTGCGCTGGCCGCTGACGTGGTTATCGCCACCGAAAGTGCTGTGTTCTTGCAGGCATTCACACGTATCGGGTTGATCCCGGATGCTGGTGGGACATATTTCTTACCCCGTCAAATCGGAATGGCACGAGCTATGGGAGCCGCGTTGTTTGCGGAACCCGTTAAAGCCAAAATCGCAATGGACTGGGGGATGATCTGGGAGGCGGTTGATGACGAAGCCTTTGAAACCCACTGGAAGGCCCGTGCTACAAAACTGGCGAACGGGCCGACGGTTGCTTATCAGCATTTGAAAGCGGCGCTGAAGGCCTCTCCGGAAAATGATCTGGAAGAACAGCTGATGCTAGAAGCCAAGCTTCAGGGCGTTTGTGGTAAGTCCCGTGATTTCACCGAAGGCGTCATGGCATTTCTGGATAAACGACCTGCCGATTTCGAAGGGCGTTAAAAGATTTGGGGGCCATTTGGCCCCCCGTGTATTTACGCGATCATCAGGTCATCAAACATCGGGTCTTCGGCAAACTCGTCTTCGATGATCGGTTCTTCCGAGGCTTCGGTCAGCGGGATCACATCGCCCAGTGAATATTGCGCATCGCAGCATTCATCTTCGCCACCTTCAAAGTTTGCATAGCCGAGCAGCTTCAGAGAAGCTTCTCGGTCGCCATCCTCTTCTCCGACGGACGTCAGACGAATACCGACGGGTTGGCCTGCGAAATCTTCCAATGTCAGGGCTTCGCTGTCATGGCTGATGATGAAGGTTGTTGTGCGGATGTCATCGTCAGACATTCCTTCGGTCCCGAATTCGACGGCCGCATCAAATTTACCGGCTTCGTGTACCACCGCGCCATTCATGTTGGTGCCACTGCCCAAGTTTGTAACGGAATTGGCATCAGTCTGGGTATTCGTGACATCCGCGCCTGTGATGGTCAGACCATCGGTGAGGCTATCGTCGTTCAGCGAGAAGAACAGCCCGCGTAGATCACCGATTTCGCCAGTGTCACTTAGGACATCCAGCGTAACTTGGATGCTGCCATCGTCGAGCTCGATCATCGAGACACCCACGTTCACATCGCCTTCGACAAGGAAATGGTCCTGGCAGTCTTCGTCCTCTTCCTCATTATCCCCAACATAATACCAGTCACCTTCAGGTGTTACGCGCCATCCAGGGTGTAGGAATTCCTGAAGCTCATCCTGAGCATCGGCTTCGTCGTTGTAGGTCAGAACCTGACCATCGTCGCCTTCGCTGTTGACCACAACTGAGAAACTTTCGAGATCGAGATCTTCTAGCGTCAAGGGGCGATCAGCCCAGATTGTAAAGCCGGTTGTTCCAGTGGTTTCGCCTTCGACGCCTGAGTCTCCGGTTCCGAATTCGATACGACCGTCGTAATCGCCAATGAGCTGTGTGCCGTCAGTTAGCGTGTTCAAGCCGTCATCAATGTATTCGGCGCTGGTTGCATCGGGCGCATATGTACCGATCGACCCCAAAACACTAGGATCGGTGAAGTTAAAGAAAAACGCATCAATATCGGTAACCGCTTCGCCCGTGTCCAGGTTTGTGAACTTGAATGTCAGGTTGCCGTTTGTGCCCTCGATAACGGTCAAATGTATCTTCGGATCGCATCCCAAGATTAATTCAATAGTAGGCTTATCTGAATTTGTTGACGTTGTTGACATAACGAGGCACCCATAAAACAGACCAAAATTGGCCACAAAGATGCCTTATTATCATTTTGATATTATAAAATGTCAATTAGTATAGGTCAAAATGCATGCATACAGTTAGTTTCTTGAAAAGAAACAAAAAACACCCCAGACTTTCGTCTGGAGTGTTTCTTTAGTGTAAACAATAATTATCTTAACGACTTTCAATGTCCGAGTAGTCCCGGGTGGTGTCACCCAGATACAGCTGACGCGGGCGGCCGATTTTGTGCTGCGGATCGTTCAGCTGTTCTTTCCACTGCGATACCCATCCTACAGTCCGCGACAGAGCGAAAATCGGTGTAAACATTGAGGTTGGGAAGCCCATCGCCTCAAGAATGATACCCGAATAGAAGTCGACGTTTGGGAACAATTTCTTCTCGGCGAAGTAGGGATCCGAAAGCGCCTGCTTCTCAAGTTCCTTGGCGACCTGAAGAATTGGATTGTCTTCGATTCCGAGAAGATCCAGAACTTCGTCTGCAGACTGCTTCATCACCGTCGCACGCGGATCGAAGTTCTTATAGACGCGGTGACCAAAGCCCATAAGGCGGAACGGGTCATTCTTGTCTTTTGCTCGGGCAATAAATTCAGGAATGCGATCGACCGAGCCGATCTCTTTCAGCATCTCAAGGCATGCCTGATTCGCACCACCGTGGGCAGGTCCCCACAAGCAGGCGATGCCAGCAGCGATACATGCAAACGGGTTCGCGCCCGACGACGACGCAAGACGTACAGTCGAGGTGGACGCGTTCTGTTCGTGGTCGGCGTGCAAGGTAAATATCCGGTCCATTGCGCGGCTGAGGATCGGATCGACGTGATACTCTTCTGCCGGTACTGCAAAGCACATGTGCAGGAAGTTCGACGCGTAATCCAGATCGTTGCGCGGATAGACGAAGGGCTGACCAATCGAATACTTGTACGCCATCGCTGCGATTGTGGGCATTTTTGCGATCAATCGGTGCGATGCTATTTCGCGCTGACGCGCGTCGCTGACATCGGTTGAGTCGTGATAGAATGCTGACATAGCTCCGACGACGCCGACCATTGTCGCCATCGGGTGGCTGTCACGGCGGAAACCACGGAAGAAGTAGTGCATCTGCTCGTGGATCATTGTGTGACGTGTGATTGTAGCTTCGAACTCTTCCAGCTGGGCTGCAGTAGGCAGTTCACCGTAAAGCAACAGATAGCACACTTCGAGATAATGCGATTTTCCGGCCAGTTGGTCGATCGGGTAGCCGCGATGAAGAAGCTCGCCCTTGTCGCCATCGATGTAGGTTATGGTGCTGTCGCAGCTTGCGGTCGAGGTGAAACCCGGATCGTAGGTGAAAACACCGGCCTGCGCGTAGAGCTTGCGGATATCCAGAACGTCAGGACCTGCGGTTGGCGAATGAATGGGCAAATCGTACGATGTGCCATCGATCGTCAGCGTCGCTGTCTTAGTTGGTTCAGCCATATTTGGTCCTCTCGTCTGAAGTCGGGTGCGTCGCTCGCACCGTCCTTGTTGAAACGGCACGCTTAATGAAGAGTTAAGCGTTACCAGTTTTTGCGGCATCCTGAAGCCGGGCAATTGTTTCTTCCTTACCCAACACCAGCATCATATCAAACACGCTTGGCGTTACGGCCTTGCCTGCAAGCGCTGCACGAAGGGGGCCGGCCAGTTTGCCAAACTTGATCCCGTTGGCTTCCGCAACTGCGTTGGAGGCGCTTTCAAGATCATCTCGCGACCAGTTAGCATTTTGCAGGTGCGGCGTCAATTCTTTCAGTATACCGCGGGATACTGAATCAAGGTTTTTGGCTGCCTTATCATCCGGCGAAATCGGACGATCTGTCATAATAAATTCAGCTTTTTCAATAAGTTCAGGGAAAGTCTTGGCGCGTTCTTTCAAGCAATACATCCCACTTTCCAATAGCGCGATTTTTGCCTGAGCGGGTTTGGGTTGTTTCGTTGCGTCAATATACGCCATAAGTTCATGCAGCAGTGCAGCATCGTCAGAGGCGGCGATGTGTTGGCCCGACAGGTTTTCCAACTTCTTAAAGTCGAATCTGGCTGGCGACTTGCCAATCCCTTTCAGATCAAACCATTCGATGGCTTGTGCGTCGGTGAAAAACTCATCATCACCGTGGCTCCAACCTAAACGCGCCAGATAGTTGCGCATTCCGGCGGCCGGATAGCCCATTGCCTGATATTCCTCGACGCCCAATGCGCCGTGGCGCTTGGACAGCTTCTTGCCGTCAGGGCCATGGATCAGCGGGATATGAGACCAGACGGGCACATCCCAGCCCATGGCGTGATAGATCATCATCTGCCGCGCAGCGTTGTTTAAGTGATCGTCCCCTCGAATAACATGGGTTACCCCCATGTCGTGATCATCCACGACAACAGCCAGCATATACACCGGCGTTCCGTCCGAGCGCAGCAGAACCATATCGTCCAGCTGATCGTTCCGAATGGTCACGTTCCCCTGAACCTGATCTTCGATCACCGTAGCGCCCTCGCGCGGGGCTTTCAGCCTGATTACAAACGGCGCATCTGGAAAATCTTTAGGGTCCGCATCGCGCCACGGGCTTTGATACAGGGTTGAACGACCTTCTTCACGGGCTTGATCGCGGAATGCCTGAATTTCGTCCTGAGTGGCAAAGCACTTGTAGGCGTGTCCATTTGCCAGCATCTCAAGCGCGACTTCGCGGTGGCGATCGGCACGGTCGAACTGGCTGTAGACTTCGCCGTCGTGATCAAGCCCAAGCCATTCCATTCCTTTGAGGATGGCGGCAGTCGCCTCGGGCGTGGATCGCTCACGGTCCGTATCTTCGATCCGCAGCAGGAATTTACCGCCACGTCCACGCGCGTACAGCCAGTTGAACAAGGCAGTGCGGGCGCCGCCAATGTGCAGGTAGCCGGTTGGTGAGGGTGCAAAGCGGGTAACGACAGAGTCGGTCATGAGGTTTTAACCTTTCGGAAACCAGAATTAGCGTAAGTTCGCGGCCTGTCTAGCTGGCTGCCCGAGGTTGCACAAGTGTCGCGCCTGACCGCCTACATCGTGGATCAATTCCTTGCCCAAAGGGGGCATCTGTTTCCGTGGTCGGCTGTGATGTACGGGGTCGGGGTCGGTGTGTTTTTTGCACTTCGGTATGAGCCCGATTTGCTTCTGCGTTGGATCGGAATAACTGGGGTGGCCGCTTTGGTTTCTGCTGTGGTTAGCCCCCCCGGATCCAGACCGATATTTTGGGCGCTCACCTTGTTTTGTGCCGGATTCGTCATGGCAGAGTGGCGCAGTTCAAAGGTGTCCGCGCCAATTCTGGGTTTCAGATACTATGGCGCGGTTGAGGGGCGGATAATCGCCATTGATCGCAGCGCATCTGATGCCGTGCGACTGACCTTGGATCAGGTCGTTTTGGACGATGTTCAGGTGGTGCGATTGCCGGAAAGGTTGCGCGTTTCATTGCATGGGGATCAACAACATTTTCAGCCAGAACCCGGTGATGTTGTTGCCATGGCTGCCCATTTATCCCCGCCTTCGGGACCTGTTGAGCCTGGAGGATTCGATTTTCAGCGGCATGCGTGGTTTCTGCGCTTGGGGGCGGTGGGCTATACAAATACGCCCGTGATGGTAATCAAGCCAGCCGATGTGGCATTGCCGATATTTCGGTTGCGGGTGAATTTGTCGAAGTCCATTCAAGAACGGATTGAGGGAAATCCAGGGGCTTTTGCGGCAGCTGTGATGACGGGCGACCGATCGGCTATGGGGCAGGATGTTCTGGAACAGCTTAGGGCAACCAATCTGGCGCATCTGTTGGCGATTTCTGGACTGCACATGGGGTTTCTGGCTGGGGCGGTTTTTGCAGCGATCAGGGGGGGCTTCGCATTAGTGCCCTCGATTGCATCCCGACTGCCTGCAAAAAAGATCAGCGCCGTCGGGGCATTGATGGCTTCGACACTTTACCTGGCGCTATCAGGCGGGGCGGTTGCGACCGAGCGGGCCTTTGTCATGATTGCGGTGGCCTTGGTCGCGACCCTGCTGAACAGACGAGCTATAAGTTTGCGCGCGGTCGCTGTTGCGGCCTTGATCGTTTTGACCCTGTCGCCCGAGGCTCTGTTGAGCCCAGGGTTTCAGATGTCGTTTGCGGCGACGACCGCGCTTGTGGCTGTCTTTGCCCTTCAGCGGGATGCAGAGTGGACGCTTGGTCCTAAATGGTTGCGACCCGCTGTTGTTTTGCTCATTTCTTCATCTGTGGCTGGCGCAGCCACAGCGCCCTACAGCGCTGCACACTTCAATCAGATTGCTCAATGGGGGCTGTTGGCTAACCTGCTATCCGTTCCAGTAATGGGGACATTGGTTATCCCGGGTGCGGTGCTGGCATCTGTTCTGGCACCGTTTGGGGGAGAGGCCTTGGGGCTATGGTTCGCATCTTTGGGGTTGCGGTGGATACTTTGGGTTGCCGAATGGGTATCCCAGCTTGATGGATCCGTTCGAGGCGTTGTTCAGCCCCAGCCTGTTGTTTTGATTTGGCTTTCGGCGGGGGCATTGTTCGTGGTTTTATGGAAAGGGGCAGGGCGATTGTTGGGCTTGTTGCCGTTGGTCGTGGCCGCTTTTTTATGGTCTCAAACTGATCGCCCCTTTGTGCTGGTATCAGACACAGGCGGTTTGGTTGGCATTATGACACCGGAAGGACGGGCGCTTTCTCGCGCAAAGGGGGATGGGTTCGTTGCGCAGGTGTGGCTAGAAAATGATGGGGTGCTATCGGATCAGGCGACGTCTTCTGTGCGATGGCAGGAAATGTCCCAGTTTCCAGTGCGCCATGTCAGAGGGAAGCAAAACGTCGCTGATCTAAAATGCTTCAACGGTGAAACTGTGGTGACCGATCGGGAACCGACTATGGATCTATCGTGTCGCTTGCTTTCACCAAAGGTGTTTCGCACCACGGGTAGCGTGTCTATTGATCGTAAGGGCCAAATTACTACGGCGCGCGACCTTTCGGGCGCGCGCCGCTGGCATCCGTGGTATACGGATCAGTAGCTTCGGATCAAACCGACCAGTCGCCCCTGTACCTTGACTTTATCTTCCGGGATAACACGCGTTTCATAGGCTGGGTTCGCGGCCTCAAGCGCGATGGCCCCGTTTTGACGACGGAAGGTTTTCAATGTTGCCTCGTGGTCTTCGACCAAGGCCACGACAATATCGCCGTTATCGGCCGTCTGGGTTTCGCGGATGATCACGACATCCCCGTCATTAATGCCCGCATTGATCATCGAGTCGCCTTTGACCTCAAGCGCGTAATGTTCGCCGCCGGTGCGCAGCATGCTGGCGGGGATGGCGACATGGCTTGAGGCGTGACTGATTGCTTCGATGGGAACACCAGCCGCGATACGCCCCATCAAAGGCAGCTCTGTCACGCCGGAGTTCACCGGGGCCGCGGGCTTACCACCCTCAATCACACGCGGCACGAAGCCAGCTGGGGAAGTGCCCATGCTTTCAGGCAGTTTCAAAATCTCGATGGCGCGTGCCTTATGGGGAAGGCGCTGGATAAAGCCGCGCTCTTCCAAGGCGGTGATCAAGCGGTGAATTCCAGATTTTGAGCGCAGATCAAGATGCTCTTTCATCTCGTCAAAACTTGGGGGAACACCATCACGCGCCAGACGCTTGTTGATGAAATCCAGAAGGTCGAGTTGCTTTTTGGTCAGCATTTGACTGCCCCTTTGCCCTGATTGTTCCCGTTTGTTCTATGCGTGTTCCTGTTTTGTGTCAACCAAAACGAGAACAAAACAGGGGAATCAGGTCAAAGGCAGATATTCAACTGTGGCACCTACGTCTTGTTCACCATCGTTGATCGGACGCTTCAGAAGCGCATTTGCTTCGGCTAGTACCGTTAAAAGTGCGCTGTCTTGACGTTCAAAGGCGGTCAACAGGCCGTTTTCGACACGAGCGCGCATGTAGTGTTCGCGCGGTCCGTTTGCGTCTACCTTGGTGGCCAATTTGGCGGTGTGCAGTGGGCGCCGTTGAGCGGGTAGACCGAGCATGGCGTCGATGACTGGTAGCAGGAATACATGTCCGCAGACCATGGCCGAAACCGGATTGCCGGGCAGTCCGACCATCATGGATTGTCCCATGCGGCCAGCCATCAAGGGTTTTCCGGGGCGCATAGCGATCTTGTAAAAGCTTTGTTCCATTCCCAAGTCGGCGGCTACTTTGCCTACAAGATCGTGGTCACCTACCGAGGCGCCGCCGATGGTCACCAACAGATCAGCGCCTTCCGCGAGTGCAAACACCTGCCGCAGCGAACTTTCGGTGTCTCGGGCAATCGGCAGAATACGGGTGCTGGCGCCGTGGGCGTCGAGAAGGGCCTTTAGGCCAAAAGTGTTGGACGCGATGATTTGATCAGGTCCAGGGGTGTCTCCGGGCATGACGAGTTCGTTGCCGGTCGAGATCACGGCAACTTCCGGCTTTCGGGTGACGGTGACCTGCGGGATATTCATTGCCGCCAATAAAGCCACGTTCGAAGCTGTTAGACGGCGAGGGGCTTTGATGGTTTGACCCGATTTGAAATCTCCGCCAGCGGGGCGGATGTTATCGCCATGATGATTACCGGTGACTTTGATCTGGTTGTCGTCGCGTGTGATGTCTTCCTGAATGACGACAGTGTCAGCACCTTCGGGAACCGGGGCACCAGTGAAGATGCGGATTGCCTGGTTTGGGCCTACCTTGCCGGAAAACGCCGATCCTGCGGCGGCTTCGCCAATGACAGTATAAACTTCGCCGCCGTTGACTGGACCTTTGACGGCATAGCCGTCCATAGCTGAAGCCGCAAAGGGGGGCTGATCCCGCTTGGCGATGGCATCTTCGGCAAGCACCCGTCCGGCGGCTTGTGCCAGTCCGATACGCTCGGTTCCCAACGGTTTGGCAAGCGCAAAAAGATGCGAAAGGGCGTCTTCGACAGTGATCATGACGCCTCGTAACGTCCTGATTTTCCGCCGTCTTTTAACGTGACGCGGATGCCACCTATTTCCATAGCCTTATCAACGGCCTTAGCCATGTCGTAGACAGTTAAAGCGGTGACAGAAACGGCGGTCAAAGCCTCCATTTCAACGCCGGTTTGGCCAGAGGTTTTGACGGTTGCCGTCAGGCGCAGCCCCGGAAGGTCGGGATCGAGTGTCAGGTCAACCGCAACCTTGGTAACGGGAAGCGGGTGACATAGCGGGATCAGGTCTGGCGTTTTCTTGGCACCCATAATCCCAGCCAGACGCGCCACACCGATCACATCTCCCTTTTTTGCACGACCTTCGGCAATGATGTCGTAGGTGGCTTTTGCCATTTTCACCCAGCCCTCGGCGGTGGCGATGCGGTTCGTGATGGCTTTCTCCGACACGTCAACCATATGGGCGTTGCCTTGTTCATCAAAATGGCTGAGACCGGACATCATGCATTCCTTGGAATCGGGTTGGAGAGAATATCGCGGGTCGCGGCTTCTACGTTTTCCTTGCGCATCAGGCTTTCACCAATCAGGAAGGTGCGCGCGTTGAATGCGGCCATATAATCCAGGTCGGCTTTGGTGGACAGGCCGCTTTCTGAAATGAGCAGTCGATCGTCGGGGACCATTGCCGACAGCTGTCGGGTGGTATCGAGCGTGGTTTCAAAGGTCTTGAGATTGCGATTGTTCACCCCGATCAGTGGCGATTTGAGCTTGAGCGCGCGTTCCATTTCTTCTGCGTCGTGTGTTTCGATCAGTGCGTCCATGCCCCAGCCAAATGCCGCGTCTTCCAGTTCCTGCGCCTGAGCGTCACTGACGCTGGCCATGATGATCAGGATGCAATCGGCGCCAAGGGCGCGGGCTTCGGCCACCTGATAGGTGTCATACATGAAATCTTTGCGCAGGGCCGGCATGTTGGTGGCGTTGCGTGCTTCCGTCAAAAACGGCTTTGCACCTTGAAAACTGGGGGTGTCGGTGAGCACCGATAGGCACGTTGCCCCTCCGTTTTCATAGGCTTTGGCAAGCGTTGCGGGGTGGAAATCGGCTCGGATAAGGCCTTTGGAAGGGGAGGCTTTCTTAACTTCGGCGATCAGGCCGTAGCCCGATTGACTGGCTTTGACGAGTGCATCAGCAAATCCGCGGGTAGGAGTGGCGGTTTTGGCGGCAGCCTCGACCTCAGAATAGGGGACGGCGGCTTTATCAGCAGCGACCTCTTCGAGTTTATAGGCTTTGATACGGTCTAGAACGGTTTCAGTCATATTCGGGTCTTTTACTGTGAGAGCGCAGGACCGGGGCGCTGCCCCGGACCCCGGAGTATTTAGGGAAAGATGAAATCAGGCGCCTGAGGTGATGTGGGCGAGACCGTCGACTTTGGCTTTGGCTTGACCGCTGTCGATTGAGGCTTCGGCCATTTCGCGGCCTTCTGTCAAGGTGGCGGCTTTGTCTGCTACGACAAGGGCGGCGGCGGAGTTCAGCAAGACCGCGTCGCGGTATGCGGACTTTTCGCCATCAAGAAGCGCGGCAAAGGCTTTGGCATTGTGCTCGGGTGAGCCGCCAAGGATCGCAAAGAACGGATGCACCGGAAGACCGGCGTCTTCGGGGTGGACCTCTTTCGCGGTGATTTTGCCGTTTTCAAGGGCCGCAACTGATGACGGGCCGCAGATGGTGAGCTCGTCGGTACCATCGGAACCGTGAACCAGCCACGCTTTTTCACTACCCAATTGCTGCAGTGTTTCTGCCATCGGGAAAATCAGATCAGGGGCGAAGGCGCCGGTGAGTTGGCGTTTGACGCCTGCGGGGTTGGTCAGAGGTCCGAGGATGTTGAAGATCGTTTTGCAGCCCAACTCTTGACGGACAGGCATGACGTGTCGAATGGCAGGGTGGTGCATCGGGGCCATCATAAAGCCGATGCCGATTTCATTCAGGGCCTTTTCCACAATGTCTGGGCCGACCATGACGCTGATACCCATTTGTGTCAGGGCGTCTGCAGCGCCAGACAAAGAACTTAGGTTTTTGTTACCGTGCTTGGCTACGGGAACTCCTGCGCCGGCTACGACAAAGGCCGTTGCCGTTGAGATGTTCAGCGTGCCCTTGCCGTCACCGCCGGTTCCGACAATGTCCATAGCACCTTCCGGGGCTTGGACCGCGTTGCATTTGGCGCGCATCACCGCAGCGGCGGCGGCGTATTCGGCCACGGATTCGCCGCGCGAGCGCATCGCCATCAACAGACCGCCGATTTGAGCGGCGGTTGCCTCGCCTTCGAACAACATTTCAAACGCTGCTTCAGCTTGGGCACGCGACAGCGGCCCTTCAGAGGCGGCAAAGATGATCGGTTTCATTGCGTCACTCATGCGGGCACCTTCATTTCGTTCAGGAAGTTCTGCAACAGGGCATGACCGTGCTGCGAAGCGATGGATTCGGGGTGGAACTGGACGCCGTGGATCGGCAGATCTTTGTGTTGAAGGCCCATAATGGTGCCGTCTTCCAGCTCGGCGGTGATATCAAGAGTATCAGGCAAGGTATCGCGGTCAACCACCAGAGAATGATAGCGAGTGGCTTCAAATGGCGTGGGAAGGCCTTGGAAAAGCCCTTTTCCGGTGTGGTGCATCATACCCATTTTGCCATGAACTATTTCGTGGCACCGAATGACATTGCCCCCAAAGGCCTGACCAATTGTTTGATGCCCAAGGCAAACGCCCATTAGGGGCACGCGCGCGCTAGCGGCGGCTTTTGTCAATTCAAGGCAAATACCAGCCTGATCTGGATCGCAGGGGCCGGGCGAAAGCAGAATTCCCGCCGGATTCATCGCCAGCGCGTCTTGTGTTGAAAGGGCGTCGTTGCGTTTCACAACGACGTCTGCACCCAATTCGCCCAGATAATGCACGAGGTTATAAGTGAAACTGTCGTAATTATCGATCAGAAGCAGCATGCTGACGGCCTTTCGAGGTTTCCGGGCAACGAATTCTTCTGGTTGCCCCATTGTTGGTCGGGCTATACATGCTCAGGCTTGCGTCCAAGGGTCAAGAGGGCGCAGTATAGAGAAAACGACTTGGAAGCGATTGGGAGCACTCGGGTGGTACGCGGATTGATAACCGGCTTGATTACGGGCGCATTCGTCATGGCGCTATTGTTGGCAATTGTCTCACTGAGTTTGCCAATGCCTGAACGGACCAAGACAGCCGCGTCTCGTGATACAGCGCAGCAGTCTAATGCTGCTGATATTCAGCAAGAGCCAAAAACTGAGCAAGCAGCTGGCCAGTCGCAAGAGCTATCGCAAATGGAAGCGCCGATTGTCGACGATAGCCCGGTGGTTGTTGACAGCACCTCGGCCATACGGCCGGAAAGCGGTGGCGTGGATGAAAGCGTTGCTGTGACGGAAGTCGAGAGCGCTTTGCCCGAGGTTTCTCTGATGACCGATGAAAGCATGGACAGTTCAGCTGTCGTAGAGATGGATGTGCCCGCTGTTGACCAAGGTTTCACGGTTTCGGGAGAGGTAACCCAGCCTGAAAATCGCGTATCTGATGCTGGCGAAATTGCAATCAAAGAGGAACTACAGGACGAACTGCCCTCGATCGCCCTTGCCGCGGATGAGACCTCTGAAACGCGCGATCAAGGAGAGTCACAAGAGCAGTCGCCCACGTTTGCTTCAAACGGCGGCCTCCAGACGGATGATAGTATCATAACCAACCGTTTGCCGACGGTTTCTTCTGTAACCACAGACGGCAATAGCCCGCTAGTGGCCAACGCCGAGGCGTTCACGAACTCAGATAATCGCCCCCTTCTTTCGATTGTTTTGATCGACACCGGAGAGTTTAATATCAACGCTGATGCCTTGGCGTCTTTCCCGTATCCGATCACCTTTGCGATTGATCCATTGCGCGAAGACGCTCTTGAAAAAGTGCAATCCTACCGCGCGCGCGGTTTCGAGGTCTTAGCCTTGGCAGACTTGCCAATCAACGGGGACGGAAATCTGCCGTCCTTGGCCCTGATACCTACGTTGGATAGTATGCCGGGGCTGGTTGGTGTGTTGGAGGGCACTGACGGTGGTCTTCAGGGGAATATGGAACTGGCGGAAGAAGTACTGCGTGCAGTTTCTGGATCAGGTTACGGATTGATCTTGCGCCCCAAAGGTTTGAACGCGGCACAGCAGATCGCGGATGGCCGTAATTTGCCCGTCGAGACTATATTTAGGGATTTCGATGCCAATGGTCAGGATGCCACCGTAATCCGACGTTTCCTGGATCAGGCAGCTTTCAAAGCACGACAAGTAGACCAAATCGTTATGGTCGGGCGTTTGCGGCCAGCAACCATTTCCGCGCTGTTGCTTTGGGGTTTGCAGGATAGGGCCAGCAGCGTGGCACTGGCACCTATCTCGGCTGTTTTACAGCAATAAACCGGATCAATTGGCGGTGGTAACAAAACGGGCAGCGTCTGCCGCGGCGGCCTTGATTGCTTTCGATTTGTTGACCGTTTCCATAAATTCGGCCTCGGGGTCACTGTCGTAGACAACTCCGCCCCCGGCCTGAATGTAGACGTTCCGGTCTTTCACGACCGCTGTTCTAAGGGCAATACACATGTCCATATCGCCGTTGGCGCTGAAATAACCCACACCACCGCCATAGACGCCGCGCTTTTCAGGCTCAAGCTCGTCGATAATCTCCATGGCGCGCACTTTCGGGGCGCCTGAAACCGTTCCGGCGGGCAGCCCTGATAGCAAGGCCGAGAGTGCGTCTTGGTCATCTGCCAATTCGCCGACCACATTAGAAACGATATGCATCACATGGCTGTAGCGTTCGATGATGAATTCTTCGGTCGGGCGCACGGTTCCTATTTTCGAAACCTTACCAGTGTCGTTTCTGCCAAGATCTAAGAGCATCAGGTGTTCGGCCAGTTCTTTTTGGTCGGCCAGCAGATCCTGTTCCAGCGCTTTGTCCTCTTCGGGCGTCTTGCCACGCGGACGAGTTCCAGCGATCGGGCGGATGGTGACTTCGCTGCCGAACACGCGGACCAGAATTTCAGGGCTTGCACCTACAATCTGAAAACCGCCAAAGTTGAAGTAGAACATGAACGGTGACGGATTTGTGCGCCGCAATGACCGATAAAGCGAAAACGGCGGGTAGGGGAACTCTTGGGTCCACCTTTGAGAGGGAACAACCTGAAAGATGTCCCCAGCGCGAATGTACTCTTTGGCTTTCTCGACAGCCTCAAGATACCCTTGATGCGAGAAGTTTGATGTGGGTTCTGGCAATTCACATGCGTCACCCATTTCGCGGTTGTTCGACGGAAGGGGGCGTTCCAGATCACGAAGCGCGTCCATGACCCGCTCTGCGGCCTGTGCATAGGCGGCGCGTGCCGATTGCCCGTCGCCTGCCCAAGCGGGTGCCACGACGGTAACTTCGCCCTTAACGCCGTCCAGAACAGCAACTACCGACGGACGCATCAGCACCGCATCCGGCAAGCCAAGCGGGTCTGGATTGATATCGGGCAGATGTTCGACAAGACGGATCATGTCATAGCCAAGATATCCGAAAAGACCCGCGCTTGCGGCAGGTAGATCGTCGGGCAGGGCGATTTTACTTTCGTCAATCAGCGCACGCACTGCTGTAAGCGGATCAATGTCCTGATCGCTAAATGCCTCTGGGTCAAAACGCGCCTGACGGTTGATGCTCGAAGTTTCACCGTGACACCGCCAGATAATATCCGGCTTCATGCCGATAATAGAATAGCGCCCCCGGACTTCGCCGCCGGTGACCGATTCCAAAACAAAGCTGTCTTTCTGGGCGCCCGTCAGGCGCATCATCAGGGACACAGGCGTATCAAGGTCTGCGGCCAGACGAGCGTAGACCACCTGATTTCGGCCTGCTTCGTAACCCTTGCTGAACTCTTCAAAAGACGGTGTAAGCGCCACAGGATGATCCTTTACTGGAAATTCGCGTGAACGGCGTTGAGAGCTTGATCCTTGATTTCAATTTCCGTTCTCGCGCGGACAGCATTTGCAAATGCCTCGAAAATCTCTTGCTCAAGCTCGGCTTCGATCTGACGTGTCACGACGTTGGTCAGTGAAGTGCTTTCATCGGATGTCAAATCAGGAGCGACCACCGCATCCAAACGATAGATGATGACGCTTGTGCCGGTATTCAGGCTGCCCAGATCACCCGCATTGGCAAGCTCAAATGCATTCAACGCAAGAATGGCCGGAGCGCCGCTGATCTGACTGTTTCGTGTGAGCGCCGTTTCGACATTTGCAGTCATGCCCAATTCGGCAAAGCTGGCACCGCTTGAAATTGCATCAATCCGCTCCTGCGCCTGCTTTTCCAGTTGTTCGATCTGAAGCGAGCGAAGTAAGTCTTCGCTGACGGCTTCTCTTACCGCGTCAAAGCTTTCTGGTTGTTCTTCCTCGATTGCGTCTAGGCGCAATGCGAAGATGCCGCCATCATCAAGGGTCGCAACCTCGGGGAAGTCGTCAGTGGTGACCTGCGATGCGGCTGTGCGGAAATCTGCGTAGCCCGCAATCGCATCGGAAATCGCGGCGTGATAGCCAATGGAGCCCAGCTGCATTTCGGTGTCGTTCGCCACGTCTTCCAGAGTGGCGCCTGCAGCTAGCATATCATCGACATCGCTCATTAGTGTGTCGATGACACGACGCGCGCGGTCATAGGCCAATTCGTCGCGCAGCAAGGGCAGGGCGTCTTCGAATTCCGTAGTCTGGGCGGATAGAATGGCATTCACTCGGTAAACAACGGGTCCCAGGCTGGTTTGCAATGGGCCGACTACTCCAAGCGTGGCGTCTGCAAATACAGCATCACCTGATTGGCCA
Organism: uncultured Rhodobacterales bacterium; assembly: GCA_964453855.1. GTDB lineage: Bacteria > Pseudomonadota > Alphaproteobacteria > Rhodobacterales > Rhodobacteraceae > JASMHC01. Next base: position 34,444 of record CAYVRN010000020.1, read on the forward strand.
AGCTCTTCGCGGGTTACGTCGCCCAAGTCGATGTCAATTAGCTCAAGACCGCGTTCTGCAACCAGTTCTTCAAAGCTGGCCTCACCGTTCGCTAACCGAGAAACAGCTTCTTGCGCCGAGGACATATCCGGGAAAGACAGTCGTTCCACCAGGCGCCGCTCGGGTGTGTTAAACTCGTCAGCGCGCCGGGCGTAAGAATCACGCAATGCCTGTTCATCGATCTCGACCGTGTCGACGATCATATCGGGGGTAAGCCAAACATAGGTTATGCGACGTGTTTCAGGCTGCGTGTAGTCTGCAATGTTTTCGTCGTAATAACTTTTGAGCGCCGCTTCGTCTGGCGCTGCGACGGTAGTTTCCAGATCGTCGAATGTCAGTTCGGACCAAGTGAGGTCACGTGTTTCGCGCAGGAAACCGACCATCGCTTTTGCAAAGGTGTCGTTGGCTGTGGTTCCGCCTAGGATGGCCGACTGAAGGAGCGTACGCGAAATTTCGTTTCGGAGCTGCTCTTCAAATTCGCTTTCTGAAAGACCGGCGTTTTGAAGGGCAAAGCTATATGCCTCGCGGTCGAACTGGCCGTTCAAGCCCTGAAAGGCTTGGATCTGCAGAAGTTGTTCACGCAGAATTTCATCACCAACAGAAACTCCGAGGCGAGACATTTCCGCGTCAAGTAATGCGACCGTGATAACCTGCGCCTGCGTCCGCGCATCAATGCCAAACGCTTGAGCTTCTGCAAACGAAATCGACCTTCCTACTTGCGCTTCTGCAGCGGCAATTTCTTGCTGCAGTGAACGCGCATAAGTGTTTACCGAAATCTCTTGATCGCCGACTGATCCAATCGAACGGATATTGCCGCTTAAGTTGGTCGAGCCAAAGCCGATAAGACCGACGATGATCATCGCCAGCATTGCCCAGACAAATATCCGCGAACCCTTAGTTTGCGCCATCAGGTTTCCCTTTCCCCTGCTTTGAAACAGGTGTCTACGCGGTTGAAAGATGGGGGGCAAGCTAGAAGCTGAAATCCCTTAGCCTGCGACCCATTTCTTCGATTCCTGAAACCTCTGCATTTGCGAAAGCCACTCGAAATTCAGTCGCACCTCCGCTTTCACCTTCGGGGCGGAACATGTGCGCGGGAAGGAATAAAACACCGGTTTCATCCAAGAGCAATCGAGCAGGATTCTGATGCTTGATTGCATCTAAATGGCCGACGTAGGCAAAATAGGCACCATGACTTTTCAATACCCAACCTTTGGATTGCAGCCCTTCAAACACGTTCTTTGCTGCTTCGCCTCGGTTCAGAATTTCCTGTCGTCCGGAAGCAAGCCAGCTATCCAAATTCTGCAAACCGTACAAAGCCGCAGCCTGCCCAACGCCAGTGGGGCAAATGGTGACTGTATCGATGAATTTACCAATCTCATGCAACCGACCAGACGAAGTGGCCAGCGCACCCACCCGATGCCCGGTCAGATGATATGCTTTCGAGAAGGAATAGAGGTGAATGAGTGCCTCTGGCCAGTCCGGGTCGGCAAAAATCTCGTGGGCAGGAGATTCGGACTTACGGAAATCCCGATAGGTTTCGTCCAGAATCAGGTAAATACCGGTTTCGCGGGCCAGTAGATAAAAGGCCTCAAGTAGTTCAGGTGGGTATTCCATTCCGGTCGGGTTGTTCGGTGATACCAACGCGATGGCCCGGGTATTCGGGGTTATCAATGCGCGGGCTTGATCCACGGAGGGTAGCAAATCCTCTCCCGTGAGCAGGGGTACGGCCCTAACGCCTGTCATATCGAGCCACATTTTGTGATTGAAATACCAAGGGGTCGGTAAAATCACCTCGTCCCCTTCGCCCGTTAAAGACGCTATAGCAGCAGCAAAGGCATGGTTGCAGCCGGAAGTAATGCCGATCTGCTCGGGGCGGACGATGCCATTATATAGACGTGCCGTTTTTTCGGCGAGCGCAGCACGTAAATCAGGGTGGCCAAGGACTGCTCCGTAGAGGTGAATGTCAGTCCTGTTCAGCAGGGCATCCGCTAGAAACGCGCGCATTTCCCGAGCAGGAGCGGTTGCTGGAGCCGCTTGAGAAAAATCAAGCAATGCCCCCTGACCCGAGTACATAGTTTCACGCACCCAGGTCTTGGCTTCTGGTATTGGCGGATCAAATGTGGCCAGTGTGCGTGTCAGGTGCATCGTTGGGCCAGCGCCTTTGGTTAATCAGTGCCGCGATAGGGTTCAACATATTGTAGAGCCATATCCCACGGGAAGAAAATCCAAGTGTCCTGGCTGACAGATGTGATGTAAGTATCCGCCTGTTTTTCACCTTCGGGCTTGGCGTAGACGCACGCAAAGTGGGCTTTTGGATACATGCTTCGCACCAGTTCCAGCGTTTTCCCGCTGTCTACCAGATCGTCGATTACAAGAATGCCTTCTCCGTCCCCCATCACGTTCGCGTCAGGGGCTTTCAACACCTCGGCTTCGCGACGCTGATCGGCTTTGCCACCGCCTGCGTGGTAGGATTTGACCGAGATAGTATCGACGGTCCGAATATCCAGTTCGCGCGCAACAATCATAGCCGGAGCCATGCCGCCGCGGGTGATTCCAACAACCGCGCGCCAACCGCCATCATCAGGTCCATGCCCGTCGAGACGCCATGCCAATGCCCGAGCATCGCGGTGCAATTGATCCCAGCTTACGTGGAATCCTTTTTCGTGGGGGAGACGGTCCATAGTTCAGCCTTTCTGGATATCCGGGGCGTCAACAGCTTTCATGCCAACGATATGATAGCCCGCGTCTACATGGTGTGTTTCGCCAGTAACACCTGCGCTCAGATCACTGAGCAGGTATAGCGCCGAACCGCCCACATCATCAATGCTGACGTTCCGGCGGAGGGGCGAGTTATATTCATTCCATTTCATTATGTATCGGAAATCACCGATCCCGCTTGCAGCGAGGGTTTTGATCGGACCCGCCGAGATTGCGTTGACCCGAATGCCATCCTTGCCAAGATCTTCTGCCAGATAACGGACAGATGCCTCGAGCGCGGCTTTTGCGACGCCCATGACGTTGTAATGCGGCATGATACGTTCCGCACCGTAATAAGTAAGAGTGACTGCGCTACCGCCTTCAGTCATCAGCTTTTCTGCACGTTGCATGACAGCTGTGAAGCTATAGACCGAAATGTCCATCGTCATGGTAAAGTTGTCGCGGCTGGTGTCCACGTAGCGACCGCGCAGTTCGTTTTTGTCGGAAAAGCCAATAGCGTGGACGACAAAATCGAGTTTACCCCACGTTTTCTCCAAGGCCGAGAAGAGTTCATCAATGGATGCCTCGTCGGACACGTCGCAGGGTAGGACGATGTTGCTGCCCAGTTGTGTCGCCAGCGGCTCCACGCGCTTTTTCAAGGCATCACCTTGATACGAAAACGCAAGTTCGGCACCCGCATCTGAGCAGGCTTTGGCAATACCCCATGCGATAGATTTATCGTTTGCCAATCCCATGATTAGCCCGCGCTTGCCCTTCATCAGTTGAGTTGACATCCCGTTCCCTTGCGCCAATTAAATTCGGTATGAAAATCTTTAGGCGATTGGCAGTTGGCCTTCAAGTCCAGAGCCGCTTCCTAGGACCCAAAGCATCAAACTCAGGAGCAAACCGATGACAGATCGCAGTGGTATTTTTGCAGGAGCTGACCCGTTTGAAATAGCGCGTCGTTGGCTGTCAGAAGCCGAACAATCCGAGATTAACGACCCCAATGCGATTGCGCTTTCGACAGTGGACAGCGCGGGAATGCCTAATGCTCGCATGGTTTTGCTGAAAGCAATCGAAGCGGACAGCTTCGTTTTCTACACCAATTATGGAAGTGCAAAGGCACAAGAAATTGACAGCGCCGGAAAGGCCGCATTTGTCATGCACTGGAAATCTTTGCGGCGGCAAGTTCGCGTGCGCGGACAAGTCGTTCGGGAAGAGGGTAGGGATGCTGATGAATACTTTCACTCCAGATCACTCAAAAGCAAACTGGGTGCTTGGGCATCGCACCAATCAAAGCCTTTGTCGTCGCGCGCTGCTTTGATGGCCGAAGTGGCCAAAGTGACGGCCGCACAGGGGACTTCGCCCAAGCGTCCGCCTTTTTGGGGCGGTTTCCGCATCTACCCGACGGAGATAGAGTTTTGGGCGGACGGAGCCTTTAGGTTGCATGATCGCTTTCGCTGGACCAAGAATGGCGATCAAACTGATTGGAATGTATTGCGTTTAAACCCCTAATTTTGCTGATAATTCAGCTCGTCATTCGCGTTTCGTGAGTTAAAAAGTATCTGACAAACATACATTTTTTCTTGCATATGTATCCTTTTGGCGCGATTAATGTCGCATTGGGGTGAGAGACGAACGGATTATGGAATTGGCAATAGAAGAGTGCCTAGAGCGCGTCTTAGGGCGCGTTAAGTGGTTCGATCCTGCGAAAGGGTTTGGGTTTGTGGTTTCCGATAGCGGAGGCCCTGACATTCTGTTGCATGCAAATGTGTTGCGCAACTTTGGTCAAAGCTCGGTCGCGGACGGAGTAAACATCGAGTTGAAGATTCAAGAAACGTCCAAGGGCGTACAGGCTACAGAGATCCTTGAAATCTGGTCCGAAGAAGTTGGAGATGAAACGCCACCTCTCGAGGACTTTTCAGATGTTTCTGCAGAAGAACTGAGAAATGCGCCACTAAAGCCCGCGCGGGTGAAATGGTTCGACAAAGGCAAAGGTTTTGGCTTTGCAAACGCCTTTGGGTGTGATCAGGATATTTTTGTACACATCGAGGTTTTGCGTCGGTCCGGTTTGGCCAATCTGATGCCCGGAGAAGCGGTTGCGCTTCGGATCATTGACGGCCGTCGCGGAAAAATGGCAGCCGAGGTCTGTGCTTGGGAGACTGGACTACAGATCGGATAAACAATGAGGCGCCTTGGACTCGCACTAATTCTACTGCTGACTGCAGGTTCGGTTAGTGCCGACGGGTGTAGCCCCAACCAAGTTTCCCTCCGAGGTGATTGGGGGCAAGCCGCTTTCAATGTCGAGATTGCCGACACACCGGAAAAGCACATGCTTGGCCTCATGTATCGGGAAACCCTGCCCGCCCGGTCAGGGATGTTGTTCGTCTATGATTTTCCACGAAGCGTCAGTTTCTGGATGCGCAACACTCTTATTCCCCTTGATATGATCTTTGCGGCGCAGGATGGCACCATCCGAGCTGTCCACCATATGGCGCAGCCGCTGGATGAAACGATCATCCCAGGCGGTACCGATATCCAGTATGTTCTCGAGATCAACGGCGGCATCTCAAAGCTTATGGGGATTGTTCCGGGCAGTCAGATGCAGCACCGTTTGATTGATCAAGATATCGCCGCATGGCCCTGCGATAATTAATCCTGAGGAAAAGGTACTTTTCCCCCTTTTCTTTCCTGAAAACGCACATTAGACAGCGGTTGTGTCGGGGCGTAGCGCAGTCTGGTAGCGCACCTGTTTTGGGTACAGGGGGTCGTGAGTTCGAATCTCGCCGCCCCGACCATACTCCGAAAATGACTGTTTTCCGATGGCGCGCCTTTCTGCGCACGACTATCAGTCGTCGGCGGCCTTGCGGCCGTGCCCTCCGGGCGGCAGACAAGCCTGTCACGGCGTCCCTCGGGCGTACTTGGGCAAGGATGAAGAGCGGGTCAGCTTTTTGGGATTAGCTTTTGCTGGGAACGCCGCCTGCGCGTTCGTAAAGCTCGTCCATCGTGCGCATTAGTTTCTGGTCTTCGCGGCGGACCTGCAAGCGCTGGCCGTTTTTCTGAGGCACGCTGACATAGACATCGTTTTCCACCAGGTAACCGGCATCGGCGGCTTCGGCGCGGAATCGGATGACGAGTTCGGGCAGGGCTTCTGTGGTGCCATCAAAGCTGAGAATCAGGGCTGCCGTGGCTTCGGGCGGCAGGTATTCGCGGCATTCAACCATGTCGGGTTCGGGCCGGCGA